>NZ_CP017243.1:0-300000 GCF_001908375.1 Rhizobium etli 8C-3 | reverse complement strand
CCATTGATGTCTACTTCTAAGGGCAGTTGTTTACATGCATGCCTAAGCAGAGGGAGGGTTTTTCCTTACGTCAGCCGAGCAGTTGAAAGCTGGCTGCGTCACTGGATGGGTAAGCGCCCCAATATCAGATGTGCGACAAGCGATGAAACACAAAAAAAATTACCGAATTGCTCGACCGCGAGGCGCTCCGCGACTGCCTCTATCGGTATTGCCGCGGGATAGACCGCGCCGATGAAAGGGCGCTGCGCAGTTCCTACTGGCCCGATGCACGTGACAATCACGGGACCTATTCCGGTTCGGCCGAGGGCTTCATCGAGTTCGCCCTTGGTGTCTTCAAGACGGGACCGCGCAACATCCATCAAATCACGAACATTCTGATTGAGTTCAGCAGCCCGGAAAAAGCCGCCGTCGAAAGTTACTTCGCCGCACTGCAACGCGCACCGAACAAGGCCGGAACGCTAAGTCAGGCCCTGATCTGCGGCCGCTATTGCGATCTGTTCCTGAAAAAGGGAGGGGATTGGAGAATTGCCGAACGGACGGTGGTCTATGATCTAGTCGAGGAGCAGATCTTGGCCGCGGCATCCGAGACTGAGCAGTTCGGCCACCGGCAGCCGATCGGAGCATCATGTCCCGATGACCCCGTCTACGCATTTAGGAAGACTGCATTCCTTCAAGAGGGTGAAAGTGAGACTTGATCGATCAGGATTCAGCCTCGAGATCGTCAACGTTGGTCAGGGAACTTTTACGTGCGCATGCCGATGGTTTCGGAACTTGAACGCGCGGGCAAGATAGACCTCACCGCGGTGCGCAGCCGGGTGCCAATGGGTCGCGTGGCGCGTCCAGACAAAATTGCCCGAGCGGTGCGCTTTCTCGCCAGCGCGCAAGCGTCACCGGGTCTGTGGTGACCGTCGACGGTGGCTGGAGATCGTTTAGTAACCGGGGTAGGCGCACCCGCCATGCCCGGGACGCCACGAGCCGAACTCTTCCCTCCTGCCGAGCACTCCACTGCGCGCATTGCGCTTGTCATGGCGGGGCGGACTGCATAGGCGCTGCCGTTGTGCGCCGCTTTGCGGAACACGGCGACGCGCTTACCAGAACACTGCCGGAGCTGCTCGGAGTTTTCTCCCTCGTCTGCGGTTGATTGGCGCGCATGCGGCGCTGCCGATTTGTTGAAACGCGACGCGATATTGTTCGGGCGCTGTTGATGCAGTTGCATTTAGGCTCCGAGCAAATAGGAAAACTTTTCCTAGGCTCTTTTTGCAGCTGGCACGATTTTTGGATCTACCACATGCCGAGAGATTGGAGTTTTGTTTATCAGCAATGGGCGCCGAGTCGACCGTAATGGTGAAGTGGGGCTTCATACGACCGTATGGGCCTCCCGAAGCCGCCTTATACTTCTTGACAAGCTGGAAAATCGCCAGCGATGGGTTGGGCCAAATGAAAGGCTCGAATTGGAAGGAATCCCAGAAATCAAGAAAGATCATCCAATCTCCTCCGCCTTGGGTCGCCGGTTTGGTTTCGAAACTGGACGGCGAGCATACACTACCAAGGATACTGAGCGAGCTTAAATCAGAACGGTATGACGTCACCAAATGCGACGTTCACGATTTCGTCTCTGCCCTTGCTAGCTGTGGCCTCATTGAAGAGAGCTGAGCCACTTAAGTTGGAGACTGGGGTCAATCGGGCAATGGTTGCCCCATGTCCGGCCGCGGCGTTGGAACTGGCTAAAAGGGTTTCTCATCAAGGGCGATCACGCAACGAGCGTTCGACGACAAAATGGGGTTTCGATTAAAGAGATCATGCGGAAGATTGTCGAACAGCCCTTTGATGTCGAATTCCAGAACCCAATCGTACTTCCAGCACCGCTGACGCGTTACCCCAACGGCATCCAAAGCCGACTTCATCGGCCTGTAGCCATAGGAGTCTGGCAAGAAGAGCGGCTCTAAATCCGGCTCAATCATCTGCTTGACCACCATCTGAGCGATCCGATCACTGACCGTCGGCACACCCAAAACCCTTTCGCCTCCGGTCTTCTTTGGAATGGAGACGACGCGCACCGGCGGCGGAAAGTAAGCCCCAGCCACCACGGCTCTTTACCGCAGCAGCTCGGACTGGTTTGAGACCCGCTCCTGAAAGCCGATCCCGGAGGGCCATCCTCCATCATTCACGCAGCTTCACGTTACGGGGTTAGCTCATACTGAACTCCTTCCGTGCCTCTGCAGCACACTTTCGTCGATGAAGATCAGCTGTTCTGGATCGAGATTCAGTTGGCCGTCGAACCAGACACGCCGGCGCTTTAGGACATCCGGCTGGTTCCGCAAAGCCAATTTTTTCGCCGATACCAAGCTCGACGAATACCTCAAAGCCCTTTTCTGTGTAGTACGGCACTTCATTCGGCACGATCATAGTGCGGAATTCAGAAGGGTATTTTTCGCGCACGAAAACGATTTGTCTAGACATGTTCCGCCTCGATTTCGGAGAATACTTTCGGCTAAAGCGCTTCCACAATATTTGGATGCGTTATTCTTGTTCCAAGAAGACGCTTGTGCTCGCTAATATCGATCCGGGATGGACGAAATACGTCGCGCAACGCGGTGATACTCGCGTACGGGTCTAGCGAACCACAAAAAAATACGTCTATCGCGACCATGCGTTCTTCGTGCCAGGTATTTACGCAAATGTGCGATTCAGCGAGAATTGCGAAGCCCGTGACGCCCCCATCTTCGCTATATTTTCTATAACTCGATTCCAACATCGTTGCGCGGCAGTCATGAACGGCTTGCGCTACCGCCGCCTCAATCGCTTCAGCATTTCCCGTATTTTCTGCATCCCACATATCGATAAAGAGATGGGTTCCGGCGCATACTCGGTCTGAGCTAGGGTAATTTATTCCGCCTTTAGGCGCTCCGTTCAGCATATATATGCTCCGCTTCTTGATCGTGTCCAATGGAGTGGTGTAACTGGATTTCATAGCCATCGGTGATTTCCGGTAGGGTCGGGTTGCTTGAGCCAACCTGAGGGACACCACCGATGACCGACGACATGATGAACCTGCGCTCACTCGTTGAGAAGAGCGCCGATGCCGATTTGCTGCGCGAGATGATCGGCTTTACTGCCGAGAAGCTGATGGCGCTGGAGGTCGGCACGAAGACCGGCGCGGGCTATGGCGAGAAGAATGGCTTCCGACTGGCCCAGCGTAACGGCTATCGCGACCGGGATTGGGAGACACGGGCGGGCACCGTCGAGCTGCGCATTCCCAAGCTTCGCACAGGCAGCTATTTCCCGAGCTTTCTCGAACCACGCCGGATGGCCGAGAAGGCCCTGACTGCGGTCATCGAAGAAGCCTATATCCAAGGCGTTTCGACCCGATCCGTCGATGACCTCGTCAAGGCCATGGGCATGAGCGGCATCTCCAAAAGCCAGGTATCCCGGCTGTGCGAAGAAATCGATGAGAAGGTGAAGGTCTTCCTCGACAGGCCCATCGAAGGAGAATGGCCCTACCTGTGGATCGATGCGACCTCCCTCAAGGTTCGGCGCGGTGGTCGTATTGTCTCCGTCGCCGTAATCATCGCCGTCGGCGTCAACACCGACGGTCGACGCGAGGTGCTCGGCACGTCCGAGGCCGAGGCGACCTGGACGGAGTTTCTTCGAAAGCTGACCAGGCGGGGTCTGCGTGGCGTGAAGCTCGTTGTCTCCGATGCGCATGAGGGCATCAAGGCCGCAGTATCGAAGGTGCTCTCCGCCACCTGGCAGCGCTGCAGGGTCCACTTCATGCGCAATACCTTGGCCCATGCTGGAAAGAGCGGACGCCGAGTTTTCTCCGCCTTCATTGCCACGGCCTTCGCTCAGGACACGCCGGAGGCGGCAAGCACTCAGTGGCGCAACGTCGCCGACCAGATCAGGCCAAAGGTACCGAAGCTCGCCAGTCTTATGGACAGCGCCGAGCAAGACGTGCTCGCCTACATGTCCCAAGCAGCATTGGGCCAAACTTCACTCGACCAACCCGATTGAGCGATTGAACGGCGAGATCAAGCGGCGGACAGAGGTCGTCGGCATCTTCCCCAACGACGACGCCATCGTGCGCCTGGTCGGTGCGCTGCTGCTCGAACAGAACGATGAATGGGCCGTCCAGCGATCCCGCTACATGACACTTGAGACAATCGCCACAATGAGCGATGATCCCCTCATCAGCCTGCCAGCAGCAAGCTGACACTCATCCGGCTGGGATGAGCCGTGGTCGTCTAAGCTACACCACGTCCTGGGACATGATCCGCTTCTTGCTTTTGCATTGGGTGTGCAGGCGGCATAGCCATGATCTCCGTGGTGGCTTGGAGAATATCCTTTACGGAGGCTTCGTCTGGGCTTGTACCGCCGGCAATTGGATAGATCTCAGAGGACTCGCCAAAATTCCTTAACAACGACAGCATGGGACCGGGCGACACCGCCCAATCCAAATAGGTATATTCATTCCCCTGAACCGTGTTTCTCAAAGGGTGTTGGACGGCCCAGTTCATGCTGATTGTGATCAGAGAGCCCGTTTTCCGCCAGCTTTCTAAGGCCGAAAACAATTGCTGCCTTTCAGCAGCTCCCTCGCCCATGCCAAATAGGAGGGATACCCCAACCTTGATTCCGGCTTCGGACAAGATCTCAACTGCTTTGTCCCCGCGTTCCATCCACGAACCCTTCTTGGTGGCGATGTTCTTGTGAAGACCTCCAACAAGTTCTGGGCGCGGTGTCTCGACCCCGATGAAAAGATATTCCAGGCCCATGCGGCCTAGTCTTCGTGCAAGGGCTGGGTTATTGACAATTTGGTCAATGGTCGCTTGTCCGCCAAGCCGCACAGGATTTTCGAGTGGGTCGAATACCTTTTCAAACTGGGCTACGAGGGCCGAATTCCATCCAAGAAGAGTTGAGTCTTCAATGAACGCCGAGACAGGAAAGTTTTCGCCGTAATCTGCCTTGACTACGCGGCGGGCTGCTGCGAGTTGGCCGCATAACCGGTGGGGGCTTATCTTGAACTGTCGAGGAGGCCCGACAACGCTGATCCTCTCACTGCAGAAGATACAATCATAGATACAGCCACGCCCGATGTCGCTGAAGACGTGCGCGGTAGGCGCGCCACCAAACACGTCAAAGCTCGTTGTAATTCCGAACATTTCGGCTGGGGATGGCATCCCATTATAATCGAGCGGCATGCCCGAAGAGCACACAGTGTGGACCTGATCGTCCATGATTGTGCCGGCGATCCAGTGCCCCGGGGTGGTCGTCAGGTGGCCCAATGAGAATTTCGCCTGCCTTGGCGAAAAACCTCTTGCTTCCAAGGAAGCTACGACGCACCCAATTTCCGCGATAAAGTGTTCACCATCTCCGGAGAGCACGATGTCGAAACAGCTGGAAACTTTTCCGTCAGCAATTAGCCGCAGAGGGGACGCTAGATGATGTCTTACACGATTTTCGTCATCCCGATATATTGTTTCGGTGGCGTGGCGACCGCCAAGAACGATACAAACGTCATCGCCTAGAAACTCTCTGATGTATTTCGCTGTCTCAATCGCACCGCGGAAGCATATCGACATCGCTCCTATGAGAACTAAATTGGGCCGGACCCGGACTAATAGCGGCGTTAGCCTTCGCTGCACATCGTCCATGTCAGATAGCAGAAGCGTTGATTGTCGCCTGTCACTCCTGGTGCCGCGCCAATTGCTTTCGCCCCATGCACCTTCCGCCTTGGATGCCAGTGACGCAGCATATCTGCAGGCATTGTAGAGGCTTGCCGGATCGGCGCTTGATAATGCCATTTCGCCCGCCTCGCCGTGAGAAAACTGGGGAGCAGAACACGCGATTACACGTAAGCCCACGGGCTTCCTCCACTATCTGTAATATTTTTGAAATGATTCGGGCGGTTAAGCGATCTTTTCTCCGGTATTAGACTCGGTCGTATCCGATGGCATAAGTATTGATACAACAAATATGGCTAGTATAACCGCGAAGCACGCAGAATACACCAAGTGGTAATGCCCGGTATATTTGATAATCCGCCCTCCGCCGAAATTGCCTAAGAGCCCGATTTAAAAGAAGTTGAGCGATAACAGGCAGTTGTGATTCCCTATTGGTGCTAAATCAAATGGGGTTTCGATGAGCTGGACTGCTATCGCTCGCCGTGAGCATAACCGAGACGTGCTTCGTTTTCCAAGTGATTTGAAGGACCTGGAATGGGCGTTGATCAAACCGCTGATCCCGCCAGCGCGTCGTGGCGGGCGGCGTCGGACGACGAATATGCGCTCGGTCGTGGAGGCGATCCTCTATATCGCCTCGAGCGGCTGCCAATGGCGCATGCTGCCGGGCGATTTTCCGCCGGTTTCGACAGTGCGCGGTTATTTTTATGCTTGGCGCGCGATCGGACTGTGGCAGAGCATCAACCAGCTTCTGGTGATGGCGGCGCGGGAAATCGAGGGACGGGAGGCGCAACCGACGGCAGGGATTATCGACAGCCAAAGCGTAGCGACGGCGCACCCCATGTCCTCAAGGCGATCCGCCGCCGTTTTCCGTGGCTGCGCCACATCTTCGCCGATGGTGGCTACGCCGGAGCCAAGTTGAGGCGAGCAATGTGCGGCCATGGTGACTGGACGATCGAAATGGTCAAGCGTTCGGATCACGCCAAGGGCTTCGTCGTCCTGCCCAAGAGATGGGTGGTGGAAAGAACTTTCGCCTGGCTTGGACGCTGCCGCCGTCTCGCCAAGGATTGGGAGAAATCGATCGAAAGCGCAACCGCATGGGCGCAAATCGCTTCAATCAGAATGCTCACAAGGCGCATCGCAAGATAACGGATATACGAATGAACTTTTGAATCGGGCTCTGAGACGCGGGTGCGCTACGGCTATCGTCGCGTGCATGTGCTTTTGGAACGCGAGGGTTGGGGCACCAACATCAAGCGAACCTACCGCATTTACAGGGACTTGGGGCTACAGTTGCGGAACAAGACACCGAAGCGGAGGGTAAAAGCCCAGCTTCGCGAGGATCGGCACATGGCCGTCGGACCCAACGACGTCTGGGCGATGGACTTCGTTCACGACCAACTCGCAACGGGTAAGAAACTGCGCGTGCTGACGGTGGTCGACACCTTTTCGCGCTACGTGCCGGTGCTTGATCCACGTCATAGCTATAGAGGCGAAGACGTTGTGCAAACCCTTGAACGGGTGTGCCAAAAAGCCGGCTATCCGAAAACGATCCGTGTCGACCAAGGGACCGAGTTCGTGTCGCGCGACTTGGACCTGTGGGCCTATTCCAAGGGCGTGACGTTGGACTTCTCACGCCCCGGCAAGCCGACTGGTAATGCTTTCATCGAAGCGTTCAATGGCCGCTTCCGTGCAGAATGCC
The DNA here is from genome assembly GCF_001908375.1 of Rhizobium etli 8C-3. NCBI lineage: Bacteria > Pseudomonadati > Pseudomonadota > Alphaproteobacteria > Hyphomicrobiales > Rhizobiaceae > Rhizobium > Rhizobium etli. The sequence goes on along the minus strand of NZ_CP017243.1, from coordinate 292,623 downwards.
TGAACCAGCATTGGTTCCTGACCCTTGCGGATGCCCGCGAAAAGATGGAGGATTGGCGTAGATACTACAATGAGGAAAGACCTCATGGTGCGATCGGCAACAAGGCGCCGATCTCGTTGGTGAATTCGGGAGGCGCAACCAGCCCGCCTCCCTGAATAAGCCGGAAAACTCTAGCATCCGGTGGTCCAACGTTTGGGAGCGGTTCAAGACCGCCGAGGCTCTAATCGCCGTCAGCGGCAGGTCAGGATCGAAAGCTTCAACATTTTTCGATTGGGAGCTGGGTGCGATTGTCTCCAGTTTTCGGATCCGTTGTCCTGCTGATAGTCGCGGTCGACCTAGCGGTGCAAGTGATGCCATCACGACACCGTCTGTCGGCTTTGTCTGATCGGCGACATTAGGTTTGTTTGGCAGTTTCCTGTGGTGGTTCGGAGTAACTTTCTGAAACCCAACAAAAAGATCTTTCCTTTGGCTCGATCGGCCCACATGGCACGGGTTTTGAAGATTGCCATGCGAGGCGGCGCGAGCTGCCGGCCTTTTACTCAGCGATGGATGGAACGAAAGAAGGAAGGCGATATGTCAGATTTGCGTCAAATCGCATTTTACGGCAAAGGGGGGATCGGCAAGTCCACCACCTCCCAAAATACGCTCGCAGCGCTTGTCGACCTCGGGCAGAAGATCCTGATCGTCGGATGCGACCCGAAAGCCGACTCCACCCGGCTGATCCTGAACGCCAAAGCGCAGGACACGGTTCTGCATCTGGCAGCGCAGGAAGGTTCGGTGGAAGACCTTGAGCTCGAGGACGTGCTCAAGGCCGGCTACAAAGGCATCAAGTGCGTGGAGTCCGGCGGTCCGGAACCGGGCGTCGGCTGCGCCGGGCGCGGCGTCATCACCTCGATCAATTTCCTTGAAGAGAACGGTGCATATGACGATGTCGACTACGTCTCCTATGACGTGCTCGGCGATGTGGTGTGCGGTGGCTTTGCGATGCCGATCCGTGAGAACAAGGCCCAGGAGATCTACATCGTGATGTCCGGCGAGATGATGGCGCTCTATGCCGCCAACAACATCGCCAAGGGCATCCTGAAATATGCCCATTCCGGCGGCGTGCGGCTCGGCGGCCTGATCTGTAACGAGCGCCAGACGGACCGCGAGCTCGACCTCTCCGAGGCGCTGGCTGCCAGGCTCAATTCCAAGCTCATCCACTTTGTGCCGCGTGACAACATCGTCCAGCACGCCGAGCTCAGGAAGATGACGGTGATCCAGTACGCGCCGGACTCCAAGCAGGCCGGGGAATATCGGGCGCTAGCCGAGAAGATCCATGCCAATTCGGGCCAAGGGACCATTCCGACCCCGATTACCATGGAAGAGCTCGAAGACATGCTGCTCGACTTCGGCATCATGAAGAGCGACGAGCAGATGCTGGCCGAACTACAGGCCAAGGAGTCAGCGGTGGTTGCGGCTCAATAACTGCCGCTGTCGACAGGACGCGCTGGCCCTTGCGCCAGCGCGTCCTTCCAAGAAAGCCGCTTCGGCGACGACGACCTAACCCGAACCTTGAAAGGGGGCAGGGGCCCATGAGCCTTGATTACGAGAATGACAGCGTTTTGCATGAACAGCTCATTGCGGAAGTATTAGCGCAATATCCAGACAAGGCGGCGAAGCGCCGCAAGAAGCACCTCAGCGTCGCAACGAGCGGCGACGAGCCTGGCGATGAGCCGAAGGCCCTTTCCGAATGCGACGTCAAATCGAACATCAAGTCCATTCCGGGCGTGATGACGATCCGCGGCTGCGCCTATGCCGGTTCCAAAGGCGTGGTATGGGGGCCGGTCAAGGACATGGTCCACATCTCGCACGGGCCGGTCGGTTGCGGTCATTATTCCTGGTCGCAACGCCGCAACTACTACGTCGGCCTGACGGGCATCGACACGTTCGTGACGCTGCAGTTCACCTCAGACTTCCAGGAAAAGGACATCGTGTTCGGCGGCGACAAGAAGCTTGAACAGGTCATCGACGAGATCGAGGAGCTTTTCCCCCTCAACAACGGCATCAGCGTGCAGTCGGAATGCCCGATCGGGCTGATTGGCGACGACATTGAGGCGGTGTCGCGCAAGAAGGCCAAGGAGCACGAAAAGACGATCGTGCCGGTGCGCTGCGAGGGCTTCCGCGGCGTCTCGCAATCGCTCGGCCACCACATCGCCAACGACGCCATCCGTGACTGGGTTTTCGACAAGAACGAAGTCGAGTTTGAGACCGGCCCTTACGATGTCAACGTCGTCGGCGACTACAATATCGGTGGCGACGCGTGGGCTACGCGCATTCTATTGGAGGAGGTGGGGCTGCGCGTGGTCGGCAACTGGTCGGGTGATGCCACGCTCGCTGAGGTCGAGCGCGCGCCAAAGGCCAAGCTGAACCTCATCCACTGCTACCGCTCGATGAACTACATCTGTCGGCACATGGAGGAAAAATACGGCATCCCGTGGATGGAATACAATTTCTTTGGTCCGTCCCAGATCGAAACCTCCCTGCGCGAAATAGCCAAGCACTTCGGTCCGGAAATCGTCGACAAGACCGAGGCTGTCATCACCAAGTACCGGCCCCTGGTCGATGCTGTCGTCGACAAGTACCGGCCGCGCCTCGAAGGCAAGACGGTGATGCTCTATGTCGGCGGCCTGCGTCCTCGCCACGTCATCACGGCCTATGAGGACCTCGGCATGCGGATCGTCGGCACCGGCTACGAGTTCGCCCACAACGACGACTATCAGCGCACCGGCCATTATGTGAACAAGGGTACGCTGATCTATGACGACGTGACCGGTTACGAGCTGGAAAAGTTCATCGAAGGCATCCGCCCCGACCTTGTTGGGTCCGGCATTAAAGAGAAGTATCCGGTGCAGAAGATGGGCATCCCCTTCCGCCAGATGCACTCCTGGGATTATTCCGGCCCGTATCACGGCTATGACGGCTTCGCCATATTCGCCCGCGACATGGATCTGGCCATCAATAATCCGGTGTGGGATCTCTACAACGTCCCCTGGAAAAAAGAGGCCGCGCCAGCTGAGGCGGTTGCGGCCGAATGAGAGCCTGGCCTGTCTTGGGAAGGGGCAGGCCAGGCTCTTCCCATCGGACTTGATCCGCACTCGTGACAGATGACATCCCATTGCCGCCACCGGTGCGGCGCGATGAAAAGAAAGGTGCTTACTATGCCGCAGTCGGCGGAAAAAGTTCTCGACCATGCTCCCCTGTTCCGCGAGCCGGAATACAGGCAGATGCTCGCCGAGAAGAAAGCCAATTTCGAATGCCCCCACCCGGATCAGGTCGTTGCCGATCAAAACGACTTCACGAAGACCTGGGAGTATCGCGAAAAGAACCTGGGCCGCGAAGCCCTGGTCGTGAACCCGGCCAAAGCCTGCCAGCCGCTCGGTGCCGTCTTCGCAGCCGCAGGCTTTGAGCAAACGATGTCCTTCGTCCATGGCAGCCAGGGCTGCGTCGCTTATTACCGTTCGCATCTGTCGCGTCACTTCAAGGAGCCTTCATCAGCGGTCTCGTCCTCGATGACGGAGGACGCGGCAGTGTTCGGCGGGTTGAAGAACATGGTCGACGGGCTCGCCAATACATACAAGCTCTACGATCCGAAGATGATCGCCGTCTCGACCACCTGCATGGCCGAAGTCATTGGAGACGACCTCCACGGCTTCATCGAAAACGCAAAGAACGAAGGGTCGGTCCCGCACGACTTCGATGTTCCTTTCGCCCACACGCCTGCCTTCGTCGGCAGCCACGTCGATGGCTATGACGGCATGATCAAGGGCATTCTGGAGAACTTCTGGAAAGGCAACGAGCGGAAGGAGGTTGCTCAAGCCATCAACATCATTCCCGGCTTCGACGGCTTCTGCGTCGGCAACAACCGCGAACTGAAGCGCCTGCTCGACATGATGGGCGTATCCTACATCTTCATCCAGGATGCCTCCGACCAGTTCGACACGCCGTCTGACGGTACGTACCGCATGTATGACGGCGGCACGAAGATCGAGGACTTGAAAACGGCGTTGAATGCCGAAGCGACCCTGTCGCTGCAGCACTATAACACGCGCAAAACGCTGGAATATTGCAAGGAGGTCGGTCAGGTTACGGCTTCGTTCCATTATCCGCTGGGTGTTCAGGCGACCGACGAATTCCTGATGAAGGTCTCGGAGATTACCGGCAAGGAAATTCCTCCGACAATCGGCCTGGAACGCGGCCGTCTCGTCGACGCTATGGCAGATAGCCAAGCCTGGCTGCACGGGAAGAAATACGCGATCTACGGCGATCCTGACTTCGTCTACGCCGTTGCCCGGTTCGTCTTGGAAACCGGCGGTGAGCCGACCCACTGCCTTGCTACCAACGGCACGTCGGCCTGGGAAGCCGAGATGAAGGCGTTGCTCGCATCCTCGCCCTTCGGCAAGGATGCCCAGGTCTGGGCGGGCAAGGACCTGTGGGCGTTGCGCTCGCTGCTCTTTACCGAGCCGGTTGATCTTATGATCGGCAATTCCTATGGCAAGTATCTCGAGCGCGACACCGGCACCCCATTGATCCGGCTGACCTTTCCGATATTCGACCGGCACCATCACCACCGTTTCCCGCTCATGGGCTACCAAGGCGGCCTGCGCGTCCTGACGACGATCCTCGACAAGATCTTCGACAAGCTCGATCGCGAGACGAGCGAGCCGGGTGTGACGGACTATTCTTACGACCTGACCCGCTAGGAGCGGCGGCGGTCGGCCTTGTGAGGCCGGCCGCCTTCATCTGAACTTGGAGACCGCAATGCCCTTGCTCAATGCTAAAGTCCAGGATGTCTTTGACGAGCCTGCCTGCGAGAAGAACCGCAGCAAGGATTCCAAGGCGCGCAAAAACGGCTGTTCGAAGCCGCTGATCCCCGGGGCGGCAGCCGGCGGATGCGCTTTCGATGGCGCCAAGATCGTGCTGCAGCCGATCACCGACGTCGCGCACCTGATCCATGGGCCTCTCGGCTGTGAGGGCAATTCCTGGGACAACCGCGGATCGGCTTCCTCAGGTCCAACGCTCTGGCGCACCAGTTTCACGACCGACCTCACTGAAACCGAAGTGGTGATGGGGCACGGCGAGCGGAAACTTTTTAAAGCAATCCGCGAGATCAAGGAGGCCTATGCTCCACCGGCGATTTTCGTCTATTCGACCTGTGTGACAGCATTGATCGGCGACGACATCGAGGCCGTCTGCAAGCGGGCCGCGGAAAAATTCGGCCTTCCGGTGGTGCCGGTCAACGCACCGGGCTTTGCCGGCTCCAAGAACCTTGGCAATAAGCTCGCCGGTGAAGCGTTGCTCGATCATGTGATCGGCAGCGTAGAGCCGAACGACGTGACCGCCTACGACATCAATATCATTGGTGAGTTCAACCTATCCGGCGAGTTTTGGCTGGTAAAGCCGCTTCTTGACCGGCTGGGGATCAGAGTAAGGGCCTGCATTCCAGGAGACGCCCGATATCTTGACATTGCTTCTGCGCATCGCGCCAAGGCGTCCATGTTGGTGTGCTCGACAGCACTCATCAACCTCGCCCGCAAAATGGAGGAGCTGTGGGATATCCCGTTCTTCGAAGGCTCCTTTTACGGAATTACCGACACCTCGGAAGCACTCAGACAGATCGCCAAGCTGCTCGTGATGCAGGGGGCGGATCCCGAAATCCTCGAGCGCACCGAGGCATTGATCGCGGAGGAGGAGGCGATTGCCTGGATGAAACTCGCAGCATATCGACCAAGGCTTGAAGGCAAGCGCGTGTTGCTCAACACCGGCGGCGTCAAGTCCTGGTCGGTTGTCCATGCGCTGATGGAGGTGGGCATCGAGATCGTGGGCACCTCGGTCAAGAAATCCACGCCTGAAGACAAGGAACGTATCAAGCAACTCCTGAAAGACGAAAACCACCTGTTCGAGTCAATGGCGCCGCGCGAGCTTTATAACATGCTCGCCGACGGTAAAGCCGACATCATGTTGTCTGGCGGGCGCACGCAATTCATCGCGCTGAAGGCCAAGACACCTTGGCTCGATATCAACCAGGAACGCCACCACCCCTATGCCGGCTATGACGGCATGGTGGAGCTCGTTCGCCAGATCGATCTTGCTATTCACAATCCGATCTGGATGGAGGTGCGGGAGCCGGCACCGTGGGAATGCCAGCATGCGGTGGAAGAAGAACTGACGAATACCAAGAGCGAGAACGAGACTGGGTACGTCTTGCAAAACTTTGTCGGCGCGGTCGCCGGCAGCTTCTGCAAGCGTTGAGGAAAGCCGATGGTTCAAGTCTTTCCCCAGACCAAATCAGCTGCGGTCAATCCGCTGAAATCGTCGCAGCCGCTCGGCGCCGCGCTCGCCTTTCTTGGCGTCGAGCGTGCCGTGCCGCTGTTCCACGGCAGCCAGGGCTGCACCAGCTTGGCGCTGGTACTTTTAGTCCGGCACTTTAAGGAAGCCATTCCCTTGCAGACAACGGCATTGGACGCAGTGGCGACCATTCTTGGCGGCGCAGGCAATCTGGAAGAGGCGATCCTAAATCTCAAGAGGCGCGCAAAACCCAAGCTGATCGGAATTTGCACGACAGCCCTGGTGGAAACCCGCGGCGAAGATTTCGCAGGCGATCTCGCCAACATCAAGCGGGATCGTGCCGATGAGCTCGCGGGTACGGAGGTTGTGCTGGCGAATACCCCGGATTTCGAGGGAGCGATCGAAGAGGGATGGGCGAAGGCCGTCATCTCTATGGTCGAGCGCATCACCACTCCAGGCGAGCAGAGCCGCCACCAAAAGAAGATTGCGATCCTACCAGGATGGCATCTGACAGTCGCTGACATCGAGCTTCTGCGCGAAACGGTCGAAAGCTTCGGTCTGAAGCCGGTGATCCTGCCGGACATTTCCGGCTCTCTCGACGGCACGGTGCCCGGCGATCGTTGGGTTCCGACCACCTATGGCGGTACTCCCGTCGACGAGATACAAGAGCTTGGCACGGCGGCGCAATGTATCGCGATCGGCGAGCATATGCGCCGCCCCGCAGAGCTACTGCGGACCCGGACGGGAGTCCCTTACGCATTGTTCCAGTCGCTGACAGGATTGAAACGAGCCGACCGGTTCGTCTCGTTTCTTTCTGAGATTTCTGGTGCGCCGGTGCCAGCAAACATCCGCCGTCGCCGAGCACAGCTGCAGGACGCCCTGCTCGACGGACATTTCCATTTCGGAGGCAAGAAGATCGCAATTGCTGTGGAGCCGGACCAGCTCTACCAATTCGCTACCTTCTTCACCGGCATGGGCGCCGAAATCGCGGCAGCGGTCACCACGACCGGCACCTCAAAAATACTCGCGGAAATGCCGGCCGAATCGCTCCAGGTCGGTGATCTTGGCGATCTCGAAGAACTTGCCGTCGGCGCTGATCTTCTCGTCACGCATTCGCATGGACGACAAGCGGCGGAGCGCCTTGGGATTCCGCTCATGCGGGTGGGCTTCCCGATATTCGACCGACTCGGCAGCCAGCATAAGCTCACAAGTCTCTATCAGGGAACGCGCGACCTGATCTTCGATGTTTCCAACATCTTCCAGGCCAATCAGCGCGCGCCGTGTCCTGGATCGCTTGATCCCTCCCGCAAAGGAGAACTGCCTAGATGATCGCCGCTCGTCGCCTTTCCCTCGTCCCTGACGGGGTTCACTCGTCAGCTCCAAAACGGAAGGCTGGCGCGTTGCGCGTCGCAATCGCCACTCAAGATATGAAATCTCTCGACGCCCATTTCGGATCGGCAAAACGTTTCGTCGTCTATGATGTGAGTCTCGACGACTGGAAACTGGTGGAAGTCCTGGACTTCGAAGACGTTTCCGACCAGAGCGGAAAGCATCGGAACGAGGACGTCGATCGTATTAACCCGAAGGTGAAGGCGTTGGAAGGTTGTCACTTATTGTTCTGTCTGGCGATCGGTGGGCCATCGGCAGCCCGAGTTGTTTCGGCCAAAATCCACCCAATTAAAGTATCCGATCCTCAACTGATCGAAGATGTTTTGTCGCGAACTCGGGCGATGCTCAGGACTACTCCGCCACCCTGGTTACGCAAGGTGCTAACCGAAGCAGGCGCCATTGAAAAGAAGCCTTTCGATGAGGAGGACTAGGACATGGGTACATTGACAGGAAGTACGAATGGCCCTGCTGTCAACGAAGATGGGGATCTCGCCACCCCTTTTCTCAGATGCCTGATAAGGCTCATCCGCGCTCAGGATGCCCATGGGGCGTGGGAAGGCAAATCGGACACTGACCTGCTGGCCGACTTCATCCTCACCAAGGAGCAGCGCCGTAAGATCCCGATCATAGGCGATCCGGATCCTGATGTGCTGTGGAGGCTACAGAATTTTTACAGTTGCGTGGGGCTTGTGATCGAAGAGTGCACAGGCCTGTTGGCATCGCCGATCATGACGATCGGCCATGAGGGCTTCGGCCGCTTGCTTTTGACGACTGGACGGTTGGTCGTTCTGTCGAAGACCCTGCGCGATGTCCACCGGTTCGGCTTTGAGACGCTAGGCAAGCTCGCCGAGACCGGCACGAAAATGGTCGATGACGCTATTGAAGTTATCGAAACCTATCCCGACGTGGCGCGGGCATCATGACATCAATTTTCGAGGAAAGAGATCATGTCAGACATTGTGGAGCAGCTGAAGAAGGTCCGCAAGCTGCAGTCCCGCGCCGCCGCTGCCAAAATCTCAGCATTTGCAATGGCCAGAACGAGAGTTCGATGGTGAGCTCACTGGCATGATCATGGCTCTCAACCACGCGGCGGTTGCCGCCTGAAGAACTGCCAGACTCTCGTTGCCGCAGACGACATTGCTGCGCAATCTCGCGAACAAATCAGGAGAACGGTGTTGCGTTTCACAATCTTTTGCGGCCTCCTGCTGCTCGTCGTCTGGGCGAAGGCACTAACGAGTTACTTCGTCTGGCATTCCATCCACGAAGTCATCGTTGCAATGGTGGCTAGTTTGTTGCTTCTTCAGTGGGCGTATATCGCAAGCCTGCTCTTTTCCATCTGGCAATCCAGCCGTAATTACAGGAGTCGCCAAAGGGCTAGACGATCCGATCATCGCTAGACTAGAACGTGGTGTCAGCCACAGCCTATCATGAGGGCGAAAACCTCGGCGTTCTTTGGAACGCCTCTCATCAAATCAGATCCAACCATGAGTCAACGGAATTCGAACCTGCCGGATGACGTGGATGCGTCGAGAGCCCTATCGCCGCGCAAGCTCTGCAACCTCGGCCGTGCCATGATGACGTGTAACAGGTGGCCTGCTCATGCCCTATCTGTGGTGGCTCCGACTTCATTCGCGGCGGCGAGACCGTCAGCGAAGTGCTGGACTATGTTCATGCGTCCTTCCGTGTCGTGCATCATGTCCAGCCCCGCTTTACCTGCAAAGCAAAATTGGCCCTTGTTTAGATAGTCGAGGCCGCACTGCCAGAACACAGCGAGGCGATTTTGTCTTGTGGCCAGGTATGTGAAAGACGCTCATGCGAGCCAGCAGCACTGGACAGGAGAGGTCAGCATTTGAATTTAAAAAGGTACCTTGATCCAAAAGTGGATGTGCTCGCTTCAGTAGCTGAATTGGATGGTCTGTACCGCGTCCAGAGGACCATAAAGAAACGTAAGTTATAAGGCTGAGCCTATGAATTTCATGAGAACGGAGCAGGGGCTTCTCTGCGTTTCAATTGCCGTTACCATCCTCCTTGCCTGCATCGGCATTTTGTTCGGGATCATTTCAGGTTCGTTCGCAATCATATTCGATGGTGTCTACGCATTGACGGACGCTGCTATGACTGTCGTAGCTCTGCTTGTTACAAAGCTCATCGCGTCATCCGAAGCGCCCTCCAGCAAAGGAAAACTTATCGAGCATTTCACGATGGGGTTCTGGCATCTTGAGCCCATAGTCTTGGCTCTCAACGGCATTCTCATAACCGGGTCGGCTGTTTACGCACTTGTCAACGCAATCGGCAGCATTTTGCATGGGGGACGTCCGCTCAACTTTAGTCAAGCAATCGTCTACGCCGTCGTAACACTCGGTGTGACAGCCACCATGGGGGTTATTGGTGATCGAGCTAATCGTAAGATCAAATCTGATTTCGTTGCCCTGGATACGAAAGCTTGGCTGATGTCCGCCGGGCTAACGATCGGGTTACTCGTCGCGTTTGCCATCGGATATTTCATTCAGGGGTCTTCTTACGAATGGATCTCGCCGTTTATTGACCCGGTCGCGCTGGCATTAATCTGCATTGTGATCATTCCCATTCCGGCGGGCACGGTTCGGCGAGCGCTCGCCGACATACTGCTTGTTACGCCATTAGATCTCAAACAACAAGTTGACGCGGTCGCCAAAACAATCATCGAACGACATGGATTCATATCCCACCGGGCTTATGTGGCCCGGGTCGGCCGAGGCCGGCAAATCGAGCTACATTTCGTTGTCTCAGAGGACCTCCCGGCGAGGAAATTGCAGGAATGGGATAAGATCCGTGACGAAATCGGGCTCGCGATTGGTAACGAGGGTCCGAGTCGTCGGCTCACCATCGCCTTTACAACCGATCCTGAGTGGGCGGATTAGGATTTTGAACCGAATTTGGAGCCCTGTATCGCAGGCATTCCATAACGGGCGTGATCCTCGAACCGGATGCATAGCTCGGCGTTTTTTCCAGCCACCATGCGTCAATTTCACGGTTCGTACCAATCTTCGATCAATGCGGCCAGTTTCGATGCCGTAGTTTTCCGTTATGCCTCCAGGCGCGATACTCGATTCAGCGAATAGGGTTGGCTGAACCCAGATCGCGCCTTTGCGTTCAAGCTCCACAGGCGGTTTCGCCGTCTTGATCTTGTTGAGATCCTGCCGGAGGCCGATTGTCTCGCGTTCTTTGAAACGAGCGACGCCTATGTCCTTGTACTGGCTCAGGAGGGCGCGGCCCAGCTGCCCAGGTTCCGATAGATGTCATCGCACAGCTGTCGGACCTGTCGATTGAGCTCACCAAGTTGCGCAGGCGTATGGTCGGAAATTTCCAGAAGAGCGTCGCCCAGGCAGCCAGCTCGCGACCTCAGCTCCGGCCCGCGTAACCCGCCGGGTGATGCTGCGGGCGGCAAGGGTCATCAGCGACTATGGTTCCGCGAACGCGACGAGGCGCCCGCGGATAGCCGTCGGCAACATGAAGTCGCCTCGTAGGTCAGACCTTGTGCAGAAAATCGACCACGCCGGTATCGAGATCATAATAGGCGGGCACGATCTTCACCTTGCCTTCCTCGACCAGGCGAGAAACAATCGCACTTTCGGTGAGGATGCGCTCGGCGCCGTTGAAGGCATTGGCATGGACGGTGTTGTCGACAAAATTGTCGCCGCGATCGGTCTCCGCCAAAGCCACGGGCAGGATCGGCTGGGTCATCTTGCCGATTGAGCCATCGAGCTTGGTGCCCTTGGACACGACCTCGCAGGCGGCGGAGACCGCCCCGCAACGCTTGTGGCCCATGACGACGATCAGCGGCGCATGCAGATGTTCGGTGCCATATTCGATCGTGCCGAGCACATCGGTGTCGACCACGTTTCCGGCATTGCGGGCGACGAAGAGTTCGCCGAGCGTCACGCCGCCGAATACAAGTTCCGGCACGACACGGCTGTCGGAACAGGTCAGCACGATCGCCCAAGGTGCCTGGCTCTTGGCGACGTCCTGCCGGCGCTTGGAAATATTGGCGGCGCAGGCTTCCGTGTCGGCGACGAATTTCTTGTTGCCTTCCTGGAGTTTTGCCAGTGCTTCATCCGGCAGAAGGGCGGGAGCGTTCGAGGCGAATGCCGGCATGGTCATGTCAAAGCCTGCAGTCATGACGGCCACGCCTCCGATGCCGGCAAATTTCAGCAGGGAGCGACGGCTGAGTGGGGAGGAATTGCATTCAAAGCACATGGTATCGGTCCTTTTGCAATATCCGGGATGGCTGCGGAGAAATGGCACCTGCTCCAAGTCATGTCCGGCAATTCTCCGGGAATCGGAGAATGGCCGATTGGTTATGCCTTGATATAGCACTCATCAAGCGGAATTTTGACGCATCGGAGGAGCTAAGCCAATACTGGAGTATTGCCCCGGCCGTACGGTAGATCAACCCGGCCCTGACGGGTTCTGGCGAGGGATGCTCATGCGCGGCATATTGGGTTGCAAGGGACCCTTTGGGCGCTGCCTTCTGCTTCTTTAGTGGCTCCGCTGCCGCCGGCGGGATCGCATTCATTAACTCACTCGGGAACCTAGGAGCATTTGTGGGGCCGTTCGTTATAGGGTATCTCCGTAGTCAGCCCGGAGGTTTTTCCACAGGCCTATACGCTTTGGCAATCATGGGCCTAGCCGCGACAGTCATGTTGATTTTCCTCCTGCGCCTCCTGCGCCTCCTGCGCCAAACTCGATAGAAACAACCAGATGTTCTTGTGTTTGTTGTCACGTGAGCCGAGCCGGTTAGGTGCACAACGAGATGCGGCTCGGGTCCGCGAGGAACCAACAGCAAGAGCTCGCAAAATTCCTCAGCGTCACCGGCCGCCGTCTTCGCACCCAAGGCCGAACCCGGCAATGCCGACGATGTGCTGGTGTCGACCGAAGCGATGAAGGTGGAAACGGCAATTCACGCCGAGGAGAACGGCACGATCGCCGAAGTTCTCGTCAAAGCCGGCGACCAGATCGATGCCAAGGACCTGCTTGTAACTATCGCGGCCGGTTCAGCGTAAAGTTCCATAACCTGCATTATGCTATTTGGTGTTGTAGAGGCTATTTAGTAATGCGACAGTTGGGCCAGTTAGAGATGCGACAATCTCGCCTCTCGACGACTGGTCAATGCCAATGTCGGGAGCAAGGATGACGACCTTCAGCCTGGTCGAGACCATGAGCGGTCGGAGTCGTCATGTCCTTTATGATCACTATGTCGCAGAAAGAATTGCATCGCCTCGAACTCATCCAGAAGATCCGTGACGAACGCCTGAGCGTTGTGCAGGCCGCCGAACGGCTCGACCTCAGTCGAAGTCAGGTCCATCGGCTGCTGCAGGCCTATGACCGGGATGGTCCGGCCGGGCTTGTTTCCAAGAAGCGATCGCGACCGAGCAACCGGCGCCATAGCGAGGAGTTTCGCAATGCGGCGCTGAATCTGATCCGTGAACGCTATCTGGATTTCGGTCCGACGCTGGCGCGTGAGAAGCTGATCGAGCTGCACCGGATCTCGGTCGCCAAGGAGACCCTGCGGCAATGGATGACCGAGGCCGGCATCTGGGTCTCGCGTCGGGAACGCAAGAAGCGGGTTTTCCAGCCACGCGGCCGACGTGATTGCTTTGGCGAACTGGTACAGATCGATGGCTCGCATCACTGGTGGTTCGAGAACCGTGGGCCCAAATGCGCCCTGCTCGTCTATATCGACGACGCCACCGGCAAGCTGCTGCATCTACGGTTTGCCGGCTCGGAGAACACCTTCGACTATCTGCACGCGACCAAGGCCTATCTGCAGCAATGGGGCAAACCGCTGGCCTTCTACAGTGACAAGCACGGCGTCTTTCGTTCGACCCATGCGTCGGAGAAGGACCGGACGAGCGGCCTGACACAATTCGGCCGCGCGCTTTATGAGCTGAACATCGACATCATCTGTGCCAATACCCCGCAGGCCAAAGGCCGCGTCGAACGTGCGAACCAGACACTGCAGGATCGGCTGGTCAAGGAAATGCGGCTGCGCGGCATGGACACGATCGAGGAAGCCAACGCCTATGCGCCTGAGTTCATTGCGGATTTCAACGCGCGTTTTGGCAAACAGCCGCGTAATCCGAAGGACATGCACCGGCCGTTGGCCGACCACTAGAACCTCGATGGCGCCATGTGCCGCAAGGAAGTTCGCACGCTGTCGCAGGCTTTGACGCTGCGCTATGACAAGGTGCTGTTCATCCTTGATCCGACAGATCTTTCCAGGTCCCTGGCGGGTAAGAAGGTCGTCGTTTGCGACTATCCGGACGGGCGCCTCGAGATCATGCACGAGAGCTTTGCCCTGCCCTACCGAACCTTTGACACGTTACGCTCCGTGCATCGCGCCGAGGTCGTCGATAACAAGCGGTTGGACGACATGCTGTCTGTTGTCGCCGAGCTGCAGGCTGGGCGGGAGCAGCAGCGCAGCAAGGGCGGACCACGGCGAACTGGGCAGACGGACCATATGTTCGGCATTCGCGATGGCAGCACGGGGAACGGCTACCAGAAGCGTGGACGCAAGCCGAGAACGGATTACATGAACGATCCGGCGGTGATCGCACGGCGGGAGAAAGCGTTATTGAGGCAGCCGGCTGCGGAATAAAGGGCGTCAATGCACGCCGATATCGCTTTGCGTATCTGACTCCAATTGCAGGCAGGCGGACCAAAGCGGCGTCTTGTGGAAGGCTCCGTCTTGAAGAAGCGTGAGCCCTTCTCGTGCCTCATAAAGCAGGCCCAGCCAGCACAGGCGCCGCAGGACGCCATATTGGAGATCGAATTTGAGCTCCCAGGCTTCCAGGGTCATTTCGGTGGCGGACAGAGGTGCCGTGTCTGGATAGAGGATCTTCACGACGTCCAAAGGCGTACAGCCTTCTCTCGCCTTGATATTGAGAAGATTGAGGAACATGCGCCACCAGCGTAGGCGCGCTTGCACCTCAGCTTCCCGCTCGGTGGCATGGACATACGAGTAGAGATAGTCTGTGGCCACGAGATCGAAGAAGGCTTGCGGGTTCACCAGAAACTCCCGGCCGCGTCTGGTTGGCAGCAGCACATCCTTTTTCCGGCGAAGCAGCTTCAGATGGCGGGTCATGTCCCGCACGACCCAGAGCGGCGGCATGTCGCTTTCGTTCAGCACTTTGTTCATGCTGTAGAGGTCTTCGGCTGTGAAGTCGGGCCACAGGAAGTTCACAGCGGCCCAATGTACGAATTTGCGGTTCATAGCACCGGTCGCGGTCAATCCTATGCCACCCTCACCGTCAGCATAGGCAACGGACAGAAGCATGCCGCGAAGAAGAGGTGACAGCGCGGCGACATCGACGTCACCCTGCAGCTTGATTTCCGGAAGCATCGTGCAGCTTTGATCCCTACCCGCTCAATTCAGATAAAAGCGAGTATCAGCCGGCGACTGAACAATTGCTATTGAGAAAGCTAAAGCCGAAGAGGTGTTCTTTCACCCGCCCCCGCTCCGCCCTTTCAACCCGGCCCAGCCGGTCGGATCGGGGGCTGATCATCGGTGCCAGTGTCGCGTTTCTAACTGGCCGACAGCGTCGCAGCCCTATTCGGCTTTGACAACTACTGTAGCCGCAAAGTTGAAGTGTCCTGTTTCTGCAAAGTTGGAATGTCACACTCCCCGCGTTTTTCTGACGTGGGAGATTGCAGATGGGATTGGTAGCGATGAGCGAGCGTGATCTGCAGCGGATCGAGGTTTTGTCGAAGGTGATCGCCGGCCGAATGACGATGGTGTCGGCGGCACATGTGCTTGATCTGAGCGAGCGCCAGGTGCGACGCCTGTTGGATCGCATCCGCACGACCGGCGCAGCCTCGATCCGCCACACGGCGATCGGCCGACCGTCGAACAACCGGATCAGCGACGGTGTTCGGGATTATGCGGTGACGCTGGTTCGTGAACGTTATGCGGATTTCGGTCCAACGCTGGCGGCCGAGAAGCTTGCCGAGCGCGATGGATTGCGAGTGTCGCGCGAGACGTTGCGCGGCTGGATGACGCAGGCCGGATTGTGGCTGTCACGCAAGCAGCGGCGGACGTTTCATCAGCCGCGGCTGCGGCGCGAAGCCTATGGCGAGCTGGTGCAGATCGACGGGTCCGAGCATCGCTGGTTCGAGGATCGTGGAGATCCGTGCTCGCTCCTGGTGTTTGTCGACGATGCGACTGGCCGATTGATGCAGTTGCGGTTCGTGCGCTCGGAAAGCGCCTTCAGCTATTTCGACGCACTTGAGCTTTATCTGAAGCAGCACGGGGCGCCGATCGCCTTTTATTCCGACAAGCACTCGGTCTTCCGGGTGACGAAGAAGGAGGCCAAGGGTGGTCAGGGCATGACCCAGTTCGGACGGGCACTCTCGGAGCTAAACATCGAGATTCTCTGTGCAACCAGCCAGGCCAAAGGCCGTGTCGAGCGGATGAACCGGACGCTGCAGGATCGTCTGGTCAAGGAATTGCGACTGGCAGGCATCGACACCATGGAGGCAGGCAATGCGTTTTTGCCTGGCTTCATGGTGGACTACAATGGGCGGTTTGCGATTGTCCCTGCCCGATCCGATGACCTGCACCGGCCGGTAAATCTTGCACCGGATCGGTTGAAGGAGATCCTGTGCAAACGCGAGCAGCGCTATGTCGGATCGCAGCTGACGTTTTCGTTCGAGCGTAAGCGGATCATGCTGGAGGAGACCGACGTGACGCGCGGATTGGCCGGCCGCTATGTCGAGACCTATGCCTATGCCGACGGCCGCCTCGATGTACGATGGAAGGGACATTCCCTGCCCTACAAAACCTTCGACAAAGACCAGCGGGTGACGCATGCGGCGATCACCGAGAACAAACGGCTCGGCGACGTTCTGACTTATATCAAGGAGCGCCAGGACCAGCAGTCGAAGCCGGTGGTGATGACCAACAGCGAGAAGAACGGCTATGTGCGACGGGCTCACGGTCCGGGACGGCGGAAGGATTTCATGAACGATCCGGCAGTGATCGAACGCCGCAAAGCAGCGCTGGCAAAGCTTGACGCTGCGGAGTGAGGCGTCAATCGCATCGTCTCAAAGCTAAAGCCGAAGAGGTACTCCCTCACCCGCCCCCGCTCCGCCCTTTCAACCCGGCCCAGCCGGTCGGATCGGGGCTGATCATCAGAGCCAGCGTCGCGTTTCTAACTGGCTGACAATGTCGCCCCTCTAATCAGCTTTGACAGCAATTGTAACCGCAAAGTTAGAATGTAAGAACGACTGGCATCTATTGCTCGATCCATCTCCACCCTATTGCTGGAAAAGGTAAATGTCGCTCTGCATGCCTGATGGCCCCAGAGTGGCCGTGTAGGGCACACCATGGATACTGAAGTTGGTGGGTTTGTCCGCGCTCGGCAGCAAGTCAAACAAGTACATTGCAGGCAGAAGGTCATCTGGTACCGGTTGATTGCCGTGTTGCCAGCTCGGAGGGACAAATCCTCCCAAGTCGTCCACAGGCAGCGTGTACTGTGGGGTGCCGAAGATCGATGCCCCCAAGCTTTGCTCCCATGGTGCGTCTGGCGGATTGACGCTTTGCACCGGTGAATAGGCGGCTGACGGCAAATCCTGCCGGAAGGGCGCTGTATTCCAGCTATCGGGAAGCTGGCCGGGTTGAGCCACTCCATGCCAAAACTCTGCGGGATCGGCGATCTGTGTGGAGGACTCCGGTCCAGCCGCCGCAGCCCCCGCTCGAGCACTGTTGGGCGCGGGGCTCAGACGTCGTTGGAGTTGCTCCCGATCGGCGACGAGGTTGTCGAGGTGCAGCACGGCTGGCCGGCCTCTTCGCGCCAGTCGTCTAACGAGCGCCCGCGTGCCGTCAACCACGAAGACTCCGCAATCATAGTCGTTGCGCTGTTGGGTCATGCGGACGGGCTCCAGACGGGTACCCAATCTTTGTGCGAGCATTGCTGCAAACTCGTCGTTCTGGCCCCGGAAGGAGTCATAGTGATAGGCAGCCGGCCCCTCGCGGTTGCGACGGTCAACGAGTAGCAGCGACCAATGGGTGCCGCGGTGATCAGGATCCGAAGCACTGGCATCGCTCACTGGAAGGAACAGGAAGTCGGCTGTATCTCTTCCATCCTGATCATTAACGATGCGCTGGAAAGCGCTCAGCGCGGTGCTCTCATCGCCCAGGCGCAGATGATAATGGGCTATCAGGGGATCGATAAGCCGCGTCCTGGCGGCGAGATCCGGATCGTTTCGCTGCAAGTCCTGCATTAGCAGCTCATAATCCGTCTGGATATGCTGGTCGCCCAGCCATTCGGTATGGTCGAGCGACAATCCGCTGCGGCCTTCGATCGATGGATCAACCTGCTGCAGCGGCGAAGTTGATCTGAACTCGGCACGTGGATCCGAACGGCCGTCCAGACCGGCCGGTTCCCGGCCACTTGCCTGCTCAGGGGACAACCCCGACGCTGCGTTCGCCTCAACGACTTGCTGGTACTGCCGAAGCCGCTTGAAAGAGATAGTGTGTTTTCCCATGTCTTCGGTGAAGTCTTGGTAATCTTTTTTCAACGACCATTGCTGCTGATCACTGCCGTTGAGCCGGCTCGCTATGCTCTCCCTACCCCTGGTTTGCAGCCAATCACTAAACTTTCGTTGATTGCTGGCCAGTCTCCAGACGACTCTCCTCTGCGAAGTCGAGTCCGGTCGGAGCTTACTCAGCTCTTCGTTGGCGAAGCTATCAATCATGAGGGCGTCGTCGGGATGGGGATCATGCTGTTTCAACTGCGACTCAGCGCCTAGATACTGCCGCAGCCGATCGAGACTCACGTTTATTTTTACTTCAACGTTAGTAGTAAATTCCCTAAAATCGTCCTTCAACGACCGTTGCTGCTCATCACTGCCAGTCAGGCGACTGCTTATGCTCCCCCGACCATTCTTTCGGAGCCAATTACTAAACCTCCGTTGATTGCTGGCCAGATTCAAGACGCCTTTCCTCTTGGAAGTCGAGTCCGGTCCGAGCTTGCTCAGCTCTTCATTGGCGAAGCCATCAATCATGCGGGTGTCGTCGGGATAAGGATCATGCTGTTTCAACTGCGACTCAGCGCCTAGATACTGTCGCAGCCGATCGAAACCCACGCTTATTTTTACTTCAACGTTAGTAGTAAATTCCCTAAAATCGTCCTTCAACGACCGTTGCTGCTCATCACTGCCAGTCAGGCGACTGCTTATGCTCCCCCGACCATTCTTTTGGAGCCAATCACTAAACCTCCGTTGATTTATCGCCATATTCTGGACAACTTTCCTCTTGGAAGTCGAGTCCGGTCCGAGCTTGCTCAGCTCTTCGTTGGCCAAGCCATCAATCATGAGGGCGTCGTCGGGATAAGGATGATGCTGTTTCAACTGCGACTCGGCGCCTAGATACTGCCGCAGCCGATCGAAACTCACGACCACTTTTCCCTCGGCCTCGGTAAATTTCCTAAAATCCTCCTGCAACGACCGTTGCTGCTGATCAGTACCCGTGAGTCGGCTGACTATGCTCCCCCTACCCTCCCTTTTGAGCCAATCGCTAAACTTTCGTTGGTTACTGGCATTTTTCTGAGAAATCGAGACCGGTCCGAACTTACTCAGCTCTTCCTTGGCCAAGCTATCAATGACGCGGGCGTCATCGGGATAGGGATCATGAATTCGGCGGCCCATCAGGCGCGGCCCAGCTCCAACGGCTTGGAGTTCTTGCCCCTCAGGTCCGAGCCTCCTGAAATGAGACAGCGCTGAGTTAAGACGGTTCTGATCGTCCTCACCGCTTGCCCAATAATCCGCGATATCAACGGCTAGTGAATCTGGATCGTTTAAAAACCGAGAAGCCATCGAATCTCTGTTTGCTGCTCGGAGCCAACGAGCGAACCTCCTAAGAATCCCTAAATTGTTCTCGACGGTAGCCTCGGGAACCCTTCCGTCCCCTCGGCCGATGCTACCGTCGGGTAGAATTTCGTAGTTTCGGACTGCTTCCGCGAACTGGTTGATACGGGTCTCGTCATCAGGATGCATGTCTCGGTCGGCGGGGCGACCACGCTTGCGAACCTTGGTTGAGGCCACGTGAGTCTCCGTTGCGGCATCGACGTCTTGCTGCCCCGAACCCCTCTCCGGCGCCAGCGACTGCGGCGTCACTCGCATCGAACCGCCCACGGAACTGCGACGCGGCACACGGTCGCCGGCGTCACTATCGTGCGAACCGAGGCGCAAGTCGGTCGGATCCTGTTCCATCTCTCGGCTCTCTGAATAGTAGTCGTCGATCCAGGCGTCCGTCTCGAAAGCTCCGGTCACGTCTTCGATCCACCCACTTACTTCGCGAGAATCGTCATCGCGCGGCTGGTTCCGTCTTGGGTACATCGATGCCGGTCCTCCGGAAATCAAATTTGGAACCTCGATCCTAATGCCTGCCGGCCGCCGCCCAGCATGCTAAACCCAGATCCAATCATGCCCTCAAGGCATGGCCGAACGCTATATGGCGACGGCCTGCCGACAATCGTCTGCACTCGACCATCAGGCCGGCGTAAGCGCTCTCCCTCTCGCACCTTGACCACTAGGTTTATGCCGTTTCGAATAGCGTCGCCATGTTCGAGACGGAGCTTCGCGCCGATTGCAGTTATGCTGCCCGTTGACCACTGAATGACGTGAGATCGAAATCATTACTTGGTCGCGGCTCATCTGCTACCAGCTCCAAAAAAATCATCCTTAGTTAGCACAAAGCCGATCGGCCGGCCTTTCGCCGATAGGCCGTAGATGTCCAGGTGGATCACTCTGGAAGACACGCTTAGATGAATTAAGCCAAGGCAGCCGCGTTCTCAACTTCGCAGTCAAGGGCTCATCGGTGATTTCAATATCAAGCCGCTTAAAAACTACACCAGGGAAGCGCGTCCCTAGCTTTGCGGGATCGATCTCGTAAACCGTTTAGGATTCCCTTTATCGGCAAAGGCGACAAAGGTGGGTAGCTGACTGTTGTCAACATTATACGGTCGACGACCTTTGGCGATCCGCAGTGTATCGAAGTCAGCGGGTGCCAAACTTCCAACGCTGTTCTTAACACCGAACGTACGCAGTACGTTAAATTCATAAATATTGTAAATTATGCTACCGCTTGGAGGCCTGCGGATCGGCAGGATATATACGGTGCCTTTGCCCCCAAGATCGAAGATCAAAGCCTCGCCGTAAAGCCGCGTGGTGCCCCCATTGCCGATCAGACTCTGTGTCACCTTCGAATAGGAAACTTCCATGACTGATGAACTTTCGACCGGCCGCCCGTCGACAGTGGCCAAAGCGATCACCTTAAAACGGACCGTTGCACTCTCGCCCTGGCATCCCATGAGCGGAAGCGAAACCAATGAGGCAATGAGCGTCCTTCGAGTATACGGCATTGATCAGACGAGGCGCTCCGAGATGGAAGCACACTATTAAGCGATTCCAGTAAGAGATCACTTAACGGCTCAGCATCGCATCCAGCCGTAAAACATCTGTTGCAGTCTTCACCGAGCAGCTTGCATATGCATAGGCGGCGACATCAAGACCAAGGACCATATACTTTAGATTTTTGAATGATCGCTGCGGGCCGACAGACGCCTTTACGCACCTATCACCCTGCCGGGTAATTCCACGGCAGGAGACCCTCAATCTGGCTCTGCTTGTGGCCGTTAACGATGGCGGTGAGCGTGCTGGTCAAATACGCAAACGGATCGACGGCATTGAGCTTGCACGTCTCGATCAGCGAGGCGATGGTCGCCCAATTCTCAGCTCCGGTGTGATGACCAGCGAAGAGAGCATTCTTCCGGTTTAGCGCCGGACCTGAGTCATTGTGCACTCCCTCTTTAAGTATCTGTAAACATTGGAAGCGTCTCCGTGTCGGGAATGCGACACGGGCGGCCCTTTCGGGCTATCGCGGCTTGGACGGTCGCCGAAGTCAGGTCGCTGGCCCGGATTTGATACGGCGCGCCGGGAACCACCTGCTCGGCAGACAACACGTTCGTGTTGATCAGGTGGCGTATTCGGTGGTTGGTCACGCCCAAAACCGCCGCAGCTTCTGTCATGGTCAGCCATTCGCCATCTTTGCCGGCTGATTTGTACGCGTGGATCGCGCGGACGCGCCTTACAGAAGCGACCCGGTGTGCGGTCCAGGTTTTTCCTTGCCCCGTGGGCATTCCCATTCGATTGAGCGAGGCGGCGATATGTTCATCGGACCAGCGTCCTGCCATGCTCCGCATCACTGCCAAAGCATCTTCCGTTGTGGCGCACCCGTGTTCCCCCGTCTGGGGCTTGCGAACCTTGAGCTCCGAATGCTGACCGCCTTTCCAGTGGATGGTCAGCACCACGTCGCGCACCTCATCATCAACATCGACAACGATGTCGGCGATCAATGTACGCAGCAGTTGCTGGCGCACGCGCATGGTGACATCCGGCGACTCCCAGGCCGCCTGCAGATTGTCGGCGAGGTTTGCGAAAGTGCCTGGGTCAACTTCGATGGTTGAAGGACTTTCGGCAGGCCTGCGCACTTCCAGATCACGGACGCGGCGTAGCGCCGTTTCCCAATTCTTCTCAAGCTGTGCAGCTATCAGGCGGTTGTCGGGATCGCATGCCGCATAGCGGCGCTCGGCGAGGCTAGCCTCGTAGCGGGCCTGTTGTCGCTCCAAATCGTGAATGTGGCGCTGGTCTTCCTGTCGCTCCCGATGCATCCGCTCTGCTTCAAAAGTCGCCTCGATCGCTAATGGTTCTACCGCGCGCAACAACTCGCGCGCAACCGCCGCATCGACCTTCGAGCCGCCGAACGTCATGCAACGGGGCAAGCCCATCATCAGATTCTGTTTGTAGCAACGATAGACAGGGCTTTGCGGATTGCCCGTATAGGCAACACTCAGCCGCCGCCCACACCGTCCGCAAGTTAGGAGACCCGATAATAATGCTTTGCCGCCACGGCCCGATTTAGTCCCACCCGAGCGGCCATAATTATTGAGCGCCAGTTGCTGTTGGTTACGCTCGTATTCGTCCCAACTGATGTAACCTTCGTGATGGTCCCGGATCATCACCTCCCAGGTACCGACGGGCTTGCCGTGCCCGTAACTGCGCCGAGCTCGTCCATCGACGATGGCAGTCCGCTTCTCGCTCTTCCCATAGACGTAAACGCCGGCGTAGAAAGGGTTTTTGAGGATGCCGATCACATTGCGATAACGGACTGGGATCCATACGAAGTTGGTCATGCGCCCTTCATCCCTGGGCCGAGGGAAGTGAATCTGATCTTTCGTCATCGACAGCAGCACCTGGCGCGCGCTTCCAAGCTCGTGGAAGCGGGTGAAGATGGATCGGATTACCTCTTGCAGACGCAGATCAGGATCGAGCCCGAGCCCGGCCTCGCGATGCCAGATGTAGCCGAACGGAACGGAAAGTCGCAATTCGCCACGGCGCGCTTTGGATCTGGCGGCATCGAGCATGCGGGCTCTCAGCACGCCCAATTCGAACTCGCTGATACTTCCCTTCATGCCTAATAACAGACGGTCGTTGGGCCGGCACGGATTGTAGACGCCGTCGTGGTCTATGACGCGGGCTTCAACGAGGCCGCATAGTTCGAGCAGATGGTGCCAGTCGCGGCCGTTGCGTGCGAGCCGTGAGGCGTCGAAGCAGAAAACGGCACCAACTTTGCCGGCGCACAGTAGGGCGACAAGACGATCGAAGCCGGGGCGCGCGACCGTTCCGCTGGCAGAGCGACCCAGGTCGTCGTCGATCACCTCGACGTCGCTGAAGCCGCGTTGTCGCGCAATGTCAACAAGATCATACTGCCGTCGCTGGCTTTCCAGATTGGTTATAACCTGCGACTGCGTGGATTGCCGCACATAAACGACGGCCTTGCGCGCGAGCAGCGCTGTCGGAATCAAATCAGTGCTGGTCATCGTTGAGCTCCTCGACGACCAGACCGGCCGCCTGCATCAGCAGGCAAGCCAGAGTTGCTACCGCCTTCTTGCGGTCCTTGTCGCTCACTCCGTCGAGCGTCCGAGGTTTGAATATCAGGTCGAGCTGCCGGCGTGACGCCGGCACCAGCGTATTGCGGGATCTCATCGTCTTCCTCCTGAGTGATTCTACGTCCACCTCGGAAGAGTGCAGGCTTGTCGCCGCCGGTGACCAGCCTGTTCAGTTCGATCAGCGCCGCAAGATCGACACGTGCAAGACCCATGGTCATGACGCCGCACACCACAGGATCAATCATCCAGCCCGAAATCGAGACCACGACACCTGTCGGCCCCAAAACCTTCAGAAACCGACCCGTCGCTCGTTCTTCGACGCGGCGAATTGAAACCCTCTGGCCAAAATACGGATGCCAGCGATAGTGAACCTCGACTTCATCGCCGACATGGGCAGAATGAACGGGGCATTGCTATCGGTCGGATGGTTCTCTCGACACTGTTGTTGTCGATCTCGATGCGGCCGTCAGCCACAAAGATGCACAGGCCATCCCAGTATTTGGCAATATAGTTGAGAGCCTCGCCAAGTGGCGACTTGCCAGCAACACGCGCACGATGATGAGTGAGCCAGGTCCGCATGTCCGCGATCAGCGGTGCTGATCGTTCTTGCCTTCCCGCAAGGCGAGCTTCGGGATTGAGACCGCGCAACTCAGCTTCGATGCGATAAAGTTCACCAATGCGCCTGACGCCTTCCTCAGCAATGGGCGCTGTGCCAGTACGGGTGATCTCGACCAGCTTGCGCCGCGCATGCGCCCAACAATAGGCGAGCTGAATGTTGGGACCGACGCGGTCCGGTGCAGTCAGGCGATTATATCCGGCGTAGCCGTCAACCTGAAGGACGCCCGCGAACCCCTGCAATATCCGTTCAGCATGCTGCCCGCCACGGCCGGGCGCGTAGGTGAAGGCGACTCCTGGTGGACCACCACCGCCCCAGGGTCGATCATCACGAGCAAGCGCCCAGAAGTACCCGATCTTGGTTTTACGGGAACCGGGATCAAGCACTGGCGCACGGGTCTCATCCATGAACAGCTTCGTGGAGCGCTTCAGGTCGGCAATCAAGGCGTCGAAGACCGGACGCAGTTCGAAAGCTGCCCGACCGACCCAATCGGCAAGCGTGGAGCGGTCGAGATCGATGCCCTGGCGGCTCATGATCTGAGCCTGCCGGTAGAGCGGCAAATGGTCGGCGTATTTGGACACCAGCACATGCGCGATGGTCGCCTCCGTCGGCAAGCCGGCTTGGATCAGTCGTGCCGGAGCCGGAGCCTGCGCAACGCCGTCGGTGCAGGCACGGCACGCATATTTGGGGCGGCGTGTGACGATGACGCGGAACTGCGCCGGGACTATATCCAGTCGCTCGGAGACATCCTCGCCAATGCAATGCAGGCAACCGCCGCAGGCGCAGATCAGGCTTTCCGGCTCGATCGCTTCTTCGACACGAGGAAGATGCTTTGGAAGGGAGCCCCGATTGATCGCGCGCGGCCTGATGGCCCTATTCCCGGTAGGAGTATCCGCCTCATCCTCGGCATGAATTGATGCCATGGCCGTTTCCAAGTCTTCTAGTGCCAGATCGAACTGGTCAGGATCACTCTTCTCGGACTTGCGCCCGAAAGCTGCCTGCCTGAAGGCCGCGACCAGCTTCTCAAGCCGCTCGATCCGCTCGTCCTTGCGGGCCATCTGGGCGTCTTTGCCTGCCTCGCGTGCCTTGGCTGCGATCAGCATCGCCTTCAGGGCAGCCACATCATCGGGAAGATCGGCGGTGTTCAGCATGGCCGGAACCTAGCAAATCCCGCACCCATTTGCCTTTGGAATTAGCCGTCCTGAGTCATCGTGCCGCAGCTATTCGATGGTCTCCGGCGTTCTCGTCTTGACGGCATGAACCCGCCGCCAATCGAGGCCTGCAAACAGGGCTTCGAACTGGGCGTGGGTCAGCGTCATCAGTCCATCCTTGATACCGGGCCAGGTGAAGGTGTGCTCTTCCAGCCTCTTGTAGGCCAGGACGATACCGGAGCCATCCCAGTAGATCAGCTTCAGCCGATCTGCCTTGCGCGACCGGAACACGAAGACCGTTCCGGTGAACGGGTCCTTGTGCAGCTCGTTCTTCACCAGTCCCGCCAAGCCGTCATGCCCCTTGCGGAAATCCACGGGTTTGGTCGCCACCATGATCCGTACGCGGTTCGATGGAAAGATCATGCCGTGGCCGCCAGGACACGCGCGATAACGGCGATCCGGGTGGCAGATGCTCCTTCCTCAAGACGGATGGTGACCGCACCGACGACGATCTCGGCACGGGAGGTCTGCTTGGCGGCTGGCGGCTCCGGCGCGGGAGTCTCGACAACCATGGCCGCGAATTCGACTACGTCCTCCGGCTCAGGCAAAACCAACTTGCCCCGCCGCGCCAGTGTTCGCCAGGATGACAGATGGTTGGCCTTCAGACCGTAGCGTTCCGCCACTTCGTTCACCGTCACGCCCGGTCGAAAGCTCTCCGAAACGATCCTTGCCTTGACCTCGTCAGGCCATTGGCGATGAACCTCACGTCGGCCCCGCCGCGTCGTGAGAACCTCCAACGTAGTCTCCATGGAGAAACTCCTTGTCGCTCGTCCATGGAACGTCGATCACAGATCAGGCGACAGCGAGCAATGTGGGAGCAGAACACCGGTTACAAGGCCGGCACATGGCTTGAGAGGCTCGCCAGCTTGCCGCTTGCCATGCGGAGCCCGCTAAAATTGGCCTTCATTTAAGCAGTTCGAGTGATGTGTTGGACATGCAGCGTGAAGGGTGCCGTCAGAATTTCCGATTCCAACCAATCTTTCCGCCGGCCTTTCTGATTTCGCCGCCTCAGGCAACGGAACCATTGCGGTGTAGCTGCTGACAGAACCCGTTGCGCGCCTGATAGTTATGCGACCTATGGGGCGGCGATCAGGATGAGACGCGCGCGACAATCTGGATGAGATTCTCATGTCGCGGTCGGGATGAAGTTATCATGTTGATTGTCGCTGGCAAGAGCTTCATCGTGGGTCTGATTGCCGCTCCGCGACTAACCGTGCGGTGCCTTTGATTGTCGCGAATGAGGCTGGCCTGCCGCGCCGGCGTTTGACCCCCATGGGTGGAACGTCGTCGATAGCTTTCGACGTTCATTTCGAATGATCGTTGCGTGATGAACAAGTCGGTCCACCGCGGCACCCGCCCGCAGGCATAGTTTGATAGTTGCAGGATACGTGGTCGGCATCGAGTACCCAACTCACACGTTGGCTCATGATCGCTGTATGAAATGCATCCGGCGCCATGGGCGGGTTTCGTCCTGGCCTGAAGCCATAGTAGAACCCGCAAAGGGTAGGCCGTCATAGACGGCACTAAGCACTTCAGCGACCGCGCCAGCATCCTTCGCACCCGAGGCTCTTCCCGCATCCGTATCTGTCTACACCTCAGATGCGACAGCCGTCGCCTCTTGGGATGCTGGCCAAACGTCACGTTTTGAAGGAAGACTGGCGACGTGCACATTCGATGTCGCCCCCGGCACTGGGGATCGTCTCATCTGGGTTGGCGCGCTGCACGTGGCCGCGTAAAAACGGATTCTCCCTCAACGATTTGGTGCTTTTTCAAGAACGACTGGCATCTATTGCTCGATCCATCTCCACCCTATTGCTGGAAAAGGTAAATGTCGTTCTCCCTGCCTGATGGCCCCAGAGTGGCCGTGTAGGGCACACCATGGATAGTGATGCTGGTCTGGGGGTTGTCCGCGCTCGGCAGCAACTCAAGCCAGGACATCGCAAGCCGAAGGCCAGCCGGTGCCGGTTGATTGCGGTGTTGCCAGCTCGGAGGGACAGCTCCTCCCAAGTCGTCCACAGGCAGCATGTACTGTGGGGTGCCGAAGATCGATGCCCCCAAGCTTTGCTCCCATGGTGCGTCTGGCGGATTGACGCTTTGCACCGGTGAATAGGCGGCTGACGGCAAATCCTGCCGGAAGGGCGCTGTATTCCAGCTATCGGGAAGCTGGCCGGGTTGAGCCACTCCATGCCAAAACTCTGCGGGATCGGCGATCTGTGTGGAGGACTCCGGTCCAGCCGCCGCAGCCCCCGCTCGAGCACTGTTGGGCGCGGGGCTCAGACGTCGTTGGAGTTGCTCCCGATCGGCGACGAGGTTGTCGAGGTGCAGCACGGCTGGCCGGCCTCTTCGCGCCAGTCGTCTAACGAGCGCCCGCGTGCCGTCAACCACGAAGACTCCGCAATCATAGTCGTTGCGCTGTTGGGTCATGCGGACGGGCTCCAGACGGGTACCCAATCTTTGTGCGAGCATTGCTGCAAACTCGTCGTTCTGGCCCCGGAAGGAGTCATAGTGATAGGCAGCCGGCCCCTCGCGGTTGCGACGGTCAACGAGTAGCAGCGACCAATGGGTGCCGCGGTGATCAGGATCCGAAGCACTGGCATCGCTCACTGGAAGGAACAGGAAGTCGGCTGTATCTCTTCCATCCTGATCATTAACGATGCGCTGGAAAGCGCTCAGCGCGGTGCTCTCATCGCCCAGGCGCAGATGATAATGGGCTATCAGGGGATCGATAAGCCGCGTCCTGGCGGCGAGATCCGGATCGTTTCGCTGCAAGTCCTGCATTAGCAGCTCATAATCCGTCTGGATATGCTGGTCGCCCAACCATTCGGTATGGTCGAGCGACAATCCGCTGCGGCCTTCGATCGATGGATCAACCTGCTGCAGCGGCGAAGTTGATCTGAACTCGGCACGTGGATCCGAACGGCCGTCCAGACCGGCCGGTTCCCGGCCACTTGCCTGCTCAGGGGACAACCCCGACGCTGCGTTCGCCTCAACGACTTGCTGGTACTGCCGAAGCCGCTTGAAAGAGATAGTGTGTTTTCCCATGTCTTCGGTGAAGTCTTGGTAATCTTTTTTCAACGACCATTGCTGCTGATCACTGCCGTTGAGCCGGCTCGCTATGCTCTCCCTACCCCTGGTTTGCAGCCAATCACTAAACTTTCGTTGATTGCTGGCCAGTCTCCAGACGACTCTCCTCTGCGAAGTCGAGTCCGGTCGGAGCTTACTCAGCTCTTCGTTGGCGAAGCTATCAATCATGAGGGCGTCGTCGGGATGGGGATCATGCTGTTTCAACTGCGACTCAGCGCCTAGATACTGCCGCAGCCGATCGAAACTCACGCTTATTCTTTTTCCTTCAGCGTTGGTAAAGTTACTGTAATCGTCCTTTAACGACTGTTGCTGCTGATCACTGCCAGTCAAGCGACTGCCTATGCTCCCCCGACCCTTCTTTCGGAGCCAATCACTAAACCTCCGTTGATTGCTGGCCAGATTCAAGACGACTTTCCTCTGCGAAGTCGAGTTCGATCCGAGCTTGCTCAGCGCTTCCTTGGCTAGGTCATCAATGATGCGGGCGTCGTCGGGATAAGGATCATGCTGTTTCAACTGCGACTCGGCGCCTAGATACTGCCGCAGCCGATTGAAACTCACGACCACTTTTTTTCCTTCCTCCTTGGTAAAGGCCCTAAAATCCTCCTGCAACGACCGTTGCTGCTCATCAGTACCGGTGAGTCGGCTGACTATGCTCCCCCTGCCCTCCCTTTTGAGCCAATCGCTAAATTTTCGTTGGTTACTGGCATTTTTCCGGGAAGTCGAGACCGGTCCGAGCTTACTCTGCTCTTCGTTGGCCAAGGCCTCAATAATGAGGGCGTCGTCGGGATAAGGATCATGCTGCTTCAACTGGGACTCGGCGCCTAGATACTGCCGCAGCCGATCAAAACCCACGTTTATTCTTCCTTCAGCCTTGGTAAAGCCCCTAAAATCGTCCTTCAACGACCCTTGCTGCTGATCACTGCCAGTCAGGCGACTGGCTATGCTCCCCCTACCATTCTTTTGGAGCCAATTGCTAAACCTCCGTTGATTTATGGCCGTAATCCGGACAACATTCCTCTTGGAAGTCGAGTCCGATCCGAGCTTGCTCAGCTCTTCGTTGGCGCAGCCATCAATCATGAGGGCGTCGTCGGGATAAGGATTATGCTGTTTCAACTGGGACTCGGCGCCTAGATACTGCCGCAGCCGATCGAAACTCACGACCACTTTTCCCTCGGCCTCGGTAAATTTCCTAAAATCCTCCTGCAACGACCGTTGCTGCTCATCAGTACCCGTGAGTCGGCTGACTATGCTCTCCCTGCCCTCCCTTTTGAGCCAAGCGCTAAATTTTCGTTGGTTACTGGCATTTTTCCGGGAAGTCGAGACCGGTCGGAGCTTACTCCGCTCTTCGTTGGCCAAGGCCTCAATAATGAGGGCGTCGTCGGGATAAGGATCATGAATTCGGCGGCCCATCAGGCGCGGCCCAGGTCCAACGGCTTGGAGTTCTTGCCCCTCAGGCGAGAGCCTCCTGAAATGAGACAGTGCTGAGTTAAGACGCTTACGATCGTCCCCACCGTTTGCCCAGTAATCCGCGATATCACCGGCTAGCGAATCTGGATCGTTTAAAAGCCGAGAAGCCATCGAATCTCTGTTTTCTGCTCGGAGCCAACGAGCGAACCTCCTAAGAATCCCTAAATTGTTCTCGACGGTAGCCTCGGGAACCCTTCCGTCCCCTCGGCCGACGCTACCGTCGGGTAGAATTTCGTAGTTTCGGACTGCTTCCGCGAACTGGTTGATACGGGTCTCGTCATCAGGATGCATGTCTCGGTCGGCGGGGCGACCACGCTTGCGAACCTTGGTTGAGGCCACGTGAGTCTCCGTTGCGGCATCGACGTCTTGCTGCCCCGAACCCCTCTCCGGCGCCAGCGACTGCGGCGTCACTCGCATCGAACCGCCCACGGAACTGCGACGCGGCACACGGTCGCCGGCGTCACTATCGTGCGAACCGAGGCGCAAGTCGGTCGGATCCTGTTCCAGGTCTCGGCTCTCTGAATAGTAGTCGTCGATCCAGGCGTCCGTCTCGAAAGCTCCGGTCACGCCTTCGATCCACCCACTTACTTCGCGAGAATCGTCATCGCGCGGCGGGTTCCGTCTTGGGTACATCGATGCCGTTCCTCCGAAATTCAAATTTGGAACCTCGATCCTAATGCCTGCCGACCGCCGCCCAGCATGCTAAAGCCAGATCCAATCATGCCCTCAAGGCATGGCCGAACACCATATGGCGACGGCTTGCCGACAATCGTCTGCACTCGACCATCAGGCCGGCACATGGCTTGAGAGGCTCGCCAGCTTGCCGCTTGCCATGCGGAGCCCGCTAAAATTGGCCTTCATTTAAGCAGTTTCGGGTGATGTGTGGAACATGCAGCGCGAAGGGTGCCGTCAGAATTTCCGATTCCAACCAATCTTTCCGCCGGCCTTTCTGATTTCGCCGCCTCAGGCAACGGAACCATTGCGGTGTAGCTGCTGACAGAACCCGTTGCACGCCTGATAGTTATGCGACCTATGGGGCGGCGATCAGGATGAGACGCCGTATTGCCTCACCCAAGAGTGTTCCCGGAGAATAATGTCGTTGCCTCACTCGATGTTTTCGAATGCCTCACGGGTTGTTCCGATCGTATCCCCGCACCTGGTGCAGGTGACGGAGGTAGCGAAGCCGCTCGCGAGCGCGCCTCTCAATAGCGCTGTAGCGAGCGGGCGGCTTCGCGGGCGGTCATCATGTTTTCCGGTGGGGTCGGTTGTCGAAGGCCAACCTGGCGGTAAGAGCGCGGATGACGATCCTGTATTGTTCGGTAATGATCTCACTGCCCGACCTCTATACTTTCCGTCTGCCGCGCGGCATCGGCGAATGGCCCGAACACCAGCGCATTGGCCTGTGTACTGCGCCAGATTTTCATTCGGCGCTGCACGGTCCGAATGAGGCCGTCGGGATACACGCCGGGGCATTTGACCTGCAAGCGTTCAAGCAACTCTCGCGAAGTTCGCCAAGGCTCCGCCTCGAACCATTCCTCGAGTTCGGCAGTGACGGCGAGTAGAGGATCGGGCCTCCGCCGCTCTCGCTTGGCCGCTGGCTTGGAGCGGGCAGTCGGTTTCACTTCACCACCACGCCAAGCAATCCGTAAGCCAGAAAGAAAGTCTTCGAGCGTCAGGTACATCGCCTTGAGCCAAAGGCATGTATCCTCCGGCGTGCGTGGGTCGTCAAACAGCCGCTGGAAGAGTGTGGCAGGACGATGATAGCGCTTGATCACCTTGGCTCCGTCACGGTGCTTTTCTTCCAGCTTGACTGATGGCTGAAAGAAATTCACGAACAACCGCATTGACGAATAAAGCTTGGCCAGCTCCCGAGTGGCTCGCAGCCCCTCGAAGCGTCGGTATCCAACGATCTTGCGCACGATTGCGCCATTCTTCTGCTCGACAAATGCCTGATCATTCTTTCGGTAAGGGCGGCAACGGGTAAGTTCGATATTATCGCGCAAGCAATACTCATGAACACTCTCGTTCATGAACACACTGTCGTTATCGGTGTCGAAGCCCAGCAGCGGGAACGGCAGCAACTTGCGCAGTTCGGCCAACGCAGTGATCAGTACCGTTTGCTCGCGAACCAGCAGCGGCGCGCATTCCGTCCAGCCCGTGGCTATATCTGTCAACACCAGCGTTTGCGAGAAGGCACCCCTCGGGTACGGGCCGGAATGAGAAACGAGGTCAGCTTCGACAAAGCCAAGTGCGGGGTCATCCCAATCCGAGAAGGTTCGAACGGGAACACTACGCCGAATCGCTGTTGATCCTTTCCGGCGCCGCGGACCCGTGGCGCTCGCTTTAATCTCCTTGAGGACCCGATCAATCGTCGCTGGGCTCATCGTCAAGAGTCGCCGGCGCGTCTCGCTATTCATATCGCCGTGTCCATGACGTTCCATCGCTTCGATTAGTGTTGGCAACAGGGGGTGTAGTCGCTTGCCGCAAATTCGATCCGACGCCTCCCAAACAACGACGAGCGCTGCCCGCACGTCGTCGCCGTAAACCCGGCGCCCTGGCCGAGGACCACCCTTCGCCGGTTTGCGTTCTCCTCGCAGCAGTCGCATCGCATGCTTGCGATGAAAGCCCGTGAGCGCCACGAACTCGTCTAACATCCTCGCCTTCTCGGCCCGCCCGCCTAACACATAGCGACAACTGATCGCTGCCACCAATTCCGCACGTGTCGCCATGCTGACCTTCCTCATCACAGCTCCCGAGGTTGATTCGGCGGGAGCAATTTAGATGAGGCAATAACCCATTCTCAGGGAGCAGTTCAGGCGAGGCAATGCGCGCGACAAACTGGCGGTGCCTTTGATTGTCGCGAATGAGGCTGGCCTGCCGCGCCGGCGTTTGACCCCCATGGGTGGAACGTCGTCGATAGCTTTCAACGTTCATTTCGAATGATCGTTGCGTGATGAACAAGTCGGTCCACCGCGGCACCCGCCCGCAGGCATTAGTTGCAGGATACGGGTCGGCATCGAGCACCCAACTCACACGTTGGCTCATGATCGCTGTATGAAATGCATCCGGCGCCATGGGCGGGTTTCGTCCTGGCCTGAAGCCATAGTAGAACCCGCAAAGGGTAGGCCGTCATAGACGGCACTAAGCACTTCAGCGACCGCGCCAGCATCCTTCGCACCCGAGGCTCTTCCCGCATCCGTATCTGTCTACACCTCAGATGCGACAGCCGTCGCCTCTTGGGATGCTGGCCAAACGTCACGTTTTGAAGGAAGACTGGCGACGTGCACATTCGATGTCGCCCCCGGCACTGGGGATCGTCTCATCTGGGTTGGCGCGCTGCACGTGGCCGCGTAAAAACGGATTCTCTCTCAACGGTTTGGTGCTTTTCAAGAACGACTGGCATCTATTGCTCGATCCATCTCCACCCTATTGCAGGAAAAGGTAAATGTCGCTCTGCATGCCTGATGGCCCCAGAGTGGCCGTGTAGGGCACACCATGGATACTGAAGTTGGTGGGTTTGTCCGCGCTCGGCAGCAAGTCAAACAAGTACATTGCAGGCAGAAGGTCATCTGGTACCGGTTGATTGCCGTGTTGCCAGCTCGGAGGGACAAATCCTCCCAAGTCGTCCACAGGCAGCGTGTACTGTGGGGTGCCGAAGATCGATGCCCCCAAGCTTTGCTCCCATGGTGCGTCTGGCGGATTGACGCTTTGCACCGGTGAATAGGCGGCTGACGGCAAATCCTGCCGGAAGGGCGCTGTATTCCAGCTATCGGGAAGCTGGCCGGGTTGAGCCACTCCATGCCAAAACTCTGCGGGATCGGCGATCTGTGTGGAGGACTCCGGTTCAGCCGCCGCAGCCCTCGCTCGAGCACTGTTGGGCGCGGTGCTCAGACGTCGTTGGAGTTGCTCCCGATCGGCGACGAGGTTGTCGAGGTGCAGCACGGCTGGCCGGTCTCTTCGCGCCAGACGTCTAACGAGCGCCCGCGTGCCGTCAACCACGAAGACTCCGCAATCATAGCCGTTGCGCTGTTGGGTCATGCGGACGGGCTCCAGACGGGTACCCAACCTTTGTGCGAGCATTGCTGCAAACTCGTCGTTCTGGCCCCGGAAGGAGTCATAGTGATAGGCAGCCGGCTCCTCGCGGTTGCGACGGTCAACGAGTAGCAGCGACCAATGGGTGCCCCGGTGATCAGGATCCGAAGCACTGGCATCGCTCACTGGAAGGAACAGGAAGTCGGCTGTATCTCTTCCATCCTGATCATTAACGATGCGCTGGAAAGCGCTCAGCGCGGTGCTCTCATCGCCCAGGCGCAGATGATAATGGGCTATCAGGGGATCGATAAGCCGCGTCCTGGCGGCGAGATCCGGATCGTTTCGCTGCAAGTCCTGCATTAGCAGCTCATAATCCGTCTGGATATGCTGGTCGCCCAGCCATTCGGTATGGTCGAGCGACAATCCGCTGCGGCCTTCGATCGATGGATCAACCTGCTGCAGCGGCGAAGTTGATCTGAACTCGGCACGTGAATCCGAACGGCCGTCCAGACCGGCCGGTTCCCGGCCACTTGCCTGCTCAGGGGACAACCCCGACGCTGCGTTCGCCTCAACGACTTGCTGGTACTGCCGAAGCCGATTGAAAGACATATTGAGTTTTTTTCCCATGTCTTCGGTGAAGTCTTGGTAATCTTTTTTCAACGACTGTCGCTGCTGATCAGTACCGGTGAGTCGGCTGACTATGCTCTCCCTGCCCTCCCTTTGGAGCCAATCGCTAAACTTTCGTTGATTGCTGGCCATATTCCAGACAACATTCCTCTTGGAAGTCGAGTTCGATCCGAGCTTGCTCAGCGCTTCCTTGGCTAGGTCATCAATGATGCGGGCGTCGTCGGGATAAGGATGATGCTGTTTCAACTGCGACTCGGCGCCTAGATACTGCCGCAGCCGATCGAAACTCACGACCACTTTTTTTCCTTCCTCCTTGGTAAAGGCCCTAAAATCCTCCTTCAACGACTGTTGCTGCTCATCACTGCCGGTGAGCCGGCTGACTATGCTCTCCCTGCCCTCCCTTTTGAGCCAAGCGCTAAACTTTCGTTGGTGACTGGTATTATTCCGGGAAGTCGAGACCGGTCCGAACTTACTCAGCTCTTCCTTGGCCAAGCTATCAATGACGCGGGCGTCGTCGGGATAAGGATCATGTATCTGGCGTCCCATCAGGCGCGGCCCAGGTCCAACGGCTTGGAGTTCTTGCCCCTCAGGTCCGAGCCTCCTGAAATGAGACAGTGCTGACTTAAGACGGTTCCGACCATCCCCACCGCTTGCCAAATAATCCGCGATATCAACGGCTAGTGAATCTGGATCGTTTAAAAGCCGAGAAGCCATCGAATCTCTGTTCTCTGCTCGGAGCCAACGAGCGAACCCCCTAAG
Source organism: Rhizobium etli 8C-3 (assembly GCF_001908375.1). Classification (NCBI taxonomy): domain Bacteria; kingdom Pseudomonadati; phylum Pseudomonadota; class Alphaproteobacteria; order Hyphomicrobiales; family Rhizobiaceae; genus Rhizobium; species Rhizobium etli. The sequence goes on along the minus strand of NZ_CP017243.1, from coordinate 257,125 downwards.
AACCCATAAATTGTTCTCGACGGTAGCCTCGGGAACCCTTCCGTCCCCTCGGCCGACGCTACCGTCGGGTAGAATTTCGTAGTTTCGGACTGCTTCCGCGAACTGGTTGATACGGGTCTCGTCATCAGGATGCATGTCTCGGTCGGCGGGGCGACCACGCTTTCGAACCTTAGTTGAGACCACGTGAGTCTCCGTTGCGGCATCGACGTCTTGCTGCCCCGAACCCCTCTCCGGCGCCAGCGACTGCGGCGTCACTCGCATCGAACCGCCCACGGATCTGCGACGCGGCACACGGTCGCCGGCGTCACTGTCGTGCGAACCGAGGCGCAAGTCGCTCGGATCCTGTTCCAGGTCTCGGCTCTCTGAATAGTAGTCGTCGATCCAGGCGTCCGTATCGAAAGCTCCGGTCACGCCTTCGATCCACCCACTTACTTCGCGAGAATCGTCATCGCGCGGCTGGTTCCGTCTTGGGTACATCGATGCCGGTCCTCCGGAAATCAAATTTGGAACCTCAATCCTAATGCCTGCCGACCGCCGCCCAGCATGCTAAAGCCAGATCCAATCATGCCCCCAAGGCATGGCCGAACACCATATGGCGACGGCTTGCCGACAATCGTCTGCACTCGACCATCAGGCCGGCACATGGCTTGAGAGGCTCGCCAGCTTGCCGCTTGCCATGCGGAGCCCGCTAGAATTGGCCTTCATTTAAGCAGTTCGAGTGATATGTGGGACATGCAGCGTGAAGGGTGCCGTCAGGATTTCCGGTTCCAACCAATCCATCCGCCGGCCTTTCTGATTTCGCCGCCTCAGGCAACGGAACCATATGCGGTGTAGCTGCTGACAGAACCCGTTGCGCGCTTGATAGTTATGCGACCTATGGCGCGGCGATCAGGATGAGACGCGCGCGACAATCTGGATGAGATTCTTATGTCGCGGTCGGGATGAAGTTATCATGTTGATTGTCGCTGGCAAGAGCTTCATCGTGGTCTGATTGCCGCTCCGCGACAAACTGTGCGGTGCCTTTGATTGTCGCGAATGAGGCTGGCCTGCCGCGCTGGCGTTTGGCCTCCATGGCGGAACGTCGTCGATAGCTTTCGACGTTCATTTCGAAGATCGTTGCGTGATGAACAAGTCGGTCCACCGCGGCACCCGCCCGCAGGCATAGTTTGATAGTTGCAGGATACGGGGTCGGCATCGAGCACCCAACTCACACGTTGGTTCATGATCGCCGTATGAAATGCATCCGGCGCCATGGGCGGGTTTCGTCCGGGCCTGAAGCCATAGTAGAACCCGCAAAGGGTAGGCCGTCATAGACGGCACTAAGCACTTCAGCGACCGCGCCAGCATCCTTCGCACCCGAGGCTCTTCCCGCATCCGTATCTGTCTACACCTCAGATGCGACAGCCGTCGCCTCTTGGGATGCTGGCCAAACGTCACGTTTTGAAGGAAGACTGGCGACGTGCACATTCGATGTCGCCCCGGGCACTGGGGATCGTCTCATCTGGGTTGGCGGCTGCACGTGGCCGCGTAAAAACGGATTCTCCCTCAACGATTTGGTGCTTTTTCAAGAACGACTGGCATCTATTGCTCGATCCATCTCCACCCTATTGCTGGAAAAGGTAAATGTCGTTCTCCCTGCCTGATGGCCCCAGAGTGGCCGTGTAGGGCACACCATGGATAGTGATGCTGGTCTGGGGGTTGTCCGCGCTCGGCAGCAACTCAAGCCAGGACATTGCAAGCCGAAGGCCAGCCGGTGCCGGTTGATTGCGGTGTTGCCAGCTCGGAGGGACAGCTTCTCCCAAGTCGTCCACAGGCAGCATGTACTGTGGGGTGCCGAAGATCGATGCCCCCAAGCTTTGCTCCCATGGTGCGTCTGGCGGATTGACGCTTTGCACCGGTGAATAGGCGGCTGACGGCAAATCCTGCCGGAAGGGCGCTGTATTCCAGCTATCGGGAAGCTGGCCGGGTTGAGCCACTCCATGCCAAAACTCTGCGGGATCGGCGATCTGTGTGGAGGACTCCGGTCCAGCCGCCGCAGCCCCCGCTCGAGCACTGTTGGGCGCGGGGCTCAGACGTCGTTGGAGTTGCTCCCGATCGGCGACGAGGTTGTCGAGGTGCAGCACGGCTGGCCGGCCTCTTCGCGCCAGTCGTCTAACGAGCGCCCGCGTGCCGTCAACCACGAAGACTCCGCAATCATAGTCGTTGCGCTGTTGGGTCATGCGGACGGGCTCCAGACGGGTACCCAATCTTTGTGCGAGCATTGCTGCAAACTCGTCGTTCTGGCCCCGGAAGGAGTCATAGTGATAGGCAGCCGGCCCCTCGCGGTTGCGACGGTCAACGAGTAGCAGCGACCAATGGGTGCCGCGGTGATCAGGATCCGAAGCACTGGCATCGCTCACTGGAAGGAACAGGAAGTCGGCTGTATCTCTTCCATCCTGATCATTAACGATGCGCTGGAAAGCGCTCAGCGCGGTGCTCTCATCGCCCAGGCGCAGATGATAATGGGCTATCAGGGGATCGATAAGCCGCGTCCTGGCGGCGAGATCCGGATCGTTTCGCTGCAAGTCCTGCATTAGCAGCTCATAATCCGTCTGGATATGCTGGTCGCCCAACCATTCGGTATGGTCGAGCGACAATCCGCTGCGGCCTTCGATCGATGGATCAACCTGCTGCAGCGGCGAAGTTGATCTGAACTCGGCACGTGAATCCGAACGGCCGTCCAGACCGGCCGGTTCCCGGCCACTTGCCTGCTCAGGGGACAACCCCGACGCTGCGTTCGCCTCAACGACTTGCTGGTACTGCCGAAGCCGCTTGAAAGACATGGTGAGGTTTTTTCCCATGGCTTCGGTGAAGTCTTGGTAATCTTTTTTCAAGGACCTTTGCTGCATCTCGCTGCCGTTGAGCCGGCTCGCTATGCTCTCCCTACCCCTGGTTTGCAGCCAATTACTAAACTTTCGTTGATTGCTGGCTATAGTCCAGACAACATTCCTCTTGGAAGTCGAGCCCGATCCGAGCTTGCTCAGCTCTTCGTTGGCGAAGCTATCAATCATGAGGGCGTCGTCGGGATAAGGATCATGCTGTTTCAACTGCGACTCGGCGCCTAGATACTGCCGCAGCCGATCGAAACCCACGACCACTTTTTTTCCTTCATCCTTGGTAAAGGCCCTAAAATCCTCCTGCAACGACCGTCGCTGCTCATCAGTACCGGTGAGTCGGCTGACTATGCTCTCCCTGCCCTCCCTTTTGAGCCAAGCGCTAAACTTTCGTTGCCCACTGGCATTTTTCCGAGAATTCGGGACCTCTTCCTTGGCCAAGCTATCAATGACGCGGGCGTCGTCGGGATAAGGATCATGTATCTGGCGTCCCATCAGGCGCGGCCCAGGTCCAACGGCTTGGAGTTCTTGCCCCTCAGGCGCGAGCCTCCTGAAATGAGACAGTGCTGACTGAAGACGGCCCTGACCATCCCCACCGCTTGCCCAATAAGCCGCGATATCAACGGCTAGTGAATCTGGATCGTTTAAAAACCGAGAAGCCATCGAATCTCTGTTCTCTGCTCTGAGCCAACGAGCGAACCTCTTAAGAATCCCCAAATTGTTCTCGACGGTACGCTCGGGAACCCTTCCGTCCCCTCGGCCGATGCTACCGTCGGGTAGAATTTCGTAGTTTCGGACTGCTTCCGCGAACTGGTTGATGCGGGACTCGTCATCGGGATGCATGTCCCGGTCGGCGGGGCGACCACGCTTGGCGTAATCGACGCGAACCTTGGTTGAGACCACGTGAGTCTCGGTTGCGGCATCGACGTCTTGCTGCCCCGAACCCCGCGACGACGTCTTGCCGCTGCTCAATCCGAACGCCTTCTTGAACCCTGACACCATGCGCGACTTAAATCCGCGGCTTCTGCCCTGCGGCGCCGCGGCGACTTCTCCCGCGTCCGCCATATTGCTCGATGTCTTGCTCCCCGAGCCGCCGAATCGCAAGCTGCTGGAGCCCGCCCGAGAGACGTCTATGCTGTGGCGGGCGCCGCTCAACGAGTTCTCCGGCGCCAGCGACTGCGGCGTCACTCGCATCGAACCGCCCACGGATCTGCGACGCGGCACACGGTCGCCGGCGTCACTGTCGTGCGAACCGAGGCGCAAGTCGCTCGGATCCTGTTCCATGTCTCGTCTCTGTGAATAGTAGTCCTGGATCCAGGCGTCCGTATCGAAAGCTCCGGTCACGTCTTCGATCCACCCACTTACTTCGCGAGAATCGTCATCGCGCGGCTGGTTCCGTCTTGGGTACATCGATGCGGGTCCTCCGGAAATTCAAATTTGGAACCTCGATCCTAATGCCTGCCGACCGCCGCCCGGCATGCTAAAGCCAGATCCAATCATGCCCTCAAGGCATGGCCGAACGCTATATGCGACGGCTTGCCGACAATCGTCTGCACTCGACCATCAGGCCGGCACATGGCTTGAGAGGCTCGCCAGCTTGCCGCTTGCCATGCGGAGCCCGCTAAAATTGGCCTTCATTTAAGCAGTTTCGGGTGATGTGTGGAACATGCAGCGTGAAGGGTGCCGTCAGCATTCCGATTCCAACCAATCTTTCCGCCGGCCTTTCTGATTTCGCCGCCTCAGTGCGCGGCGACAAACAAGGTGAGACTCAGCCAGATTGTCGCTCTACAGAACCCACTCGGCCTTCCGTGATCATTCAACTTTTGAGGCTCATTCCCGCACCCGTATCTGTCTACACTTCAGCCCCCCCCGTTACCGCGACGCCCGCAAGACTCGCCCCGGCTTCGCCGCTGTGACTTTGGCCGGATGGGACTTGCGCCGCCAAGCAGCTATCAGCTTGGCATGACGTATTCCCGAGCGGAGGTCCATCATCTCATTGGTCATCAGTGGCCTTCTATCGGGCTGTGCTTGAACAACCAGACCCTGCCGAAAAACCACTGATGCCCACCTACTCCTCAGAACCTTCACCACCTAAGGGGACTCCGTGGATCCGCTTTTCCAAAGCATTTTGGAATATCGGTTTTGCATGATGGCGGCCAGTCCGGTTGCACTAGCATATGCGTAATCTGCAATTGGAGACCAACAACGGTGAACACAGAACAGGCCCGCGGGGCGGTAAATCCTCCGAGGACACCTCTAACATTCAAGCTAATCTTAGCCCTGCCGCGGCGCAGACACCTCCGACGGACTTCCACGATGGTTTGGCGAAGGGACCACGCTTTCACGAATCCTCGAGGCTTGGGCTGAGGAAAGGGATCAGGAGGAGACGAGGAGCGGCTGGAGGCGGTAAGACGAACTATAACGTGGATGGACGCTGGCGATGTTAATGCAACTACAATCACTGCGGCTGGCCAAGCCGCCGGCACTGTTCCGCCAGAGCTCCAGAAGCTCGCGGACGACAACCGGCTGTGAGCAGCTTCCCGAGCGGGTCCGGACGACGCTGGCAGAACCAGTGATCGCATCGGGCTATATGGGCCCCGCAGGTCGTCTTTCCGCCCAGTTCGCGGAAGTTTAGTCCCCTCTAGGCGAGACCAGGAGCCGCGCATGCAACGCGTACCCCCCGCTTCATCGAAGCTTAGCAGTCACGTATCCGCTTTATAGGCCGGACATGTGAGCGCACCGTTCCCACATGTGAAGCGACTGAAAAGGATGCGCTTCATCACACCTTTCACTCTCAGGAGAGACCGCCATGGATAACACAGAACGATCGCTGCGCTACAACATTTCCGAGGAAGATGATCGCACCCGGGCCATGGCGGGGTGGATCGAGAATATGACCGGGGCACAAACACTTACGGGCATGCCGTCCCGATCAACGTCAGATCCCCATGCTCGTTCGCCTTCGTCGCCAACGCGGCCATACTCGCTCTCTTCCGAACCTCCAATTAAGGTGCTCGACAGATCGACATTTGCCAGAAAAGTGAGGGAATTTTACGGTGATGATATCAAGCACATTTCCGTCAATCCACAAGAGTACTCGCCCTTCGTGTCCTCTAAAGCCCTGCGTACGGCTACCATCGCTCGACTCTACGGCGGCACCGACAATGATACGCCCAGCGCGCGATATTTCAGCTATGATCTGGGAGAACGAAGCGTTGGGCTTTTAAGAACAGAGGATGGATTTAGCATCGAGAACGAGCCGTGGCGGGAACTTTTTCCCGGTCGGAAAAGAATCACTTCGATTGTAGACCTTCGCGTTACTCATCCGCTTGTCGAGAACGCAGGCGATATTCTGCTCGAACATCAACTTCAACTCGACGGCGAACAGCCGTTAATCATGTCACGTCCCGCTTCGCCAGAGATGGGAGCCCGTCTAGAGCAGATGGGTTTCGTTGACGTGGGTCAAAATCGCTGGGTGCTCGACCCTACGCAACATCCGGACAAGTGGACAAAGAATAGCAAGGGTGGATGGCAGCGCGCAGGCAAACCTTGGAGTTATCTCTCGAAAACCGTGGACTATCTTAGCGACGATGAAGCAGGTGTCGAGGGGCATTCGAGTGAAGCCAGTGTCGAGACAGATTCATCCGATGATGACCCCTCTTGGTACTTCGAACACCTCAATTTGAACCGCGAATAAAAGCTTGCCGTCATCGTGATGACTTTTTGCGCCGCCGGCCGAGTTGATACGCCCCTCTATTACGAGGACGCAGGCGAAGATTAGAGACTGCAATCTTGCTGCGACTGTCTGCGACGGCCCGCCTCATGCTGCACTGTGAAGTAGCTCTCGACAGTTGCTTCAGTCGGGCTGATAAACTCAATCAGAACTTTCGTGATCTGGTGGATGTTGGGCGGTTCGGTCTTGAAGACACCAAGCGCGAACTCAATGAAGCCTCGGCGGAGCCCGTATCCGCTCCATGATTGTCCTGCGCATCGACCCAGAAGGAGCTGCGCAGCGCCGCCTCGTCCGCCTGTCTATCCCGCGGCAATACCGATAGAGACAGTCGCGGATCGTTTCGCGATCATGCAATTCGACCATTTTCTCTTGGTCCATGGCTCGTCGCAAGTCTAGTCTTGAGTTGAAAGTGGCGTTCGGTGCATCTGCGAACGGACATTCGCGCCGTCGGCGCTTGACCTGGCCTCGCAATGCCGCTTCCCAGGGAACGTCTGTGAACTTGAAACCGCGTGCGTAGGACAGCAACTCTCGCGCAATCAAGGACCATTGCTCCGTTGGATTTTGCCTGCAAGAACAGCCAGTGCCCCTCTGCGCTTGTGTGGAAGGGAGCTAACGGTCCATTCGGCAACAATGCGATTGACGAGTTCGCCAGAAAGAGCCCAATGTCGACTGGATCCCCGTTTGCGGCCGCCGGGCGCGCCGGCGCCTGCCTCGGCGAAGCCTCCTCCAAAGCCTGTGATCCGAACGATCCTGCCTGGCTCGCAATCGGTGCGCGTCTGACCGAGCGGGAACGGCTGATCGACGCGATGGAGAAATCTGGGTGGGTTCAGGCCAGGCGGCTCGCCTCCGGCCTCACCCCACCTTAGGTTGGTTATGCCATCCGCGGGCATCAAATCGGGGTGAAAGAAAGTTCTAAGCCTGGTGTGGTCGAACGGCCCGACCTGCCCTCCTCAACTCATGCACTCGAGGCGAGCCGCCATTTTACCGGTGTCTGTCTATTGTCAAATGCCTGACAACCCTATGTCGGGTAGCAAATGGAGGGAACCGGACAAAAAACGCTAACCCGCTGAAAAACCTAACTATTTGCATTGGCATGGCCCTTGCTTTTTGAACCGCGATGTTAAGCAGCAACGGAGCCTTCAATGTCCCCACCAATGATTTCGCTCAAGAGCCTGACCAGCACGACAACCATGAACCAACTGCTGGCCACAGCGAAGTCCACTGCTTGCGCCGCGTCATTGTGCGGTTCGTCCGCAAAGCCGCACCACGCCGAGCCGGCTGTGTGGGAGAAAATCAAGGACCTTTCCTGCTATTCAGAAGAAGTTTACTATTTCGCGCGCATGCACGTCGTAGCCGCACCAGCCTGCAATATCCAGTGCAACTACTGCGATCGTAAATACTGCGCCAACGAAAGCCGGCCTGGGGTCGTCTCGGAAAAGCTGACGCCTGACCAGGCCCTGCGAAAGGTCGTTGCGGTCGCCAATGAAGTCCCTCAGCTTTCCGTGCTCTTTATCACCGGACCAAGCGATGCCTGTTATGACCGAAAGAAGACAAAGGCGACATTTGAACGCGGAGCCACAGAGATCCCCGATATCAAGCTGTGTCTTTCAACCAACGGTCTGGCACTGCCGGACCGTGTCGGCGAGCTTGCTGACATGAATGTTGATCACTTGACGATCACCACCAACATGGTCGATCCGAGAGTCGACGCGAAGATATCCGCGCCACTGCCGGGCCGTGCCGCAGCTCAGCAGAAGCCCGGACACAAGCAGGCCCCGCGAGCACATAGGCAGCCAAGTCTCGATATTCGTCCAACATGCCGGGCACTCTCGGTCGCAGCAGCGCTGAGGCCTTGGTCACCTCCCCGCGCAAAATGCCCGGTTGCTCTCTTTGATGCTTCAGGAGCATCCCGATCACCCGCTTCTTGTGTCAGTCCGCTCCCGTCTCCAACGCGGCGGCGACCTCCTTGCGCAGCCATTTATGCTGCGGGTCGTGATGGCACCGCTCGTGCCAGATGAGCATGACCTTGTACGGTGCCGGCTCGAGGGGTGGATCAACAACCCTAAGCGGCAGCATCGCGGAAACTTGGGTCGCAACGCGGCGCGGGACGAGCAATACCAAATCCGTTGCCGAAGCTACCACCGCTGCCGTGAGAACGCTGGAAAAAAGTATGGGACTACGATCCGCTCGCAGGTTGGGCAAGTGGTCGTAGATCGGGCCGAAGTGGTCGGGGGAGTCCGTACTGATGGCAGCGTGACGCAAGGTCGCGAAGTTGTCGATCGTCCATTCCTGCGCCAGCGCTGGATGGCCGTGGCGCAACAAACACGCGAAGCGGTCTGTATAAAGACTGCGCCGAAAATAGCCAGGCAGTTGCACGTCGATATGCCCAACGGCCAAATCAATATCACCTTGCTCAAGCCCCCGCACGGCACGATCAAACGGCAAACAGGCGAGTGTGTCGAGATGAGGGGCACGCTCGCGTAACCACGGCAGGAGGCGCGGTAGTACAGCCAAAGCTTGATGATCGGGGATCGCCAGCGTTGCCCCCCTCCCCCATTCTTTTGAGATTACGCTGCGGCTTGTCACCATCTCTCGGATCGTACGCAGTGCCGACGGCAGCCTTTGAGCCAAATGTTCGCCTTGCGGCGTTGGGATCAAACCCGTTGAAGACCGCACCAGGAGATCATCATTGAACAAGCCGCGCAGCCTTCCCAGTGCCCGGCTCATCGCCGGTTGACTCCGCCCGATGTGCTGGCCCGCGTGCGTCACGTTCCGGTATTCGAGCAGAGCCTCGAGCGCCACCAGGAGGTTGAGGTCTATTGATGCTAGGTTTATCTGGTGTCCAGTGAGGCGCTCTCCTCTCCAATCTTGCAACATCTTTCGCCTATAAGCGAGTTGATCCGTCACCTCTTTTTCTACATTGCGTTTCATGAAGTTCATTCCTCAACAATCAATTCCGGGTCCAACGTTTTCGAGTTCATCTCGGCGGTGGAGCGCGGGTGACAACCTCCATGGCATTGTGCCATCACGCGTCCAATGGGCGGCCAGATCTGTGTGACGATGGCGATCACATGGAACATCGGGGTGTCCCACAGGAATATAGAGCCCGTGTCGACCTCCCCGAGCCCGTTGCAACAGCCTCGCATCCGATACTGGGGTGCTTGGGTGAGAGAGGCGCACGCGCTCGAGCACAGCGTTGCAATAGGCCTCGGTTGCATAATACGCGATGCGGTCGATGTCGCTAAGCTGAACACCTGCAGATGCGAGGCAATATTGAATCGAACGAATTGGTAGCGTGTTGGAGTGCTTGATTCGGTTAGGCCGTTCCTCTTCGACTGCCGCTATCACTCGGCCGTCGCGAACGCGAACCGCAGCCCCATTGTGCATAAAGCTGTTCGGTAGATCGAACGAATTTTCGTAGACTCTGCTTAGACGCCCACTCAGCCCTAGACACAGCATGTTGCTCTCCAGTCCGTTTCGAAAGGTAGGTCGCTCTGGCCCGACCGCCGGCTTTCGTAAGTTCAAAGCTTGTGTTTGACGTGTCAGATAGAGCTCACAGGCGAAGCCGATACTAATAGCGACCGGCTCGGCGACATTGCCGACAATCGATGCTGCGCAACCTTCTTGATGCTATAGTTGCGACGCCGCACGGAAACCCTGACCGAAGCATTTGCAGCAGAACTGCCACGTAATCTATCCACATTACTCAGTCCTTCATATTTCGGCCCGACAGCCGCAAGAAAATCACGAGGTTTGGTGTTCCTGCAAAAGGCGCAGATCATGTCCTTGCGGCTGCGAGCGCGCCTGCTCTGGCTTCTAGTCATTGTGAGGGATGCACTCACAGATTTAGTCGACCAGGCAACAGTGCTTCTTGTGAGAGCCCATTAGCACTGAAACGGCAGAAGCAACGGCCAAGATTTGGCCGATCACGTCCAACGTGATAACAATCGAGGCCAGGCAACTGACAGAGTGCTCCAACTCGTTTTCCAGCACAGTCTCTACCGAACCTGAGGACCCATTTTTAGAACTCCACACAATCGTTCTGCACAGCGCTCTTCAGCGTTTTTTCTAAGGGCAATTGTTTTGACCAGTAAAATTGTTTGTTTGGATGGAATGCGTGCAAAAAAGGGATGGGTGGATTCATAGCAAGGCGAGCGGCACTTTCAAACAGCGGCCGTGATGATCAACGTTTACGGCAAATCCGCCTCCGACGTCGGTGCCGACGACCGACCTCCGAAATCCTCGTGTATCGTCGTACCCGCAACACTCCTTCTCTACTCTGGTTTTCAGCCGATAAGCCTAGCCGCAGCTTCGCCAGTCGGCACGTCGATAAGCGTGATCGGGCTTGCTGCAAGGAAACGGCGTTGGTTGTTGGTCGGCGCTGCCGCATCCAGCACCGCAAAACGTGGTGCGTTGGATCGCGTCATGATCTGTCGGGCGTAGGTGCGCAGCATCTGGTCGTTGAAGCGGCAGCCGATGAAGAAGAGCCGAAGAGCCTCTGTTGGTGCGCCGCTCCTTCACCGCTTCGCTGACCCACCTGAGCGGCGGAACTCCTTCCGTCGCTGATGAGGCCGTTGATGGCCTGCTCGCCCGGCCTTCCGGTGGGTCGGCCGGCATCGAGACAGGCGATTATTACGCGGCGGGCGCGGCGCGCGAGGTTTCGATGCGCTTCAGTCCATCGGTGATGGCCGCGAGCCCTTCCCGCAGCGTCTGCCCTATAGTGCCCGGACCGATGTCGATTGGAGGATTGTCAAGCATGGCTACAATGTCGCTGCCGTTGAGATAATCGAGCTTCTTCTGGACTGTGGTTCGGACACGCTCGGTCGCGCTCGACAGTGCCTCACCGTTGCGTTCGGTGATGGCGGAGAGCTGATCTGAAAGCTCTCCTCCGAACTGCAGGAAGATGTCGTCGACATACCTCCACGTTCCGCCGCGGGCTTCCACATCGACCATCTGGTTGATCTTGCTCTTTACCTCATCCCGCAGCGTCAAGGCAGTGTCGAGATAAGCCTGCCATATAGCTATGATACTTTCGACCGAGTTCTCGATGGATTTGGTCCGTTCGGGCTGGTCTGCGATGCCAAGAAGGACCAGAAGTTGATCATCGTTACCGGGCCGCGGGACCACCGCTGCGATCAGACGCTCCACAACCGCGCGCCTACGGGCTGCATCGCCTAGTTCCTTCGGCCATTGCGACGACACTATCTTCGCAATCCTCTCAGAATTCGCGTTCTCTAGCGGATAAGAAAGCTGTCGCTCCTGAGCCTTTGCCTTGATCAGACGGAACAAGGACTCTACTACCTCGTCTTGATCGAGAGCGCCCGTTGGAACTCTGTTCAGATCGATCCCATTCACCACGACCTCTTCGCGGCGGTCGCCGTTTGTCTCGCCCTGCCCCGCCCCATCGGGCATGTCATCCACATATTGAAGATTTCGCAGATTCTCAGGATAGGCCAGCATCAACAGAAGTCGGCCGGCGAAGTTGTGCAACGTTGCCTCCTGCTCTTCCGGAGGCGTCGCAGCCAGCACACGTTGCAGCCAATCCGCGATCTTCGTGGTCAGATGGGACAACTCTGCGGTCTGTCCCGCGCCAATTTGCGCGCTGAGACTTACTGCGTGATTGGAAATGGTCGCGGCCGCGGCGGCAATCCCCTCCTTCACTTCCGGGAGAAGCTGCTCCAGGAGCTCAGCCCCGCCTTCACGCTTGCTTCTCTCTTCAGTTTCCTCAACACTCCCTGCAGAGTTCCCTTCCGCGCTATCGAGCGCCGTCATCGGCCGATTGAATTCTTCAGAGTCGTCGGGTGGAAGAAATTGGGAGTTCTCCTCGGCGTTCATCTCAAACTGCTGAATGTCTTCTTCAGTTAAGATTCCTGCTTCCTGCATGTCAGGCAACCTCATGCGGAAGTTCACGAAATACTTCTTCATCACCTTTTGGACCTGCGGGAACCCGGCCTTTCCACCATCAGCCAACTTGACGAGGATAACGCCGTTTTCGTTCATCCTGCCCGTGCCTCTCCGCAGAAGCGAAAAGTTCTCCTTACTACTATCCTCATCATCTTCAAAAGGCATGTTTTTCAAAGTTTGTGCCAATCCATTGAGCTTTTTCTTACTCACCAGGACAGCAGGCTTCCGCAGATCGCCAACCGTGCCAACCGCAAAGCAGAACTCCAAATCCGCTCTGTTCTTCGTCTGGTCGATCAACTGCAGAAATTTCTTCGCTCTTGTCCTATTGTGCTTCATTCCGGCCATTATATCTCTCCAGTTTCCTGTTCTAGATCAGTGTACGTCGGTTGATAGGGTGGGACAGGATCTGATCACCCAACTTCCCGAAGATCTGCCTGATGGAGGTGACCGCGCTCTCCAGCGGTCTAGTCGAGCGGGAAAGCGGCGCGCCGAGATCAAGCGACGATCGCCGCCAGTCGCAGCCGTGACCGCCTCCGATCCGGCCGGCAACCGACATGCCGACCTCTCCCGCCGCAGACCTGCGTGGGCGTCTCGTGACCCCATAGGGCTTTCCCAGCGCCAGTCGGATGCTATCCCGGCGTTCATAAGAAATCTGGACATCGGAATTCTGACAACAGATTGCGGGACAACGGGCTCATCACGCTGTCAGGCTGGAGGTTAAAAACCGCCCAATGGCGACCGGACACCAGTCGTACCTGAATAAGGTCCCCTCCTCCCAATGGCTGCTTATCCGCCTCATTTAAGAGGCGAAACAGCGCCCAATGGCCGCTCTTGGAGAGGGTGGCGCCTTGAAAACCGATGAAAGCGACGGAAGCGCCGCCGACGCCGCCGGCCGTAGGCCAATGGAAATGCATGGCCGCGGCGGCTGTTCCTCGTCGATGTTCGAGGCGCTGGCCGTCGATGTCTACCACCACCTGGTCTGTCAACGGATCGGTCTCGGCGACGGTGAGCAGGAATCCAACTGACACCTTGCCGGCATCATCGAACATGGTGTCGCGGATCGTGGCTGCCCGTTGGAACTGGGCCAAGGTATTGCGGCCGATAGGGAAATCGACACCGCTCGTTGGCCGAAACTGCCACGAGCCTTTGGATTTGTCGACGAATGGGGAAAGGTTCTCGGCGAAGAAAGTGTCGATCTCCGCCTTGCGGCCGAACAGCCGGGCGAAATCGCTCAAAGGGATATCCCGGCGGGATCCGCTCGCGAAGGGATACCGTCCTTCGGTAGCCCGTCGGCACAAATCGCCGGGGCCGCCCGCCCAACCGCTCGCCAACCCGCGCCTCATGCCGCTGACGGTTAAGTCCGAGCTGTGGCGGCTGAGGCCGAGGATCCATTGCCGGATGGGTTCGGGCAGATCGGCCGCCCCCGCCTCGATCTGTTGGATGGCGACGCCCGCCTGCCCGTTGTGTTCCAAGATGTTCGAACCCGCCAGCCCCTGCGCCTGGCTGAGGGAGCGATACAGTTCGCCAAGATCCCGGAGAGCACTGTCAATCGGCGCCTGCGCGCCCGCTTGGCTGTTCGACGGCACTTCGACCAGCTGGTGCAGCCACCGGAAATGATCGCCCATATAGAGCTGGACGTGAGCTTCAGGCGTGTCCGCGGCCGGTTGGGACCGGAACAGTGCCTCGAGCTCGCTTGGCAACACCTCGCCCTGGGGGACACTGTCACCTTTCGTCAAGCCGTCCTCGGGAGCCGGTGGTTGCTTGAGCTTTAGCTCCTGCGCCGCCGCGAAAAGGAACAGGCGCATTGGTGACGTCGGCGCGGACAGCGTGTTCAAGGTGCGCAGCGCGTCATCGATACCCCCAGAGGGGCGGATGGACATATCGCCAATGAGCTGGTCCCAGCGCAACGCGAACTCCTGAGCGTAGAGATCCGCCGCCGAACGCCGCAGCTTCTGGCTCACATCACCGGCTGCAATCGGCGCGACTACCTGTGAGTCGAGAACCCAGCCTTCTGCAGCGACAGCGTCAGCCACTTGCGGCAGCAATCGCAGGAAGGTTCCGTAAAACCCCGCCCTCGTGTAGATGCCAGGAACCCCCTCGCTGAGCGGCTGTCCCGATTTGCGAGCCAGGACGCCCTGCGCCAGCGGCCCGGCATGGTCGGCCAGACGCCAGGTTGGCGCCCGCGAGGCTTCGGGACTGGTCGCGATGATGTCGAGGACGCGGCGCGCCATCGAGACGGTCTGGAGCTTCGCGCGGCTCCTCTCGATCAGTTCGCCATTAAGCTCACTATGGGGCAGCGGCCCTTCCATGAGTGCATCCAGGTGATCAGCGAGCGCGCTGCGCAGGCCGGCATCGGCTTCGGCCGGAAACATCACTCGCCAGTCGGCAGCCATCCAGTTCTTGACGACCGCGCGCTGGAGCGGACCCTGCTGACCCAGCATCAGGTAAACCTTTAACGCCTGGTAGACGAACTGATCATCGTCGTGCCGCTCGACCAATAAGGTTTCCAACCGGAACATCAGCCGCGGCAGCAGGATGGTGTTCACGGCGCGGCGGTACGCCGCGAGCGTCTGAACCTTGATTTTCTTACTCTGGTCGAGACCCGAACTTGATAGGGGGCCGCCCGCGCTGTCGCCGTTGGCATCACGCAGCCGCTGAAGCAGTGGCAGGATGGGTCGAAGATCGCCACTCTCAACCCGGTCGAGCTTCAGCTTTTCGGCCCCTCTGGCATAGCTGCCAGCCATTAGGCGAACGCTCTCGATCAGCTGAACATTCCGAATATAGCTGAACGTCCATAAGACGCTGGCGGTAACAATGACCGCCGCTATCATCGTGTAGGCGCCATACCGGATCCGCCGCTGGCGCCGATCGAAGCGGTGATTGGCATCGACGAGCCCAGCTTCGGCGAAAACGACTTCGCGCAGCAGCCGGCTGATGAAATAACCACGGCCCGGGCCACGAAGCGCTGTACAGGGCGGCTGAGCGATCTCGAAGGTCTGAGATCTGGCGTTCGCAAGTCGATCGAAGGGCATGCCAATTTGCGTGCCGCTTAAGAAGTAGACGCCGCGGAGCATAAGCGGTTCCTGGAACGAATTCCCGCCAAAGGCTTCCTTCAAGAACTGTTGCGTCAGGTGCTTGAGGCTAGCGACCTGCTGTGGGAAGCCGAACATGAGCGCGCGACGCTGGAGGTTGCTTTCGTGCTGCATTCGTTCAAGCAGCCTTTCGTTTAGGCGGCCAACAAGCGCATCGTATGCTGCGGCAAACGCCATCGGATCGCCTTCGTCCTCCGACGCCTCTTGCGCATAGGTGAACCCCCACACCGCCTCCCGCCCCTCGCGACCCAGATCGTCGAAGAATTCAACAAATCCCGCCAGCAGATCGCTCTTAGTGAAAAGCACATAAATCGGCAGTTGCAGGCGAAGCTCCCTGTACACTTCGAGGAGCCGCTCACGGATACAGCGCGCGCGATCGGCGAGCACTTCCTCGGATGTAGAATTCAGCTCGCTGATTGCGATCGTGACTAAGACACCGTTCAGCGGCTGCCGTGGCCGGGAGCGTCTGAGCATACGAAGCAAGCCACGCCAAACCGCTTTGTCCCGGTCTGCATCACCCTCCTGTATCGTGTAGCGCCCAGCAGTGTCGACGAACACCGCGTCATCGGTGATCCACCAGTCGCAGTTTTCCGTACCCGCTAACCCACCGGCGGCTCTCAGACCGGACCTCGCCGCCATCGGAAAGCTGAGCCCGGAATTGACTATTGCTGTGGTCTTCCCCGAGTTGGGCGGACCGATCATCACATACCAGGGCCGCTGATAGAGCCACCGCCTGCTGATACCTCCTGCGTAGCGGCGCCCCTTGAGTGTGGTAAGGGTCTCGCGGAAACGATGACGAATCGCCTCCAGCTCTCTTTCAGCAAGCGTGCTGGCTTGCCCCACACTTCGGTCGGAAGGCCTTGGGTCTCCCTTCTTCTGCTCGGCCCCACCCGCGTCCAGCGCTCCCGACACTCGTGATTGGACGAGGTCTTCAAAATAGGCCTGAACCTTGTAAAGCTGGGACTGGATCAAGTAGATCACGGTGTATCCGACCGGAATCAGCATCGATGCCGCGATCTGGCTGCGAAGGCTGTCAAGCGGCGCAAATCCTCCGACCGAGATATGCGGTCCGAGCGTGAAGATTAAGGCACATACGATCGCCGCCCCGCCGACACGGAGCCATTGCCACCTAAGCGCTTTCTTGATTGACTGCATGGCTTGTCTTCATTGTGTCTTTGTGATGATGATTTGAATCCGACGGTTCCGCGCGCGGCCCTCGGGCGTGTGGTTCGAAGCGACCGGTTCTCCGCTCCCTCTGCCCTCTTCTCGCACGCGGCCTGGGTCATTCATCATGGATTTGATAATCTCGGCAGCTGCGCTCGCACGCGCGAGCGAAAGGGAATCGTTTGAAGGGAAGGCGAGTGATTGCACCGGAATGGCGTCGGTGTGCCCGGTCAGGAGGACCGATCCCGACTCACCGTTCAGAGAACGACCAATTCGTAAAAGAAGCGGCAGGAACATTTTCTTCACTTCCGGACTAGCAGAATCGAACATCCCGGAGGCGCGAATGATAACGACGATCTGCTGTGGGTCCTCGGACACAGTGACAAGCCCTTCGCGGATTTCGGGCTCGAGGAAGTTACGCAGTCGGTCGCTGCTCATAACAACCTTTGGTGGCAATGCGATTCTCGCCGATCTGACAACGCCGTTCGGCGGCAATGTCGCGATATCGTTGAAGACAGCGTCGGCGCGGGCATTTAATGCATGCAGGAGTCCGGCATAGATCGAGAGGAGTAATCCTGCCCCAAACGCTACGACGGCCCAGATTGGAACGATTGTGCGGCGTGGCTCCGGATTATTTGAGTTCCTCCGCCAGTGCGGGGATAGTTCGCGCTCGAAGTCACCACGGGCTGCTCGGATCAGGCGGTAGACGTCTTCGCACAGCACACTGAGCTCTGCGGCTCCTCCCGCAGTGACGCGGTAGCGGCCTTCGAAGCCCAACCTCATGCAGTAATAGAGCAGCTCCAGCAGTTCTATATTGATGGCCGGTTCATTTTTCAATTGCGTCAGCAGATCGAAGAAGCGCTCGCCGCCCCAGGTATCGCTGAACAGCGATCCCACCAAGCTGCGCGTCGTCCAGACGCTGTTGCTGCCCCAGGCTGTGTTCAGAACGATGTCATCGATGGTCGCGCAGAGGGCGTATTTGCAGACCTTGATCGCTCGCGAGGGCAATCCGAGCGGCGTGATCCGACGCTCAAAAGCATCGATCTCCCGCAGCACCCTAAGGCGCAGTGCTTCAACGTCGATATGGCTAGCACTGCTCTTGAGCTGAGCGCTGAGACCCAGCAGCGCCGCCGCGGCCGCGACCAGTGGATTAAGTCGGTCGAGCGCAAGCATCTCCCAGGTAAGTTCCTCCGCCACTGGCGATGACGGCGAAGGGACAGCCAACTGCTCCTCGGCGTGAAGGAGGACGAGTGGCTGGGATTTTGGCATCGTTTCCTCAATCACCATCATCAACCCGCCCACTTCCCTTTGGAGCGGACGCTCTCATCGTGGGATCGGCGGGTGGGTCGACTACGCTCTCGCACTGGGCGCGCGAAGTCGGCGCCGAAGCTCCGGAGCAAATCGGTTTCGATGCTCGATACGACGTCATTGAAGACGCGCACGTACGCACTCCGGTTTCGCGCCTTATGGTTGCGGTGCAAAAGGGAACGGGGCCGCCCCATCGCCTTCTCGATCCCTGCTAGGGACAAGCGTGCACGGACGCTGGACAGAGCCTTCTGCACAGCCGCGAATGACACGTCATGCGTCCCACGGTCGGTGAAGGCTTGCTCAACGGCCAGGTCTCCGCGGAGGAACCCGCTGGAGTCATTGCACAGAACTGCGCGCAACGCCTCACCGACATCGGGGACGAGACTCAGGGTTTTTTCGTCGGAACTCTTATTTCTGAATAATTGTTCGCCAGCTCTCGCTCGGAGAGTATGCTGTGCAGCGCGGCGGAATACAGAAGCATTTTCCCTGCACGATCCAACACGCTTACGATGCCGGCATTCCGGACATCTGCCAATGATAAGCCGCAGGCGGCAAGGAAAGCCGTGACAGCCGCTCGATGATTCTTGGCGAGATGATTGCTCCACCTTGGGTTGCGTCAAGATGGGGGCCCGATCTGGCACACTGTCTGCGTAGATATCCCACGGACTTCTCATCATGCCCGCCAGCGCGTCTAAACGAGTGCCTAAGAACGGCAATGGTAGGAACTCGCCGTCCCTCAGGTCCAGCAGCGCTTCTTCACCCCGGGTGCAATTGCCCGCCAGGAGCGACGAGGCCGTTTCGAGGGGGCCAAGAAGACTCAACTCCTCACTTGTCGCTGCAAGTTGTCCCTCCGGTTCGGCGGCACTCTCCGCAATGGATATCGAAGGCGACACCGCGACGACATCGGTCATATAGGCGCCGATCTGAATAACATCGCTGGTTTTCCGGGCGACCGGCGCCTCTGACGGAAGCGGCACCGCCTCGTCATTTTGACATGTGTCGTCGCGGCCTCGGTCGATCAGTACGTATCGCCGTGCCATGCACTCGATTGAGCAGTGGGATTTCGAGACCATCTGCTGATCATCCGGCAGAACCAGGCTGTTGCCTGCTCGGCTGGTAGTCAGTCCACCAGCCGCGTCGCCCGGCACGAGATATTCCGGAAAACTACATCTATTGCTGTGTACACGTAGCGTGAGGGGCATTGGTGGGCTAACTCAAATGTGGGTTCTGTCCGGCTCGGATGGCCCAGAGAGCCATTTCGAGATTTGGGAAGTCGCCAGCAACGTGCAGCGCCAAGCCGGCGGATTGGGGCATATCCTTCCAGAAGCGGCTATTTTGATCGATCTCGAAATAGCTGAATCCAACATGGAACGGGATCTGACGCGGCGCGACCGGTAGGGGATTGATGATAATGCCGGGCAGTGCGACATTGACGAGTTCCGTGATTTTCTCCGCCGGGCCGATCTTAATCTGAGACGGGAACTCGCGCCGGAGGCGCTCGACCTCAATATCAGCCCGAGCAGCCAGCACGAAGCTCGAGGTCGTAAAGAGAGAGCGGTCGGCCACCTCAGCCACATGGACACCGTATTTTTGCCGCTGCAGCGGTACGGGGACCGCAGTCTGCTCAATCACTGCACCCAGCGAAGCCCGGATCGACTGCATCACTGGCAAAAACGCCTCCGCGAGAGAGTCGTGCTTGTAAACACCAAGGGTCGGGGCACGTTTATCGACGCGGGCGAACGTGGCTAGTTCACCCGCCAATTGGAGCATGACAACATACAGCGATTCCGGATTTACAACGGCGGCCTTGGACAGGTGGCAGAAGTACGGCTCGTACCGATTGATCGCCTGCAGCAGAAGGAAGTCCGCGAGCTCTGCAACCCGGCTCGTTCCCGACTGGGAGACCCGAGTGGCCAGAGCTTCACCACGATGGTGAAGCAGGCCGGTGATCTCAGTGATGTAGTTCGAGAGGACCCGGGAGCTGGCGCAGTCGGGGGTTGGCGGCACGTGCGTTTCGTCCAGAATGATCTGTCGGTCGGCCCGGACCTCTATGATACGGGCGATTGGGATGCAAGTGTAGCCAGACCGGTCTGCCGCGTCCGGCAGCAGTCGAAAATCCAGCCTCGCTACGTCGATGGAGGCGCTGCCTCGCTCGCCAGCGTTGGTGTCGACAACATCCTCAGTGGAGACTGCGAAGCGGATAGGTACGTCAATTCCCGCTTGCGCGTCGGTTTCAAGAGCGCCGGGTTGATAAAACGGTACCGCCAAGTGAATAAGCGAATCTCGAAAATCCGGCGGAACGTCGTAGGGAGTTGGCTGGTTGGCTTCGTCAGGAATACTGAAGGGCATCCCGTCCTCCAAGACGCCGCGAGCCGCTTCGATGGCGATCTTACCGAGACCAAGCAGCTCTCGATTGAGCCGCAGCTCGCTGATACCCCACCCGTACCCATGCAAAACCGCCGTCCTGCTGCGCACCAGCTGTTCGACGTGACGATCGGCCTGCTGAAAATGCTGCGGGCGGAGGAACAAGCCCTCCGACCAGACGACCCTATTATTCCACGACATTCAAGACTCGCCTCGCGTCCACCTGACAGAACGGCTTTCTCCGTAAAAGTAGCAGAGCTTCACTGCCCCCTTGCATGCACATCTGATATCCAACAATGCGCTGGTAGAAGGGCATCGCGTGTCGGGACAGCTCAGATATGCAAGCGCCGAAGCTCATCAGGATTGGTCATGAGCCCCCTTGCAGCGCGACAAGCAAGGGGTCTCATCTAGACTGTCGCTCAGTAGCCCGTTGCCCTCAGAGCCTTATTGGTCGTTCATGTTCACACTGACCTACAACGCGCCAATTCGCCTGTCCTGTCACTCGTACGAGATGAATCTCGCAAATGACCGCCCGGAAGCCTTGAGACCCGGCGCCGCAAGTACGGGGCCAAAAGAGCAGCGCAACAGGCAAGGTGACACGTGATGCGCATTGCCTCGTCGAAAATGTTCCTGAATACGCTGAGGCAGTGCCGCCGCCAACATCGTCTTCACGCGCCGCCGCCCCTAAAGCACCTTGACGACCAGTTTAGCGATTAGACAACCACCTCCTGGACACGATCCACGAACCGGTTGCAGTCCCGGTTCGCGCCAGGTGCGGGATAGCAGCCCTGGCGGCATGGATCATTCATGCGGCGAAGATAGGCATTTCCACATTTGGTGATGCCCAATAGCTAGCGAATGGGATATGCGCTGCGCCTCATGTTGGCGCGCGAGCACATGCAAGATGGCACGGTGGAGATCGACCGTTTTCATCTCGGTGAGCGACCGAGAATGGATCCGGACGGTCTACCGCCTGGACGGGGCCGAAAAGGCCTTTCGATACATGCAGGGCGCGCGACGGCGAAAGGGATCGAACCGCAACCTGCCTGCTGGGCGGTGAGGCGTTCATGGCGATTGGCAAGAGCTTTGCTACGCATGAGAACGTAAAGCATTCGAGCCGCGAATTCGTCCAAGTCGCCGTCCACTCGGTGGGAGGTTTCAAGTCCCGGGTCCGCCGCACCATTGCCGGCGTCTTTCATCATATCAGCCCGCAGCATGCCTTGTCTTTCCACGAGATCGGCTTCCGCTGGTCACAGCGCATTGTTACGGGCCAGGCAGTGCGGATACTAGTCACGGGTGCCGCCGGCGCTGCGATTGCTGCAAGTCTTTCGCGCTATTACCGGCCGGCAATGCGCAGAAGTCCGGATGCCGGGATCATCGTTAAATCTCCCAGCCTTTTGTGATAAGGCCGCGTTGTTTAGCGGAAGCCAGCAAGGAGTTCGAAGATGAAGGCCGACCTCACTGGCGCCGCAATTGGCGACAGTTGCCACTACCCTGGTATCGGTGGGCCAATCCCACCATAGAAGAGATCATGTCGATGTTTCGTCGTAACCGGCTTGCGCGGCACCGGCGGCCGTCAGCGTTGATAGCAATCCGTGCCGATCGCCACATCAAGCACGGACCTCCGGTCTGGAGAACGGGTCGTCGCTGCATCTCTCGAAGGATCGCCGCTGTCGTTATGGGTTCACGCAGGAGCTGCGCCATAGCCGCTCACTAACCGGATGCGAGCATATCACCTGTGCATGCAATCCAATACCGGGACTGCGCTAGTTTGAATCGCGGGCTCTTCTCCGTGGTTTTTGAGGTTCTGCTGCAATGATGCGTTTACGCTACCAGTTATCAACGGCCTGGCCATGTCTTCGGGATCTGCCGGCCTCCCGTCACCTGAGCTCGATTCCGCAGAGCCGCCCCATGCCACAACAGCAAAAAACGGGACCCACGGTGATTGAGCGGCGTCCGAACGAGGCTCGGCAAGCTGGAGCGGTCGATGGTCGCAGTCGCGCCCCTTGCACTCTGGTTAAGTCGCTTGAGCCCCTGATAAATTCTGACCTTCCGTCAGCAGTCGGTGCCCGACAGCTGACCCCTTGTTTCCTGAAGGCCATATCCCAGGGGGGTGAGCATGGTTGACAGGGACCCTCGGACTAAGGGGCAGGGCTCTTCGCGGCCGGATGAGGGCCGGCACCCAGCGGATCAAAGAGCGCAGTCTTCAGTGGCGCGTGTCGATCAAGTGGCCGACAACTTCAATTCGGACGACATCTGGCAAGAGAATTCGGTATTGCGTTACGTGGAAAGGCTAAGCGTCGGCCAGCCAAGCCCGCCGACCGAGCTTCAAAGCCCTGAAGAACAAACCCCGCAAATGATGGCTGACATGACGGAACTGACGAGAGTTCCGGTCGTCCCGGCAGAGACCGCGTTCAACCTCACGAGGACAACAGATGAATACAATAATGCCGATCGCACTATTCACCTCGTCGAGGGCCAGCCGCTGGAGACTGGCCCTCAGCGCGGGGGGCTGCATGGCCTTGGGAATTTAGAAGCCTCAGCGGTTGCCGGGCCCACCGAGGTGCCGGGTGGAAGAGAGGAGCATTCGGCCATGTCCGAGGTGCCCGCGGAGCCCAGCGATCCGACCGGTGGCGGGCGCAAGAGGCGGACTACTGAGAAGGACGCAGATCCCAGGCCCAGCCGCAGGCAGACGTTATATGCTCAAAGGCCGCTGGCGTTGGCGCCTGATCTCAGCGCCGCGAATGCCGGCATAATCGTGGGGCCTCGAGCGGCGTTCCGGACGGTGTCGGCCCAGGACCAGGCGAGGCTGGACGAAATCGCCAGGCAGACACCGCGGCAGTCGAGGCAGAGCAAGGGGGCGTGGGCGGACGCGCTGAAGGCGGCCCATCCCTATCTCAGCGCCGCCGATGCCGCCGTAATCGTGGGCGTCGTAAAGCGGGTTATCGCCAGGAGGGCGGCGTATCGAACGGTGTCGGCCCAGGACCGGGCGAGGCTTGACGAGATCAAGGCGGCGACACCGCAGCTGCCGGGGCAGAGCAAGGGGGCGTGGGCGGACGCGCTGAAGGCGGCCCATCCCGATCTCAGCGCCGCCGATGCCGCCATAACCGTGGGCTCTTTTAAGGACGATATTGCAAGGAGGACGGCGTTCCGGACGGTGTCGGCCCAGGACCAGGCGAGGCTGGACGAAATCGCCAGGCAGACACCGCAGCTACCGGGGCAGAGCAAGGGGGCGTGGGCGGACGCGCTGAAGGCGGCCCATCCCGATCTCAGCGCCGCCGATGCCGCCATAATCGTGGGTGCCGTAAAGCAGGATATTGCTAAAAGGGCCGCGTTCCAGACGGTGTCGGCCCAGGACCAGGCGAGACTGGACGAAATCGCGGCGGTGACACCGCGGCTGCCGGGGCAGAGCAAGGGGGCGTGGGCGGACGCGCTGAAGGCGGCCCATCCCGATCTCAGCGCCGCCGATGCCGCCATAATCGTGAATGCCGTAAAGCAGGATATTGCTAAAAGGACAGCGTTCCAGACGGTGTCGGCCCAGGACCACGCGAGGCTGGACGAAATCGCCAGGCAGACACCGCAGCTACCGGGGCAGAGCAAGGGGGCGTGGGCGGACGCACTGAAGGCGGCCCATCCCGATCTCAGCGCCGCCGATGCCGCCGCCATCGTGGGCGCCGTAAAGCGGGTTATCGCCAGGAGGGCGGCTTTCCAGACGGTGTCGGCCCAGGATCAGGCGAGGCTGGACGAAATCGCTAGGCAGACACCGCGGCTGCCGGGGCAGAGCAAGGGGGCATGGGCGGACGCGCTGAAGGCGGCCCATCCCGATCTCAGCGCCTCCGATGCCGCCATAATTGTGGGTTCCGTAAAGCATAATATTGCTAAAAGGGCGGCGTTCCGGACGGTGTCGGCTCAGGACCAGGCGAGGCTGGACGAAATCGCCAGGCAAACACCGCGACAGTCGAGGCAGAGCAAGGGGGCGTGGGCGGACGCGCTGAAGGCGGCCCATCCCGATCTCAGCGCCGCCGATGCCGCCACAATCGTGGGCGCCTTAAAGGACGATATCGCCGTGAGGGCAGCGTTCCGGACGGTGTCGGCCCAGGACCAGGCGAGGCTGGACGAAATCGCGGCGGTGACACCGCAGCTGCCGGGGCAGAGCAAGGGGGCGTGGGCGGACACGCTGAAGGCGGCCCATCCCGATCTCAGCGCCGCCGATGCCGCCACCATCGTGGGCGCCGCAAAGGACGAAATCGCCAGGAGGGCGGCGTTCCGGACGGTGTCGGCCCAGGACCAGGCGAGGCTGGACGAACTCGCTAGGCAGACACCGCAGCTGCCGGGGCAGAGCAAGGCGGCCTGGGCGGACGCGCTGAAGGCGGCCCATCCCGATCTCAGCGCCGCCGATGCCGCCGTAATCGTGGGTGCCATAAAGCAGGATATTGCTAAAAGGGCGGCGTTCCGGACGGTGTCGGCCCAGGACCAGGCGAGGCTGGACGAAATCGCGGCGGCAACACCGCGGCAGGGGGGGAGCAATGCGGCCTGGGCCGATGCGCTGAAGGCGGCCCATCCCGATCTCAGCGCCGCCGATGCCGCCACCATCCTGGGCACCTTTAGGGACGATATCGCCAGGAGGGCGGCGTTCCGGACGGTGTCGGCCCAGGATCAGGCGAGGCTGGACGAAATCGCTAGGCAGACACCGCAGCTGCCGGGGCAGAGCAAGGGGGCGTGGGCAGACGCACTGAAGGCGGCCCATCCCGATCTCAGCGCCGCCGATGCCGCCATAATCGTGGGTGCCTCGAAGAAACGGATAGCCAGGAGGGCAGCGTTCAAGGTGATATAGGACGGCTCATGACTCATCACCACATTCCCTAGGAACTGCACCATCATGTGCGTTGGTTGTCCACCACGGGATTGCATGAGCATGTGAGAGCGCCGAATTTTTCTTCAGTCTGGAGGCCAATACCTGGCTCGAGATCGATATTTAGGGGCACGACGGCCGGCGCATTCCGGCTGACTAACACGCCGAGAGCGACCTCGTCTTCGACGGTCGGGAGCGCAGAATGTCGGCTCGCATGCCGCTGCGACCATCAGCCCGCTCCTCGCAAGATTGGCGCCAAGGCCGCCGTCGAACGATGGCGACGAGGCAAGTTTTTCCAAAACTTTCTTTAGCATAGAGGTAGAAGGATCGCTACAGCGGGGTTGCAGTGCGCGGGCGGCTAGGGTGACTAAGTGCGTGCACTCCACGACCGTCAAACGGGGTCGGTGTCCGTCAATTCGAAATCGCAGGGATCTGCACGAGAGACCGCGTGGTTGCCCTGCACGACTAATGGAAGCAGGGTCGACAGTCACGTTGGGATGCGGTAGGTGCGCGATAGAACGGGGGATTGGCGGCGGGACTCGATTCTTTTTAGAAGATCACGCAAAGCCGCATCACACCCATTGTCAAAAGTAAATACCGCGACGATGGTTATTAAACTTCGACTTCCGTCGAAAACGGCAATGGCGCTCACGAAGGAGGCCGGCCGCTGCGAAACCCCGCCATCTCCGCACCCCACTCCTTCGCTCCAACTGGGAGCAAAATGAATGAGGCAACGTGCGAATCTCGGGGAGCATCGTTACATGCGGTCAATACGGATCTCATCCAGATTGTCGCCCTATATGCCTCGTGCGGCGATCCGGCGGAGCGCAGGAGATATAATGCCGTTGAAGTGCTCGAGCCGTTCTACCACTGACGCCGGGTCGCTGCACGCGCGATGGACCCGCCGGCTGGCTGCTCGTTCGATGAGGGTCCGCGCGCCGACACCCCCAAGAGCGATCGCCGAGGACGCCATCCACCTTATGCAGCAACTGGCGCGGAGGCGGCCGCGCGAAGACTTCGTAGTTGGAGGCCTTCAGGCTCACGTTTGCAACGGTACTCCGCAGGTTGCCCTTTGCAACGACTGCCCGACGATGTCAATTCAATCTGGCTGAGCTTGTACCGTCAAGTTTATCCAGTTTGGGGTTCGCTCCAGCGGTGGGTTGCGCATCTGCGGCGGCATCGGCGGGTTTAGGTGCGGAGACCATTCCGAATGCGTAGCACTGCATCACGTCGCGGGTTGCCGATCTGGGCGAACTCTGCAGGGTTAGTTAGCCGAGGCCAGAGTGCTTGGCTTGCCACGCTCCTCAACAACCCGATCCAGTCCACAGGCGACCGCAGGCCGGAGAGCGAAGTATCGGCGACGAGAGTCCGGCTTTCCTCACGACCATCAGAAGCCTGAACCCGCGCCAACGATCATTGGCAGCCAGCGGGATCAACACCAACGCTTGCCTTTCGCTCGTTTCCGGCCACGGCGCTTGCGCATCGTGAGCTTCTCCTCCCGATGGACCCGGAAGAGCTTCTTGTTGTTCACAAGGTGTCCCTCGCGCCTGAGCAGCACATAGCTGCGTCAAGATCCGAAGCGGCGGCATTCACGCCCCAAGCATTCACGACATATACGAATGTCGATTGTGCATGAGCAATCGCGTCTGCTCATTGCTAAACATTGAGAAACAGAGGCGCGACGATCTTTTATGTCGGGAAAACTGGGATTTGGGTCATGCTCGATGCAGATCATCTATTAAAACCGATCAGCGACGGCAACGCATGCGGGGATGCTCTCGATTACGATTTGAGCTTCCTGGAGCTGGAGATAGCGTCGCATGGCAAGCCGCACCAGCAGATAGGCGACTCCATCGCCACCGAGGAGGCTCCCGATTGGACAGAGGTGTGGCGGCTTGGCCTCGACCTTTCTGCCCGCACTAAGGATCTAAGAGTCGGCATCTTGCTCACACGATCCGCCCTCAGTCAGTTCGGCTTCTCTGGTCTAAGTCGGGGGCTTGAGCTGCTCGCGGCCTATGTCGAGCTCTACTGGTCAGAGCTACATCCGCGACCGGATCCAGAAGATGACGAAGATCAGACCGTTCGCCTCAACGCTCTAGCGAGCCTCTGCGATCTCTCCGGGCTCTTGGCAGAAATACGCCAAGTCCCACTCACCTCCTCCAGGCAATTCGGGACTTTTACGCTCCGCGATTGGGCTGGTGCGCTACGGTCCCAATCTACGGAAATTGATCGTTCGACCATCGAGCACGCCTTCATCGACACCGATCCACTGCAGCTCGAGCAGATCAGCACTGGTCTCCACGCCAGCCTGGCAGCCGCCACCCATCTAGACGCGAGTGTTCGGCAGCACGTCGCGAGTGACGAGGCCGTTCGATTCGACCCTCTGATAGTGCTACTCACCCAGGCCAAGGATCTGGTCGACGCCCATCGGAAAAGGGCCCAGCCTGCAGCCCCGGCATCTCCATTGCCAGACTCTAGCAAGGCCTCTTACCCCGAAGTGATCCGCAACCGCGATGACGTTGTCGAAATTCTTGGCCGCATTTGCCACTGGTACCAGGTGAATGAGCCCGCGAGCCCGCTGCCAGCCCTCCTGGAGCGCGCGCAGCGACTTGTCTCGAAGGACTTCATGGCTCTTATCAAAGAGTTGGCGCCAGAAGGGGTTGCCCAATACCGTTCGATTGCCGGTCTGGCGGTCGGCGAGGGCACGTGACGTGCGCAATCTTCCCTATCAGGAGAGTGGAACACATGACAAAGGCGAGTAGTCAAAAGTTCATCGCGCGGGTTCGTCCGCCTCGCGTACAGATCGAATACGACGTCGAGACCTATGGCTCTCAGAAGAAGGTTCAGCTTCCCTTCGTGGTCGGCGTGATGTCCGACCTCGCCGGCAATGCTGCCGAGCCGCTTGCCCCTGTCGCGGAGCGCAAGATGATGGAGATCGATATCGACAATTTCGATGATCGGCTCAGATCGCTGAGGCCCAGGGTGGTGATGCGGGTGCCGAACCTATTGACCGGAGAAGGCCAACTCGCTGTCGACTTGACGTTCGAGCGGCTCGAAGATTTCTCGCCGGCGGCCGTGGCGCGCAAGGTCGACAGCCTTAGCAGGCTGCTCGAGGCGCGAACGGAGCTCTCCAATCTGCTGGCCTATATGGACGGGAAGAACGGTGCCGAAGAGTTGCTCACCCACTTCCTCGCGGATTCGGCACTGCTAAGCGCCCTCGGCAATGGCATCGAGACTGAGAAGCCTGATGCAGTGGTTGCCGCTCCGCCATTGGCATCCCCAGACACAGAGGAGAACTGATCATGATGCCTGCAGATGCCACAGATGTACAGGTCGCCACCGTTGATCTCGGCGATTTCACCCGCATGCTTCGATTCGAGTTCAAGATCCGCTCGGACCACTCCCGTGACTTGGTGGAGAGTGCCGTCCGAACACTGGCCGAGCAGGCACTTCAAAACACGTCGCTAATCAGCGACGATGTCGTCACGACTATCCAAGCAATGATTGCTTCGATCGACCAGAAGCTTTCTGCACAACTCAACGAGATCCTCCATCACGAAAATTTCCAGCGCGTGGAATCAGCTTGGCGGGGCTTGCATCACCTTGCCATCAACACCGAAACCGATGAAACGTTGAAGATTCGCGTTCTCCCAGTTTCAAAGGTGGAGATGTCCCGAACTCTGCGGAAATATAAGGGTGTCACCTGGGATCAGAGTCCGCTATTCAAAAAAATTTACGAAGACGAATACGGCCAAATCGGCGGTGAACCCTATGGCTGCCTGATTGCCGACTACTATTTCGACCATACCCCACCGGACGTAGAGTTGCTTTCGGGACTGGCGCAGATCGCGGCGGCGAGCCACTCACCGCTTATATCTGCCGTCTCACCACATCTGCTGCAGATGGATTCTTGGCGTGAGCTTGCGAACCCGCGTGACATCACAAAAATCTTCCTCACGCCCGAACATGCCCCTTGGCGGGCGTTCCGCGAGAGCGAGAACTCTCGGTACGTGGCCCTGACCTTACCACGCACCCTTGGCCGGCTGCCCTACGGGGCCAAAACCAACCCGGTCGATGAATTCGCCTTCGAGGAGGACACAGACGGCGGCGACAGCGAGAAATACCTTTGGACGAACGCAGCCTACGCCATGGGCGTAAATATCACGCGCTCGTTCAAGCTCTATGGCTGGCTCTCCAGAATTCGTGGCGTCGAATCCGGCGGCCTGGTCGAGGGTCTGCCGGTACATACCTTCCGCAGCGACGACGGTGGCGTCGACCTAAAATGCCCCACTGAGATCGCGATCAGCGACCGCCGTGAGGCCGAACTGTCCAAAAACGGTCTTCTACCGCTGTTGCACCGCAAAAACACGGACCTCGGCGTATTTATTGGCGCTCAAACTATTAACAAGCCGGTCAAATACGAAGACCCCGACGCGTCAGCGAACGCCGAACTCAGTGCCCGGCTACCCTACATCTTCGCAACCTGCCGCTTCGCACATTATTTGAAGTGTATGGTCCGGGACAAGATTGGCACGTTCAAGGAGCGCCACGAGGTCGAGGAGTGGCTCAACCAATGGATTCAGGGCTATGTCCACCCCTCGCCCGAGCTTGGGAGCGAAGAGAGTAAGGCACAGCAGCCGCTCTCCTCAGCCGAGGTCAAGGTGGAAGAGGTCGAAGATAATCCCGGATATTACGTTGCGAGATTTTACATGCGGCCACACTACCAGCTCGAAGGCCTAACCATCTCTTTGAGACTTGTCTCGCGCCTGCCATCCGCCCGCAAGGACTGAGAAAACCCGCAGATGATTGTGCTCCGTTCTCGGCGCCAAAACTCCGGAATAGCTGCCCCGGGCTGGCCGATGCAATCCAGGCCCAATCAGATCAACGAGAAAAGGAAAGTCCATCATGGCGTTCGACGCGGTTATAAAATTCACGCAAGCGTCCAAGGACGGCATTTTGCCCAAGGGCGAATCTATCATTCTAAAGGACGGTATCACCCTAGCGGACGAATGGAGCTTTTCACTCGAAAACAAGCTGAACATTGGGCCTCATACCGCCGGGGCGGGCGCGGGCAAGGCCGAATTCGAGGTCTTCACTATCAAGAAGCAGGTGGATACGTCATCGCCCTCTCTGTACGTTGCCTGTGGTCGCGGCGCCCACTTCAATAGCGTCGAACTGAAACTTTTCAAAGCGACGGGGAGCGGACAAGCTACATCAGAATCGAACCTGTTCTTGCACTGGAGTTTCAACATGCTGGTAGTCGAGAAGGTCGAGTGGTCCTATGCGGAAGAGGCCCCCGAGGAGACGATCACATTCCGGTTCGGCGCCTGCAAGGTCATTTATTACAGGCAGGATGAAAAAGGCGCTCTTACCAAAGCTGGCGAGGGCATCTGGAACCAAATCGCGAACAGCACCGACTTCAATAGGCTCGTCGGCTGATGGGGCCATCGGCAACCCGGGAATATTCGGGGCTGCGCGCGAAAACGACAGATCGACTCGTCGCCATTGCACCTGGAGATTGTAACATGGGCAGAGATGTTAAGCGGGATCTCGTGCAACCATCCCTCCTGGACCGGCTTACGGACGATGAGCCGCGCAGCTCGTGTGAAGCGCAGGACAAGCGCAGCTTCTCTGTTCGCCAACTGGAAGAGGTGATTCTACGCGATGTTTCCTGGTTGTTGAACACCAATCAATTGGGTGCAACCGTAGATCTACAAGCGTACCCTCACGTAGCGGCCAGTGCACTTAATTATGGTGCCTGGCCTCTCAGCGGACAAATTCGCGAAGGCATGGATAAGAGCGCATTGCGCGAAGCGATAATCGAGAGCCTTCAGCGCTTTGAGCCGCGTCTCTTACCGGACACCCTGAAGGTCACGGTCCTGGACGATGGTCAGGGTTGCGGCACTTTTCGCTTTAGGATCGAAGCCGATCTGTGGGCGCAGCCATTGCCGGTGCGAATGGTGATGCGTACGGAGGTAGATTCCGAGCTCGAATCCGCCCGCGTTCATCTCGGTACAGAGATAAGCTGATGGATCCCCGGCTCCTGCGACTGTACAACGACGAACTTGCTTATATGCGCGAGATGGGGGCCGAGTTCGCCCGTGCATTCCCGAAGGTCGCCGCCCGGCTCGGGATGGAATCAG
This sequence comes from Rhizobium etli 8C-3, assembly GCF_001908375.1. Lineage (NCBI taxonomy): Bacteria > Pseudomonadati > Pseudomonadota > Alphaproteobacteria > Hyphomicrobiales > Rhizobiaceae > Rhizobium > Rhizobium etli. The sequence continues at coordinate 225,692 of NZ_CP017243.1, read as the reverse complement.
CGGAGGTCGCCGACCCCTACGTCGAGCGGCTTCTGGAAGGCTTCGCTTTCATGGCGGCGCGGGTGCAATTGAAGCTTCAGTCTCGCTTTCCGGAATTCACCCAGCACCTCCTGGAGATGGTCTATCCGCATTTTCTACCGCCGCTCCCCTCGATGACGATCGTCCGTTTCGAGCCCGACCAGGATGCCGGACGACTTGAAAATGGATACCTCGTGCCGCGGGGAACCAAGCTTTTGGGCCGTCTTGCTCCGGGCGCCGTCACACATTGCGAGTTCCGCACGGCCCATGATGTGCATCTCTGGCCAATTGTGGTGAGCGCTGCCGATTATTTTTCGACGCCGGGGCAGATCGCCGCACTGGATCTTCCGGCCCGGCAAGATGCGAAGGCTGCTTTGCGACTACGCCTTCGTACCACCAATGGCATGCCGTTCAATAAACTCGGACTAGAGGCTCTCACACTGCACCTAACAGGCCCCGGTGGCATCGGCGCCGCACTCGCCGAACAGCTTCTCGGTGACGCATGCAATATCATAGCCCGTCCGGTCGGCCGGCCTATCCCTTGGCAGGAAAAGATTCCGGTTCATGCGCTGCAGCAACGCGGTTTGGAGCCGAGCTGTGCTCTCCTGCCCGAGGTGCCACGCTCTTTCGACGGGTACCGTCTCCTACAGGAGTATTTCGCCCTCGCGGAGCGGACGTTGTTCGTCGAGGTTAGCGGGCTGGCAGACGCAGTAGCCCTGTCAACTGCCGAGACCCTTGAGATCGTCTTCGCACTCAGACGTGTCGAGCCACGGCTGGAACGACAGCTCGGGCCCCAAAATATCGTTCTCTTCGCAACGCCCGCGATTAATCTCTTCGAACGCCAGGCAGATCTCGTCCACGTGAGCGACAAGAACACCGAGCATCATGTGATTGTTGACAGGATGAGGCCGCTCGACTTTGAGGTCCACTCGATCCTCGAGATGAGCGGAGACGGGGCGAAAAACGAAGCGGCTCCCGTGAGGTTCTACCCGTTCTATAGCATCAGCGCGCACGGTCAGGAGGAGCAGCATTCCAGATACTACGCGATCCGCCGGGAGCAGCGCCTCATGTCGGAGCACCAGCGTCTAAATGGCGCGCGGACTGGCTACATCGGCAGCGAAACGTTCGTTTCTCTAGTTGATCGCCAGGCGGCTCCCTATTCGGCGGAACTCCGGCATTTGTCTGTAAACTGCCTGTGCTCGAACCGGGATCTGGCGCTGCTGCTGCCGATCGGCCGGGACGTGACAGACTTCACCCTGGAAATCGGCGCTCCAGTTACCGCCACCCGGTGCGTATCGCCCCCGAGCCGACCGCGCCACTCCTTCGCCAATGGCGATATCACTTGGCGATTAATTAGCCATCTTTCACTGAACTACCTCTCGATCAGCAATTCCGATAGGAACGACCACCGGGGCGCAGAAGCGCTACGTGAACTCCTCCGCCTCTACGTCGATCCAGTCAATGCCTTCGCCTCACGGCAGATCGACGGGATCCGGGAGATTCGGTCCAGGCCTGCGGTCAGGCGATTGTCCAGCGGTGGACAAGCCGCCGTAGCACGTGGGATTGAGGTTGGTATCATCCTGGACGAAGCGGCCTTCGAAGGCGTTGGCATCTTTCCGCTCGCCTCCGTGCTCAACCAGTTCTTCGCGAAATACGTATCCATCAACAGCTTCACCGAGATGGTCGTCTCGACGCTACAGCGCGGGGAGGTAATGCGATGGCCGACGATGGCCGGCCGCCGGGCGATCCTTTGATTTCGGGGGCACTCGGCGACTTCCTAAGCTCGCTCAGGGCCGAACCGCATGCCTGCGACTTCTTCCAGGCTCTGCGGCGGATCGATGCAATCTGCTCAGATCGGCCTCGGCTGGGAGAATCGAGCGGTCCCAGCCTGGATCGCGTGCGGATCGCCCAGCAGCCCTCCCTTGCATTTCCGACTCGATCGATCGCGGGCGTGACTGCGCACGAGGAGAACGACCCCGTAATCTCCACCTACGCCTTCGGCTTGTTTGGACCCCACGGTCCCCTCCCATTGCATCTGACGGAGTACGCCCTTCTCCGGCAGCACAACGCCGCGGATGAGACGCTGATCCGATTTGCTGATACCTTTCATCATCGAATGGCCTCGTTCTTCTTCCGCGCATGGGCGGAGGGCGAACCGACCGTGAGCTATGACAGGCCACAAGAAGATCGATTTGCCCTTCAGCTCGGCGCGCTAGCCGGCTTCGGGATGACCTCCCTGCGCGCGCGGGATGCTATGCCTGATCTGGCCAAACTCCACTTCACCGGCCGTCTCGCCTCACACACCCGCAACGCCGAGGGGCTCGCTGCCATCCTCGCCAGCTTCGTCGAGGCGCCGGTTGATATCCGTGAATTTGTCCCAAAGTGGGTGGATCTGCCCCGCATATCGCTCTGCCTCCTGGGCCACGACCCGGCCACGGGCACGCTGAACAGCAACGCTATTGCAGGTGCGAGGGTCAGAGTGTGGCACCATCGGTTCCGACTCATTGTGGGTCCCCTCAGCCTGGCTCATTACGAATCGCTTCTGCCCGCAGCTCCCGGCCTTAAGTCGATAGCGGAGATCATCTGCAACTACCTTGGAGATGAACTTGACTGGGAGATTAACCTCGTTCTCCGTCAGGAGCAGGTCCCGGAAGTGCAGTTGGGTCGCTGCGGCAGACTCGGATGGTCCAGTTGGATGGGCAAGAGGAAAACGCGCCAGCACGCCGATGACTTGACAACTACCCCGACTGACCGGGGCCCACCGGCTGCCGCATGGCACTCTCCTGAAACGGACATCCATGATGCGGCGGGCCCGCTCGACCTTCTTTTCGGGCGGGGAGAAGATCTCCTTGGCGAGATCGATCTGGAACGGGTGAATGGCCCACGTAACCTCGATACCAAGTGCGGCGGCACGGCGGGCGGCGGCTTGGAAGGCCCGTTATGACAAGCATCGGAAGCTCGACTCTCTTCAGTAAGCTCAACGCAAACTGCAATGGGACCGCCAAGGCCCTTTGCAAAATTCGCCGTGACGCCTCTTTGGAACGTTATCGCCATTTTGACGCCCTTGAGGCTTCAGCAGCGGAGAGGCCTATCGAGCCGACGATCGCGGCGAAACTCGACCACCGTGGTTGTCCGCTCGGGCGCTGCGCCCTGGGCCTGGTTGAATCTTCCAGGAGACACGTCGTCGCTAGCACCGCCGGAATCCGCCAACTCATCGATGTTACAAGGCCGCATGGCGAGATTTGGGTGGGACTTAGCGTGGGTGAGTTCCAAGAGACCCACACGCTTTCTTCACCCCGCCCTCCCCCGCTTGGCTCTGACGATGCGGGCCAGCAAGACATCTTGGCTGAGCAACGGTCGGCGATTTCGATGCACGAAATAAACGCTTTTCGGCATCTTCGCCGATGGCTTCGGCAGCATCCTACTCACGCCATCGGGCGCAACCGCGCCTTCTCATCAAATCTGCGGAACACACACCACCATGGTCGAGTCAAGAATCGAGAGTCTCTTAAGGCACAATCGTTTTGTTGCGGTCACTTCGGCCGCGTCCGAGTTGAATGAAATCTCTCTCCGGCGGCTCAGTGGCACCGAGCGGCTGGGGGAACCTTTCCTCTACGAGGTGAAGCTCGCCAGCCGCAATCCAGTTCAGAACTTTGCTACGATCCCCGGTCAAAACCTGACAATCGGCCTTAAGCTCAAGGACTCGCAAACGCGCTTCTTCAACGGTGTTGTTACGCGCTTCCAATATCTCGGCCTCGACGATACCGAGCACCTCAACTACGTGGCGCAGGTGCGGCCGTGGATTTCATTGCTCGAGCATCGCTCTAACAGTCGGGTCTTTCAGAACAAGACGAGCATCGAGATCATCACCACGATTTTTCGAGAACATAAAGGCAATTTCAAGAATCAGACCGCCCGACGGTTCCCACAGCGCCCATATTGCGTCCAGTACGATGAAACGGATCTGGCCTTCGTCAGCCGCCTCATGGAGCAGGACGGCATCTACTACTATTTTGAACATGCTGAGGACCAACATGACCTGGTGCTGGTCGACAACGCCGCGAGTCACATGGCCTGCACGCCTGAGATCGTAGAGACCCACCACAATCTCAGGCCTGCCCGAAGTCTTTACCAAGAAGATGTCATCCTGCATTGGGACGAGGTCGTATCGCTACAGCCGAATAAGGTCGTTCTCAGGGACTATGACCATGAGAAGCCGATGGCAGAACTGACGTCTGTCGCGCGTGTTCCTCCCGTGAGGACAGGCGGCATTCCGCCATGCAAGCTCACGGGAAGCGCCATCACCCGACCGCGGGAGAGCGTGGCGGTCAGAACGGGCGAGACCTCGTCGGCAAGCAGCGGCTGCACGGCAATGCGGGAGGTCTTCGAGTATCCAGGCCAGTATACAAAAAAAAGCGATGGCGATTTCTACGCCACCATCCGTGCCGAGGAACTCGCCTGCAACGCTTATCGCGCGCGGATCGAAAGCACTGCGCGCCAGATAACGACCGGGTCATTATTCAAGGCGGCAAATCCCTTCTACTACGGCCAGGTCGGTTCCCGCCCGAAACCCACCGATCGCTTTCTGGCAGTCGGACAGGACTTCACTGTCATCGGTGAGGTGGGGGACGATCTCACTGCGGACACCGTGGGGGGGAAGGGCGAGCGGTTCCTCTATCACAGCAACGTAGAGATTATCCCCGCGACCACCCAGTACCGACCGAGGCGCCGCACACCGGCGCGGTTGATTCACGGACCGCAGACGGCCGTCGTCGTGGGCCCCGAGGGCGAGTCGATCGCGACGGATAAGTACGGCCGTGTGAAGGTTCAGTTCTTCTGGGACCGAGAAGGCGGAAAGAACGAGAACAGCTCCTGCTGGATTCGGGTGGCCCAGAACTTCGCTGGTAAGGGTTTTGGCAACCTGGTCGTCCCACGGATCGGCCATGAGGTCGTGGTTGATTTCATCCACGGCAATCCCGACACGCCCCTGGTGACCGGCGTCGTATACAATGGCTCAAATCTGCCGCCTGAAACCCTGCCGACCGACAAAACGCGGTCGACCTTCCGGACGCATACCGATGGCGGCGCCGCTAATGCCTACAATGAACTGCGCTTTGAGGACAAGCAGGGCCGTGAGGAGGTCTATTTGAAGGCCCAGAAGAATCATACCGTCGAGGTCGGGAATATCTACAGCATCGACGTCAAGAGACACTTCCTCCTGACCTCGGGCGGCGCCGCGCCCGACTCCCCTGCCGCAGCGGCCTTAGGTAGCCGCGTCGAGGTAACACCCGACAAGATCCGCCTTGTAGTATCGGGCAGAACCGGCCCGCAGGCCATCGAAATCAGCGGCGATGGGATCGCCATTATCGGCACGATGATTGGCGTTATGGCAACGCCTCCGCGGCTCGGGTCCATCGTCTCCATGCCGCCGCCGACACCGGGTCCACCCACGCCGTCGATAATGAAGCTTATTGCGACACTCGGGCTGCCGCCTGTTACGCCCGAGTGACACGATGTCAAGGTGAACTGGTTCTGGGCCTCGGCTGTCCGGAAGTCGTTGCCTTTAAGTCGGCAGGGCCCTGCAGGCGTAGAGAAAAAGCGTAACGGCTTCGGCGTCGTAAGCTGACCTACCAAATCAACGTGACACTGCGAGATTGCCCGAAAATGAGGAAAGGTTATCGCGCGTGAGCGTTTGTTCCGGGAACTTGCGCCTCAGTTAGATGGAGTTGCCACGCGAAATCGGCCGCAAGCGGCTCCAAATGCGTCTGGTTTAGGTCTCCACCAAGCTGGAACTGGTGGATGAAATACCTTTATCACTCGGCGTCACGAAATTGCGATCAGGGCGCGGGCGGCGCAAAAATCAGCGTTCTCGATCTGGGCGTTACAGCGCTGCTTTGCAGGGCGGGCTCTCGCCTCGAAGCGCTTCTGGCGGAGCGTGGCCGCCTCGAGCAGCAGTCGAAGCCTTTCACCATGCTCGAAGGTGTCTCGCTTCTATTTGCGTTTCGAGTTCCTGATAGGCGCTGGCCATGCCTGTCAGGCCGAGTTTGCGCAGCATGTCAATGGTGGGATTGTTCAACGTCGCGATAAAAATCATGCGCTGTCCAGCTCGAGGGAGGACGCTGGCCATGCCCCCGAAGCATAACGGGATACGAATTTGGTATTGGAAGGAAAGGTCGCGACGGAAGTAACATCAGCAGTGACGCAATGACCTAAGGAACGACGCAATGTACGGCAGAAGGCAGGGGGGTGTTGGCAATAGTTCCGAACAAGGCGGTGAAGACACCTTTAACTGGGTTGAAGGCTTGACTGGCTCCTCGTCCGGCGAAGCGGCACTGAAAGAAATTTTACTGGCCTGGGCGGAAGACGGGCAGCAGGAGCAGGACGAGGACCGGCACGAGGCAATGGCACGGATCGAGGCCTGGACGGAAACCCGCAATTTTCGTGCCCCCCTGAACTTAACATCGCTGTCCCTAACGGCACTGCCCCCCACCTTACCGGCCGGCCTCCAGCGGCTCAACGCCAATGACAACCGGTTGGGCAGGCTGCCCAACAACCTCCCGCCCGGTCTGCGAAAGCTCTCTGCCTGCGACAACCAGCTGACCACGCTGCCTGAGGTTCTTCCGGACATGCTCGAGACGCTCTACGTCGACGGCAACCGGCTGACCAGATTGCCGAACGAGCTTCCTTCCGGACTAAAGTATCTCTACGTCAACCACAACCGGCTGACCAGTTTGCCCGATAACCTGCCGCCTGAGCTCAGGGAGCTTCATGTCACCCGCAACGAAATCGCGCACCTGCCGGAGAATCTCCCCCTCGAATTGACGGATCTCCGCGCCGAACTCAATAATATAATTCGCCTGCCCGAGCGCCTTCCTGCAAAGCTCACGAGGCTCGAAGTCCCTCACAATGAACTGACTAGCCTACCCGAGGACCTCCCGGCCACCCTAAAGTGGCTCAGCACCGACAGTAATGAACTGACCCACCTGCCCCCTAACCTGCCGAGGGGGCTGGAGGAGCTTAGCGTTCGTGGAAACAACCTGAGAGGACTTGGCGACGGGCGAACTGCACTGCCGTACATTCTGTCGCAGCTTCCGCCTCATTGCAAAGTGTACCTGAATAACAATCCGCTGCCAGATCGACTGCGGGCGCACCTGAGCGCGCAAAGCGGGACGAGCCTTCCGCAGATCTTTTTGTGATGCTGCCTGACAAACGGGCCAAACTAGGTCCCTGCGTTTTGAGTAAAAGGCCTTTTGCCGAAGCCATGGCGGTGGGGTGCAGGCCAGGTATGACGCGTGCGGATCAAAAACAATGAGTTTGCAGGTTTATGCCGCTCGCCGGAATGTGTTGAGTTGTGGAAGCAACAGACGTCTCACTGAAGACTATGGCCGGAAAGCCCAGGCTCGGCACTTGTGTCCTTCGGGCGACCTTGCATGCGAGCCAGTTCGTACAAAGGATTACCCGCTATCGCGTACCAGGAGGTGCGACGCTTACGGCCTAGAGGCATTGCCGCCGGTTGGAACGTTCGGAAGCTGGACCCAGATTTCAACAGGCCTCAAGCGCATCCACCATTTCCACATGGTCCACCCCCAGCATCGCGTATTCGTTGATCTAACTACCCGAGACTCCAGCCTACGGGCCTATTTGCATTCGTCGGCGATCGACGACTCTGTCGCCTATTAGTTGAAATAGGGTTTCGTGGCGAGCCAGCAGAGGAACAGCCCATGGATGAGAAAAACAGCCCCATTGTTTGCATCTCGGGTGTAGACGAACGAAAGCTCGGCGCCGCTCTAATCGCGGTCCAATCGGCATTTAGTGTCGCGATTGCGGAACTATCGAAGCTTCACAAAGGGAACAGTCCTCAGTGGTTCGAAGACCTGGAGGAGGTGGTAATCGCTAACGCAAAAGGCACAGTCACCGAGGGCATCTCGCTGGATGTCGAGGTGGAAAGCCTCAAATTCGGCATCGACGTCCTTCGGGCGATCTTAGATGTCAGCCGCGTTGAGCTAGGCTTTGCAGCAAAGGAATAACCTTTCGCCCAAACGAGGTCTCGATGCTATTTGGCGCCGGAGATGTTCGATGCACACTCGAACCTTCGCATGAGTACCGCGCTCGTCGCCAAAGTAGCCCGCATCGTCACCAAATGGTACGGTCGTCCGACAAACCAGGAGGTCTTGCCGCATGATCGACGATACGACCTATGCATGGCGCACCGGCGTTTTTGAGGCAACGCGCGTTTTCCATGCGGAAGACCCGGGCGGACCAACCTTCATCGGGGGCAATTTGCGCAAGCCGGACTCCCATGGAAGACAATAACTTGTCGGACGCTGGGCGCACGAGACTGAGGGACTCAGCGTTGAAGATGTGCCGACAAGCTCGGCATTAGCGATGCACCCTGTATAGCGGGCAGCGACCGCCTTGCCATGCTTGAAGATGCCCTGAGCCGACACGCCCACAGTTGATAAAGATGTCGACTCAGTACCGCCGGCCGCTCCTCACCTTCTACCTTGCTGAGCCGCCAGCCATTGCGGCTCGTGGCAAGGATTTTTCGGACTCTTCCCGAGAATATGCACAACGCGACGCAGCGCTTGTCGACCCGCTGTTTCGTGAAGTTCGCGCTCGCCAGGAAATGGTGCGTGATGAGCCCTTTGTAAGAGTCACCCTTGCGCCGGCAGTCCGAGACCTCCCCGTTCATCTGGTTCGTCGTCTGGAATCGCAATCGATCGATGATCGACCTCCGCCCCTTCGTCGCAGGGATACACATCAAGTGGCATTGACCTGGACAGCGACCGCTCGCGCTGGAGCGCCGAATACCGGCGGCGCATTTCACCGGACGCAATCGACCCTGCCGTCCAAAGAGCGACCAGTTCCATGAAACCCGGGTCTTCATCGATCCGGATTCCTCGCGCCTTCCAACGCGCGATGACCCGCTCGGCTATGTCCCTGCGTGAATCCATTACCACTTCCCTGCCCCCTGCCCCCTGCCGCCTACGCGGTTAGATACCAAGATGGTGGGTTCTTCGCCAGTTCAAACCGTCCAATATGTCACGCCGGCCGCCCGCGATCCGTTTTCAGGAGCTTGTTAGCTGGAGCTATCGAGATCGCAGGACACACTTTCCAGCTCTCTCCCGACCTGATGGTCCCCGTCACCATCTTTTCCGTCCATGAATAAGGTAGGCCGCCCCCGATCAGTCCAGGCGATTTAAGTGCGAGTCCGCTTTTACGTCGCCTTGAGGTCCGTCAGCACCTTGTCAAAAGCATCCTTGACCGGCTTTGAGATTTCCTCCACCGCCCTGCTTGAGAGCACCCGGACTTCCTTGGCGTGCTGCAAACTTGTCTCAACGCGCTTGCGGAAAAAGGTCGACTGCTGTTCGAGGATCTGCGACGGCGAATTCGCGCCCAGCAAAGCTTGCAAATGTGAGAAGCTGGCCTCGGCGTCGGCCTGCAGTGCAGCGATCGTCTTCCACCACAATTCGTTGCCGAATAGACTTGTCGTTTCGAGGATCGGAGGCAGCATTTTCTGTGTCGCTTCAGCGCCGGACGCAAATTTCAAAAAAGCCTCTGTCACCTTCTTGTTCCCCTTTTCAACAGATGCGCCGAACTGATCTGGCACCTTGAGCGACGATGACCCCGGGTTTTCGATCGTTTCAAAGGATCTTTCGGAAATCTTGGTCATTGCATTTTCCTTCTCTTTGAGTTGGTTGCAAGCTGTGACATCGGGATTGACCCTTCCGCCGGCGGACTATGCATGGCCGCTTGGTAGAACGCGGATCCGATGACGAACGGTCAGGTGGCCTCCGTTCCGTTCGTTTCATGAACCGGCATAATGCAGACTGCTTTCTGCCGCTTGTAACCAGGGATCAGCAAACACCATGCCAACTGCTCCGACGCGCCAAGAAGATGATTTTCTTTTATCAATGGGCGGGTTGAGGGCAGGTTGATGTGTATTTGACGGAGAGACCGGCGAACAAAACGTTCCAATCACGACAAACCTGACAAAAGTGGCGGATGCCCGACATCTGCGAGAAATGTCGACGGTTGCGCTGGGGACAAGGGAATTCACGTGGACTTCAAATCGCGCCAAGGATCATGTGCCTGTTCGTGGCTAAGGGGCGTTACCCGGAAAATCAAAACTCGCGGAGCTCTCCGCTATTCCATATCGCGCCGCGATATCTTCGAGCGCTTCCTGAAAGACGGCCGCGTCGAAGTGGACTCCACATGTTGAGCGGGCAATCAAGCCCCAGGCGTTAAGAAAAAATAGCCTGTTTGCTGAAGGTGACGAGGGCGCGACATACTCCTCATCTGATGATGTCCTTATAATAAAAGAGGATTTTGAACCGGATCCTGAGATATCGGACGCCGGGATCGCCTGGCATCGGCTTCGCGGCGCACGGTTTCGTGTTGAAGGTCGGAAAGCTGGATGATCCACGGCGCTCCGGTGCATAACTGGCGAGCGGGAAGGACACCGCTGCTGACCATCCGGTAGGCGGTAGCTCGACTCACCTTTAGAATGTCGGCGGCCTCGTCGAGGGTTCTCTCACCGCGTTCGGCCCGTTCACCTTCTCGATAGACGGAGATGCCGTGGATGTTGCGAAGACTGCAGACGTGGCTTCGCGTCCAGCTGGCGCCATGCCCTGTCCGCTTGCCGGATCGATTCAAGATTGCTGCGATCGACAAATCGGGCAACTGCCTCGCCAAGTTGCGAACGAGATCGACAACATCAGCCTTAACTGCCCAGCGGGTCTGGCCGATCTTGTTTTTCTTCACCGTCATCCGGGTGTGATCGCCACCCTGCCAATGAATGACGAGCGCCAATGTGTCGTCAACGGTATCGACAATGATTTCTTTGATCAGCAGCCGAATGATCTTTTCGCGTGTCTCGATAGACGCGTCGGGACCTGTCCCATGCCTTATTATAGATCGCTACCGAGCATCATCAATCTTGTACGGTCGTCGGCCGATAAAGCAGGCGTGTTACGGTCGGTCGAGAGCATCTCGAACTGGACCTCGAGATCACGCAATAGGATCAGCTTCTCATTCCAGCGCCGCTCCAGTTCGCCGGCGACCAACCGATTGCCCGGATCGACAGCATCATACTGGCGGCGCGCCCTGGCAGCCTCGTATTGTGCTTGCTTGATTAAGTTCTCGAGTTGCTGTTGATTGTCGCTATGACGCTGCGTGTGCGCCTCCATTGCCCGCAAGGCCGCCTCGATTCCCAGAGGTTGCAATCGCTCGAGCACCTCCTGCGCCACGGCCCGATCGACCCGCATGCCGCCGAACCCGATACAGTTGCCGACCGCCATGGCGCCGAACGTGCCGCGACAAACATATCGCTGCGTATTGCCGCCTTTCCCGGAGTATTGAATGTGCAATCGGCGACCGCAGCGACCGCAACGGAATAGTCAGGCAACAAAGCTTGGCGCGCAGTTCAACGAGTTTGGTTGCCGAAAGGCGCGGCGCAGCTACGATCTCGATCGAACTTGCCGCAGGATCAAACATCCATGCCGGAATTTGAAATGAACCACCGTGTGCCAGAATGAGCAGATAGTGAACGCCTTCGTGCTCATGGCTGCCGGTTACCAAGACGGTTTGGTCAACCAGTGGATGGAAGGGATAGGTGACCCTTGCTTCAAACGTCGGAAATCCGGCATTATGAACCCGGCTCGGAAGGCGGCGGCAGGACTTGGGCGACGATCGCGACGCTGCTTCAAACTGCATTTTGCCGCGCGCGGCAAAAGCACGTTTATGCTGACCAGCAAACTATGCCGATTAACCGACTTTGCCAACGTTTCCGGCACCATAGCGGCCGCCTAGTCGGCATAGCTTAGGGTCTCTCCGTCGCGAAGGAGAGGACACATGAACGCAACTCAGGATCGCATCGCCCTATGCAGGAAGCTAGTCTACAGTCCACATCGGGACGACGATGCACGTGGCACTCGCTAAGCCTGTTTCGGGATCTGATCGACTGCCATGTCGGCAATGGAATACTCCGCAGGATTTAAGCGAGGTTCACGTCGACCGCTTCCCTGAGCATCGTTTCAAACACTGGAGACCCGACTCGGGCGATTGATCGGCGCTCCGCCGCTCGCCTTTGGCGTTACGGGAGAATGGCTTAATACCGACCGCGCTTCCTATTCAGCGCAGTGAGCACGAGAAGATCGACGATGCTGGCCGGTCCCAAAAACGGGATGGCAGCTTCTAGAAGTCGATTGAACGGACCGGTCGGGACCGGCGTCCGCACGCGGTGCCCCACGGTCTGTCGGCCTCTGAATTCTGTTCTGCAGGTAAAGTCAGCCGACGCCGTCGCGTATCGCGACTTTGGAGCTCGTTGGGTTCGCTCGCCAGCCCCTTCCTCATGCGATGCGGCTCCGCCCCTTTGCAAGAAACGCTCCGGCGTCCCAATACTTTTGGCTTTGCTCGACGGCGCTGTATCCCGCAGCTTCGATAGCCTTGCTCCGAAACGCTTCCTGCGGGGTCGTCAACTCCTGCAGTCAGGCGCCTTCCGCCGCTGCGTTATGATCCGTCGGAGCCAGACTTTCAGCGGCTGTTTCCGCCGCTGACTTTATGGCTGCGGACCCTCACGGTTGAACTCTCCAACCCGGATTAGTGCCGGTCGAGTTCGGCTTCGACCTTCTTGCGACTGTTGCCTACGTTCTTCACGGTCTTCTTCACCGCTTCCTTGGAAATGCCTTCCTTCCGGGCTTCGTACTTCACCTCGTGATCCTGACCACCTGCGACGCGAGCACGATCCTGGCTGCGGGCTTTGGATGTGGTTGCCATGGTGAGATCCTCCTAATGTCGGTCCTTACGAACGGGCGCCGATTCAATAAGTTCCGGCCTCCGTTATGGTGAGGCGCGCTTCGGCGATGTCGCGGACGCGCTGCACATGGCCTCGGGCGAGATGGTTCACTTCGACGATGAGATCGCGCAAGGCATATCTGCGACCGCAGTTAATCAGTAGCGGACAATTCTTCCCAGGCAGTTGGTACGGCTCGTCGTGTGCCTATGAGCAAACCCATGGATTGATTGTCATAGAAAGCAGGACTAGAACAACAGCGCTAATGCAGGAGCGCTCGGCATCCGAACGCAGAACAAGATCGCGGCGGAAGCCACGCAAGAGCGTCGTCTGCGAAGAGAAACCAAGCGGCTCGGCAGGTTGCGGCTAACCTCTGACCGAGTCGGCACCACGAAGGAGCCAACCCATCGGGGACAGATCCCCCTCAGCCGCTACATCAACGTGATTTGGAGTTTGGAATGGATCAATTTGCTACCGCCGACAACACCTCCGCAGCCGCTCGTCGCCGCAAAGCCAGGATTGCGAAGGGCTACAGCCTTGAGGACCTGGCCATCGCCACCGGACTTACGGTCGAGGAAATCGCAGCGGCCGAGGAACCCCTTCAGATCGTGCCTCAGCACCACCTCGAGCGCATTGAGCATGTGATCTCATAGCTTCCGTCGCCACCGGCACGCGGTCCCGGTTTAGGGGCCGCAGTCAACCACGGAGGGCGCGGAACGAAAGATCGATGCTCTATGGGACGTCCTAGGCGCATTGATGCTCCGCTTCACGCCGACAGAATGCGCAAACTACTTCAGGGCTGCTGGATATGACCCGGATTGAACAGGATTTGCTCTAGTCGATATTGCGTCCAATTGAAGTGTCATCCGCCATTTTAAGATAACTGCAGAATCACTTAAAGAGAACATGGCACCAATGATCGCACAAACAACCGGTCCGCTTCTGCCAACCGACGCAGTTCCGATTGTCGCGATGTTCTTCTACGATATGGCGCAACTATCTGCTCGGTGGCTTAGGTAAGCCACCGCCGTTCGCGGCTTGTGGCTACTCATCCTGCCGGGCTGCGCTGTCCGTCGCGTCACGCGCCGCACCCAATCGATCGCGATGCTGATGCCAATGCGGAAGCGCTTGGACGCCGCCCGGCACCACACCCCTCCTGTATCACCGCTTCTACAACTTCTCGCGGTTATTCGAAACAGGTCTCGCCATCCAGCTCAGCCTCCTGACCGGCCAGAAGGATGAATCCGATTTGCGTCATAGGGAATCCTTCTCACGGGTCTACCTAAAATCATCCCGCTCTAAGCTTACGCGCACAACTCGCGGTTCAGCATGAACTCGCAACATCTGTTTTCCGGTGCGAGGGTCATACCTCGATGCGATCGTCAAGCAGCCCGATCTGTCAAAGCCGCGACTATCTCTTCCAATGCAAATCTTAGGCTATCACTCAGCTTTCGATCTTTTTGCCAAACGACGACGTAGTGATATGTTGCCCCTGGCTGAAATTCGCGGAATGCAACGTCGAATTCAGCATATTCGCTCGCAATAATCTCGTTCGTAATCGAGACGCCGATCCCTGTCATGACATAGCCAATGTCATTGCCATTGGCGTCATATTCCACGGCGATGTCAGGAGCGGTTCCCATATACCGAAGGGCATTGACGCTCATTTGGTGAGAGGCAAATTGCGGGTCGATGTCGATGATCGCCTCACCGGCAAGATCTTCGGCAGTAACAAGCTGCTGTGCCGCAAATCGATGGTTGACCGGAAAAAGACATACGTTGGTGGCTGAGCCGACCGGCATCCAATCAAGAATGCGCTCATCAAGAGGCAATCGGGAGATGCCAAGATCCGAGCGGCCGTTTAACACATGATCTGCAATCTGCTGATAGGTTCCTGTTTTCACCTGAACGGCGTAAGAGCGGCTTCTCTCCCGAAGCCTTTTGACCACTTTCGGCAAGGTCGCGAAGGAGAAAGCGCTTGGCGCCGCGATGCCGATCATTCGCGTATCGTTGCTCCGCAGGAAGTCGATTGACGGTCCGATCCGATCAAGTCCGGCAAACGCCGCGTCGATTGTGCGTAGAAATTCCCATGCCTTGACGGTGGGGATCAACCTGTTGTTTTCCCGGCGAAAGAGTGCGAAGCCGACAGTCTCCTCTAGCTGCTTGATGTTTTGGCTGACCGCCGGCTGGGTTATTCGCAACATCTGCGCTGCGAGCCTTTCCGAGCCGGCGCGCATGACCTCCCGTAATATTTGAAGGTGGCGGATCTTCACTCCGGAGTCGGTGATGTCCATGGCCGGGAATCTCAATCGTGGTCGAGCGACGCGCCTCATAAGTTGCGCTTATCAAAACTTCCTGAATCTTATAAATTGACGGCGGCAAGTCAAAGTATATTTTTGACATACGCCAAACTTAGAGCGCTGGTTAAGCTAATAAATCCAATCTACCCTCGGTTAATCTCGGCAAGCCCTTTGTATATGTCGGGAGAATAACTTTCCTATTTCGGCGCGCTCGCAAGAATATTGGAGACTTGCATTGTACGCATTTGTAGATCAATTTTTATCTGGATTGAAGAACACACTTTTAGTGTTTGCCTTGAGCTGCGCTTTCGGGACCCTATTAGGTTTGCTTATTGCCGTTCTCCGCAACTCGACCCGCAAGTCGGTTTCATCGTGCATGCGGGCCTACACGGGCATCATCCGGGGTGTTCCGGAACTTCTGATCATCCTCCTGACGTATTTCGGCGGAACCGCCCTTTTGAGCGCGATTACCGGTGGCTACATCGAGATTAATGCATTTGCGGCCGGTGTCGCGGCACTGACCGTCGTATTCAGTGGGTACGCCGCGGAAATATTCCGTGGTGCGATCAACGCGGTTGCACCAGGCCAACGAGAGGCTGCAGCGGCGCTCGGGCTTTCGAACGCGCAGATTTGGTTTCTGATCATCATTCCCCAGATGATCCCGATCGCTCTGCCGGCATTCTGTAACCTCTGCATCTCCTTGATAAAGGATACATCGCTGATTTCCGTCGTCGGGCTGACGGATGTCATGCGCGTCGCCTATATAGGCGCAGGCTCACTGCGCGCTCCACTCCCCTTCTATCTCGCAGCGTCTGCAATCTACCTCGCCCTCACAAGCCTGTCGCTTCTTTCGTTCCGGTTATTGGAGCGCCGCTATTCGCTCCCGGCGATGAAAGGTTGAGGCAATGAGCATGACCATCGCGCTTGAAGCGTTTCTCACCCTTCCCCGCGGCCTTCTTCTCACTCTGGTTCTGACATTCGCATCGCTTGCCGCAGGCTTCGCCGTCTCGGTCCCGCTCGCCTTCCTACGGGCATCATCAAATCCGTGGGCTTCCGCGCCCGTGCTGGCATATACCTATGCGTTCCGCGGCACGCCA
This sequence comes from Rhizobium etli 8C-3, assembly GCF_001908375.1. Taxonomy (NCBI): domain Bacteria; kingdom Pseudomonadati; phylum Pseudomonadota; class Alphaproteobacteria; order Hyphomicrobiales; family Rhizobiaceae; genus Rhizobium; species Rhizobium etli. Next base: position 209,484 of record NZ_CP017243.1, on the reverse strand, counting down.
CTTCTGGTTCAGCTTTTCCTGATTTACTACGGGATTGGCCAGCTTCCCCTCGTCCGCCAAAGCTTTCTATGGGCCGTGATGCGAGAGCCATTCTGGTGCGCCTTCATTGCTTTCACCCTGAACAGCGCCGCCCATACGACAGAAGTTCTGCGCGGCGGGATCCAGGCGGTCCCGCGTGGGCAGATTGAAGCGGCCAAAGCCTTGGGCCTTTCCCGTTTCCACACTGCCCGTCTTATCGTGTTCCCTTTGACCCTCAGGATCGCTCTTCCCGCCTATGCAAATGAGGTGGTTGGAATGCTGAAGGCAAGCTCCCTTGCAAGCACCATCACGCTGCTTGAGGTGACCGGGCTCGCCCGACAGCTGGTGTCGGAGACATTCGCCCCATACGAGGTCTTCATTGCCGCGGGGGCTTTCTATCTGCTGCTTACCCTCTTGATCACGCAAGGTTTCCAGATGCTGGAGACGCGTTGGACGCCGACGGCAAACCGTCCACCGCCGGCGCAACCTGTACCTCGAAGAGCGAACGGAAAGCCGCCTCTCGCCTCGGCTGAAACTTGACGCCAGCCCACATCCCGGACGCCAACAATCAAACTCAGCAATGAAAGGAACATCGTCGTGAAACGAACACTTCTGCTTGCCCTGTCTCTTGTCGTCTGCGCCAACAACGCGGGAGCAATGGACAGGAAGACACTGACAATCGCCTCTGAAGGTGCTTCGCCGCCCTGGAATGCCATCACCCCCCAAGGGGAGCTCGCCGGCTTTGACATCGACGTCGGCCGCGATCTTTGCCGGAGGATGAAGTTCGAGTGCACTTTCGTGCCTCAGGACTGGGACGGAATCATACCGGCGCTCACCGTTGGAAAGTTCGATGCCATCATGTCGGGGATGGCGATAACTGAGAAGCGGAAGAAATCTATCGCTTTTTCCAAGCCCTACGCCGGAGGTTTCAACCAAGTTGTCATACGCAAAGATCTCAATCTTCCGCCCACGGATACGTTGGCCGAGCTCGACCTCACAACTATCGACCCTGAAAAGCAGGCAAAGATCGAGGAGCTTCGAGCCGCTCTCAACGGCAGAACTTTGGGCGTATTGCGATCATCGAATTCGGAAGCGGTGCTCAATGAACTGTTCGGAAAGGTCGCGACGATCAGGAGCTACGATTCCCAGGACAACATGCATCTCGATCTCGTGGCTGAGCGCATCGATGGCGGTCTTGCCGACTATTTCACCTGGAAAGCCTTCCTCGACAGCACGGATGGCGGGATTGCGACGCTCTACGGCCCGCGGCTCTCCGGTGGCCTGTGGGGCCCGGGTGTCGGCGTCGGGCTCCGGCAAGATGACGGCGAACTGGTTGCGGCATTCGATAGCGCCATCGAGGCCGCCACGAGCGACGGAACCCTGAAGCGGCTGAGCGAGCAATGGTTCAAGATCGATGTTTCGCCGCAGACATCGAACTAGACACTGGCTTTCCGACACGCATTTCCCCCGAAGCCATAGCGCGTGAGCAGTCGGCAGTCCCAAAGATCGAAGGTAGACCATATGTCCGCACCCTTTTCCATTGCTGTCACCGGCCAGTCGCTCATCCGTCATGATCTTCGAACGATCGGCGATCCACGGCTCGCTGAGATCGCCGAGATCCTCAAAGCAAGCGATGTTGCCTTCACCAATCTCGAGACGACTATCTATGGTCGTCATGGTGGATGGCCGCTCAAAGGCAGCTATTTCGGCGCTGCAGCGCCGGATGTCTTGGCGGCGTTGAAGGAGCTCGGTTTCAATAGCCTGGCTCTGGCGAACAACCATGCTTTCGATCTTGGACCGCCGGGGATCCTCTCGACGCTGGAGGAGGTTGCGGCACACAATTTCCTGCATGCCGGCATCGGCCACAACAAGCATCATGCTTCCACGGCACAGAAAATGACGTTCGGATCCCGAAATGTCGCGCTGATTGCCATGGATGCCGGGCCAGGCCCGTCTTTCATGTACGCCGAGGACGCAACTGAGGGCAGGATAGCAAGGCCCGGCATCAATAGTCTGAAAGTCTCCAGGGTATTCGACCTGGAAGCGGGAACATTCAACTTGCTTCGCTCCATTCAGGAGCGTCTTCTAAGTTCGCCCTTGGAGCGCGCGAATTATGCCCAGCCAGAGGATCCGCCTGATCTTCATGGCCAAGACGAAATTGATTTCTATGGAACCGTGTTTCGCAGATCAGATGAGACCGCTCGCCGCATCGTCATGGACCGGCACAGCGCCAGGGCTCACCTTTCGGCGATCGCGGAAGAAGCGGGCCGCGACACGCTCGTCATCGTGTATTTGCATCATCACCATTGGGAGCCGAACTGGCAGCAAGTCCCCGTCTGGGTCCGCGAATTTGCGCACGATTGCGTTAACGCGGGCGCAGGCCTCTTTGTCAGCCATGGCGCTCCGGTCCTTCAAGGGGTTGAGATATATCGGAATACGCCAATTTTCTACGGCCTTGGCAACTTCCTCTTCCATACGGAAAAGGACGAACAGGAATGGAGCCCGCCGGAAGTGTGGAGGAGCGTCATCGCGACCTGCAATTTTGGATCTAGCGGACAGCTGGAAAATGTACGCTTGCGTCCGATTGTGATCGGTGGAACCGAGGCATTATCGAATCCTGCACGCGATCGCCTCCCCTTCCCTGTGCTCGCCGATGGCAGAATGGCGGCAGACATCCTTGACGATCTTGCCGACCGCAGTGCCGGTTTTGGCACTGTGCTTGACCGAGAGAAGAACGTTGGCCAGATCGCTTTTTAGAACCTGCAGTATGCGGCGATAACTCTACGAACCGCTGACCAATTTTTGCGGCCGCGCTCTTGTTGGTCTTTTTATGGGGAAACGTCCTTGTGTTCTTCCATCTCTTCATCGACAATCGAGCTGACGAGGGCAACGACCCGGCTGCGCACACGCGGAGAAAGGAGCAAAACGTCGTCTATCAGACGCCGTCCCTCCGCCGTGGATATGTAGGCAATCTTCCCATCGATCTCTGTTATGAATTGCTGGCCCTGAGTGGTTTCGGGATCTGGAAGGCCTTCGAAAAACCTCGAAACCGGGATCTTGAGGCAATTGGCAAGCTCGTAGAGCATCGAAGCGCTGACGCGGTTCTTACCGCTTTCATATTTTTGTACCTGCTGCAAACTCACCCCGATGCCGGCGCCGAGATCCCCTAGGGAGACATTCGACTGCATTCGGCGGATACGGATTTGCTGTCCGACATGCCGATCGACTGGATGTACCGACTCGCGTGCAACATCCGACTGTTTGGCTTGCGCAGGTCTCGAAGTCCGAACCTGGGCTGCTACATAGCGCTTCATGGTGGTCACCCCGATGGAGAGTTTCACGCGGTGCGCCCCCGCTGAAAACTCGCTCAACCCACTGATCGGGGAGTTCGTAACCGTGCTAGACGGCCCTGTGGCCTTTAGTTCCGAGGAACCTGGACATACGCCACAGGCTCCTCGACCGAAGGTCAAGGAGTGTGGTGCCGAATCGGCCGGCACCAACCGCTAACAGGGGTTACGAAGCCCCAAGGCAGCGCGTACTGCCTCGCTGCCAGCTTAGTTGAAATCCGCCCGCCGCGCAACCGAATTCTTTACAAAATTCAATAGCTTCGCTTTACGCGCGGACACTTGTCTCAAAGCGAGAGGTCACGCTTCGGGCGGTAAAGTGGTCAGAAAACCAAAGGAGGTGCGATCAGCGGAACGCCCATTGCCAGGATTGTCTGCCCACTCTCCCGGAGGAATAGGCTACCGCAAGCTCCGCCCATAGGGGGTCCTGGGTGAAGCTGGAAAGGGGCCCGCAAGCGTCGATAATGCTCATCTTGCCGAACAGCCCGAGAAGCGTTTCAATTCCCCCACGGCTAAAAGCATTCAACAGCGAAAATGGCTCGCACGGCGAGGAGATGATGCGATGGCCCCAAACCCCCGGCCGTTCGTCCTTTGACAGTGCGTTGAGAAGCTGTGTGTCACGATGGTTGTTCCTCAACGCCTCGCAGAATGCCCAGCGCATCAACGGATAATAGATCGTATGCCGACTTCCACCCAGGACACGCACGCCAGGCAGGATCGACGTTACGATGAACATCAGCAGAAGGTTCGGAACGATCCGGCCAGTTCTCAGGGCCTCCACAAGACTTGGCGGCGAGAATTCAACACAGACATCATCTGTCGCCTTCGACCGGAGGACCCTGCCATCCAGCCAAAGTGGAAAAAGCCGCCCTTCAATGCAGCCCCAGAAAAAATGCGTCGAGTTTTTCAGCCAGCCTCGCCAAGCCGTGTCAGCGAGTTGATCGATGCAGTGGATGAGGCGCATCGCGAATGCTCGGTCCTCGATCAGCGAGGCTCGCAGCCAGGACCGGCCATCGGAAAGGTGATCCGCGACCAGATCGGCAACGTCGGTATCGTCAAGCTGAAGAAAATCGACCTGGCTGTCAGAATACCGCTTCCAGAGGCAAAGATTTGCCGCTTTGATCGCCTCTGCCGCCGACTGGAATTCGCCCCGAGGCAAAAGGTCTCGCAAGCACGAAATTGCCTCCGAGTCATCACCGGGCCTGTCGACGTTTTGAAGATGGAACCTGTAGCAGCCGTTTCTGCCAAGAATGCTGTAGGGGATCATTTTGCTGCGCGACAGCCCGAAGACGTTGACTGCATCGCCATCGACGTGGAGCCAGGCCGGACCCTTGCGACCGCGTTCTACGAACTTCACTGTCGAGCAAGCGTAGGAGATATAGGATGTCCTGCCATGCGCGCGAAGTCCCATCAGGGAGAACAGATGGGTGTAAAATGCGTCAGGCTCGATCAACAGGTGGAGGTGGGGGCCACACTGCAGCACCGGAGCGACTTCGATTTCGGTTTGAAAGCGCGATGCGGCTTCTGCTGAATAACCCTGACGTTGCGCGACGGCCGCCACGCGTGACCGCAATAAAGACATTGCCTGGCTTCGCGCGACGCACCCCGATTGATCCGATCCAACCGAGAAAGCCGCCTTTGCGTAGTCGTTCAGCGATGCCTGCTCAAACTGACGCAACCAAGGGAATAATTCAAAAATGAGGGCCAACACCTCACCTTTTGAAACCAGGTCGCTATTGGGCGACGTCTCCATCCTCAGACGAACCGGCTTTCCGCCGGCGCTCCCCGATCCATGTTAAAGTAAAAGAAGAGCGCGACGGTCACCATCAGCGCCCCGAAGAGGCCGAAAATCCCCGAAGGTGGAATTGCGTCTCCGATCGTCCCGATGATGCCATACGCAAGAAGCCCTATCGAAACACAGATCGTGTGGATCTGGCTTCGCGCCCGCCCCAACATGTCAATCGAAACAGTCGATTGAACCCGTACATCGATCAGGATTCGCGTGACATTGTAGCAGAAGCCGAGCAACACCAGTTGAACGAGCGCTGACAAAAAGCTCTGGAAAACCGGAAAGCCCAACAGAACAATGCCAGCGAGCGCCGACTGGAAGAGGATGCTTTGTCGTCGCGAACGCGCCCTTCTGAGAAGAAGGGTTGAACAGCCCGCCATCGAACCGAGGGCCCAACCTGCCTCGAGATAACCGAACTCTAGCGCCGACCCCATGAGTTCGCGGGTGACATATGCGACGCCCAATACACTCACAAGCATGCCCATCGCATAGGTCAACGCATACATGACGGCGGTGGTCTTCAGTGAGTGAACGACGAAGGTCGTCGGCAACAGATCCATCCGACGAATGCTCTTTGCCTGCAAATCCGATCGAGAACGAGAAGGCGGCTGTCGGCCGAGCAGTGCCAGCAGCCCCAACAGTGATAGGCCGAAAAAGGCGCCAGGCAGGATCGACGTCAGATTCATCCCGATGGCGGTTAAGCTGTACCCGGTGACGATGGCGGCGATGAGATTGCCCGCCTGCATCGCAATATAAGACGCCGAATTGAATGAAGTGAGGTTCTTAGGACGAACGATGTCTGGAATGATGGCCTGCAGCGCAGTCGAATAGGTTCTGTCGATGAACGCGAAGATGGTCCACGATAGGCAAAGAACACCAAGTGGGTCACCGAACGAGAGACCAATACCAGTTGAAAATATGAGGATCAACCTGGATAAATCGCAAGCGATACAGACGAAGCGACGATCAAATCGATCAACTAGAACCCCACCAACATTGCTGGTGAGCAACTCGGCGGCACTGCCGAGCGCCAAAAGGATAGCTAGAGCGCTCGCGCTCTTGCTGACATCTGTCGCAGCCCATGCCGCCAGCACGAAGTAGACATTCCGGCCAATGGCCGACGCCAGAACACAGAAGAGATAGATGCCGCGAGAGGCATAACACCCTATGCCGCTGTTTTCTGTTGCGCCCACTTCATCCAAACTCCCTACTGGCAGGTTCATGGGGACATGCTATTCTTCTGAAGAGCTGGCGGCTTTCATGAAATTGATATTATCTCTCGTCCAGAACCAGCTATTCTTTCCAGAGCGCCCGGTACTCGGCAGGGGAAAATCCCGTCTCTCGGCGAAATCTGGTCGAGAGGTGGCTCCCGCTGGAGTAGCCACAGGCGATGGCGATCTCGGTCACGCTGATCGCAGTCGTGCGGAGAAGGTCGGTCACGCGTTCAAGACGGCGTTGGTTATAGAAGCCATAGGGCGTCGAGCCTTGCGACTGCTTGAAAGCGCGGGAAAAATGCTCGTAGGTCAATCCCGCCTCTTCAGCCAGAGCGCGCACGCTCGGAGGTCGATCAATGTGAGCTTCAATTCGCCCTATTACGCGCTTGAGAACCGTAGGCGACAATCCTCCTCGAGACAATCTGCCAGATGTGCCGGAGCGGCGCTGCAGAAGTCCGAAGATAGCCGCGAGGTGCCCTTCAACGATCAGACTCCCCACGGAATCGTCGTGTGAAAGTTCTCCGGCAATCTGCCGCGCCAAGCATTGGATCGGCAGATCTCTAAATCCAAGCTCCGGACGTAAGGTGCCTACGCGCGGGAGCTTGGTCGTGAGGTTGGAAAAAAAATCCTGCGTCACGGTTATCATAAGATAACAACCCTCAGCATCGCCTTCATCCCAACCGCTCCAATGGCAACCGGGCGGAATGTAAACAAGCGAGCCGTCTGGACGCGGACTGAACTCGACTCTTCGTCCGTCCACAAAATTTTCGCCGGATGCCGCCGTACCCCTTATGTTGAGGAAGATCAGGTGGTCATCCGCGACAACGTCGATAACCTGTCGCCCGAGACTGCGCCGGCGAACGACATCTGCGCGGGCATGGCTCCAAAGGCCTTGCTGGTGAAGGATGATCTCCCCTTGTGACTTCTTCATCCTCTCGGGGTGAATTGATGGAATGATCCCCACTCGAAAGCTGCTCCCCTGAAAAACCGGTGTGGTAGCGACCCTACCTCACCCCAAGTTGTCAACAAGCCAGGCTTTAACCTCAGGTCGAATTTCATGTCAATTTCATGAAAACCAATCAAAATCGTGGATGCGAAAAGATGACGTTCGCGATCATCTTCTGCCGACATCATCGCTGACGGCACAATCTTTTCGGGATGCGCGATTTCCCCCTGAACCCCAAAAACGCGATGGTGCGAGAGAAAGGCAGGCTTTCGCATGCGTGAATTTGCCGACTTCATTGAGGAGTGCGACCGTGCCCCTCGCCTTAACGAGCTTTCTGAGTTTTTTTCGACCACCGCATCCGGTGAGGCCGGAATGCCTATCCGTCCGCCTGAGCTCGATCGCCGCTTGTTCCCAGTGGACATGACGTTCAGGCGCTTTTCAGCCCTTCATCCGCTGCGCCGAGGTCCATTCGATAAGCACTACTTGAGCAGCATACCCTACCGCCTCGAAGAGGAGTGCCGCATAGGCGGCGCGATCCTCAAATACGCGCGGGCCAGAAAGGGTCAACTGCAACTCTACACGCTAGGTACAGCCGAGGGGACGATGGCTCGTGTGATCGGCGAACTTGGCAAGGGCAGGATAGAAACACTGTCATGCAGTCCCAACGTCGAAAACCTTAGAAGCTTCTATGCCTATGGCGTTCCTCCTCATGCCATGTTTTTTCACGGACCATTTCATTATTTGACATCGCAAAGGGTCCAAGAAGACGTGGAGCTCCGAAAGTTTGGCAGCGGTTTCGATATCATCCTCGAGGACACGACTTTCCAGATGTATTCGCCAAATCGCTTCGATCAGATCCGTTTCGTCTCGCAGCATCTCAAGACCAACGGGCTCTTCATGTTCGTCGAGAAGTTCAGGCATGAAGACGCCGAGGAATATCGGCGGCGGGAACGCCAGAAGGACCATAGCTTCAAAGCTCGCTTCTTCAGCGCGTCAGATATTCGCGCCAAGGAAGAGACGGTGCTAACGCGAATGGATCGAAACGAAGTCACCCTTTCGGAGATGAGCGAAACACTACGCCGGTTCTTTGGACACTCATTCGTCACCTGGAACAGCGGCAATTTCTACACGCTTGTCTCCAGCAACAGTCGGGAGAATCTCGACCTGTTCCTATCGAAGCTGTCCCCACCCGCGATTCCGGCAGAATATGTCTATGCGGACCTTCCCTACCGCCTTTACCCGGAATCCGAAGCAAGGCGGCTATCGGGGCGATCTTGGACCCTTTAGCGATTCCTCATCTTCACCGTCGCGTAAGCGCAACTGCGTCACGTCTTCACGAGCCTCAACTGGAACAACGTTCGCGTCAGCAGAAAGCGCTCCATCACGTTGAGCAGCCCTCAGCGCTTTGCCACCTCTAAAAGCCTTTTTTCTCCAAATAGGCAGGAACAGCATGAAGAAATCGATTGGCGAAGTCCGTCACTTCGTTGAGCTGAGCCCGCCGTGCAACGCGCATCTGGTCCTGCCACGAGCGCCATCATTCGCGGGTGAGGAAGATGTTCCAAAGTGCGTGCACGTCGCCGAAGCGTGTGTCGCAATCACGCGCACGCAGCACGTTGCCGACAAGATCTGCACGCAAATCGAGGACTTCTACCAATCCCTCGTCTCCGTGGGACCTGACAGGTTTCTAGCTTTCGAAGGTGGAGGCGCGATCATAAGGCCGACCAGTGAAAGCCTGTTCTTCACGGTCTCAGCGCGAGACCTCGTCACTTTCTGTGGCATCCGCGCGCTGCTGGAAGCAGGCTTGTTTCTGGCCACGTCCGTGTCCGAGGGGGCTATAGAGTGGCTTCACGCAGACGGCACCCGATCTGGTGAAACCTGCAATCGCCTCTACAACGACCGCTGCGGAACGGACGAACAGTAGCTTCGACCGCTCCGCCACCCAAAGGAAGATCGATCTCGGGACAATCGGGTCGTAGTGCTTTTCCAATCGACCAACCATTTCGTCCCCCCGCTTTTCTTCGAGTCTCAGAGGTTGATGCCGCGAGCGCGGCTAGCAGCCCTTTGGCGCCGCTCCGCTATGATCTGCTCACTGCTCTGCAGACGGACAGTCTGCTGCAGGACCTTCAGCCGCTCCTGCATCGCCTCGAAAGCTCGACGCTGCGCCGGCGGCACGCGGTTGACAAGATCCTTGTCACCCCGGACGAGGGCATTGCGACCGAAGCGCTCGTCGAGCGCTCGGCTGACAGCGGCAAACTCCCGGGCAATGCCCTGCTCGAGGGAAGCGGCGGAAACACTCAGCTTCCTGCTGTCCTTCCTCACCTCGACCGTCAGGTGCGCCAAAGCCTCTTCCGCAGCTTTCGAAAGAGCTGGAATGGCAACCGCCATGCGCCGCCGTTCGTCCGTGATAGCCTGGCGTTCGGCATCGAGGGCATTGAGGTGGGCCGCACCGAGCGCGCGCAGGCGCGCTGCAGCTTCCGGCACGGCCCGCATCGCCTCTTTCCGCTCCTGGCCGGACGCCAGCATCCGGTCCAGCAGGCGATTAGAACCGCGCAAAGCCCCATAGGCGGCCGGATCATTGGTCACCGCGGCGGCGATTCGATCAGCAGCAAAGCCTTTCCGGAGCAGCTCCTCGATCTTGCCGACGGCGCCCGACGGATCGCGCCAGATCATTGTCGCGGCGTTGGCCAATGCGCCACGCTGCTGGCGATAGAAAGGGTTGGAGAGCGCCCGCAATCGAGCCTCATCGTCGACCGACGTCTTGAACACGATGACGGCAGCAAGCATCGGCGGCACGGCGACATTCTCCTTCCCCGGTCCGTTCTCTGTCTCTTGGCCCCGAACAACACTGGCAGCCATGACGATCTTCGAGCGATCCTGCCGCTCGGCGAGATGCTGCGCCTCGGCAAAACGTTTGACCGCTTCGAACAGCCGGGCCAGCTCCTCGCGCCGGCCGGCCGTCAGATCTTCCGGCAAACGCTCGGTCATATTGCGTTCAGCAACCGCATCCGCCTTCGCGGTGAATGCGCTCCAGCCGAAGCGTGCCGTTAACGCTTCGCTGACCGCCTTGATCTCCTGCACGACCGAGCGGTCCTCGGCGGCAAGCGCAAAGGCGCTCTTATAGGCGTCGTCCCCGTCCCGGTTGCGCACCGCCTCGATCTCCATAAGGCGCGCCATCGCGCGCTCGGAAAGCGCCGGGATCGATAATGACATGTAGGAGCGCCGCGTCTGCTCACGCATTTCGAACCGTTCGGCATTCCGGCGGAACCCGGTCGCATGGGCCCGGGCCAGGGGAAGCAGTTCCTCCAGGGCTGCCTTTGCGACCTTGCGCTCGGAAAGCGCCGCGCCTCCGTCGACGATCAGCTCGGAGCCACGCAGCCGGCCGAGCCGGTCGGGTGCTGCGGCAAGATCAGCAGTGAGCCTGCGGGGTTCGGTGCCGGTGTCCGAGGCGAGCGCATTCAGGGCGACAAGTGCTGCATCCGGATCCCGGTAGATCTTAGTAAGCAGCGGTCGCAGCATCGTTTCCCGCTCCGTCCAGGCCGGTGACGAACGCTGCGCCAGCCGCGCATCCGCCTCGACACTCCTAACGAAGGACGTGCTCGGCGGGATCAGATACTGTGGTTCGCCAGCGCTTGCGCTCGCGATGGTGTGGGATTCAGTTCGCGCCTCGTTGTAGGCGAAGCGCCGTTCCCGCTCGATGGCAAAACCGAGCGCCACGCTTGCCCGCTCCCAGAGCTTTTCCACCTGCTCTCGCTTTGCGGTAATCCACGTCCAGCGCCGGGAAAGGCTTTCCTCCATCTCGGCGGCAGCAAGCGAGAGATGATCGAGCCCGCGGCGCCGGGCGAAGTCTTGCGCCTGGGCGCGATAGCCCGCCTCGCTCTCAAAATCGAGCGTCGTCGTCTTGGCACCGGAGCGCGACAAGCGTTCGACGAGACGGCTGAACACATCCGGCCGATGACTTTCCCGTTCGATGCGCTCCTGACGCGCTTCGGCGGTTTCGATCTGTCTGGCCGTCCAGACATTGCGGTCGACTTCCCTCTCCTCGTAACGCTTCTGACCTGTCTCCTCGTCGACAATGGCAATCTGGACCTTGACCCGCTCGACACCATCCTTGCGCAGCGTGATGGTGTCGCCGTCGGAGATGCCGGCATCGTCGAGCGCTTTCGGCAGGCTGACGCCCCAGAGCCGATGGGCGGTTCCGTCGTCCGTCCTGACATCGGCATAGGGGCTGTCGTCGGCATCCTCGTCCTCGGGCCGGAATTTGGCTTCGCCGGTTTCGACAAGCTCGCCGGTGACACCGGCGGCATGATCGACACGCGGTTTGCGTCCCCATTCCGGTCTCGGCTCAAAATCCTCTTTCGCCGCATAAAGATCGACGCGGTCGCGATGCCGGGTCATCGACACATAGGTCAGATGCCGGTCCATCATGCCGGTGGCGAGCACGAAGGTGCGGTCGACGGTCGACCCTTGAGATTTGTGGATCGTTGCGGCATAGCCGTGGTCGACATTGTCATAACTGTCCTCGCCGAAGACGACTTTATTGCCATTGTCGAGCAGAACCGACAGCAGCGGATCGCCGCGTTTGTCGCCGGTCGCGGTGACCGTGCCGAGCATGCCGTTCTTGACATATTGCGGCCCGGAGTGCTTGGCCCGCGGCTCGAGGAAGCGGGCGTTCTCCAGGAAGATGATGCGGTCGCCGGCGGCAAATTTTCGCGCCCCGCGCTCGGTCCGGAAGCTGCGGCTTTCGCCGAGGGCATTATCGCCGGCCATCACCTCACGCAGCGCCTCGTTGAGCTTGCGGACATCGTCGTTGGTGTGGGCGAGCACCAGCAGTTCATCACCGCGAAGACGGCCATCCCTGCCCTCGGAGATCGAGCGACCGATTGCGTGTTTGCGTGCCTCTGTCCAATCGACCACAATCCTGTCGATCGTTTCCTCGCGTGTGCCCGCCTCGACCAGGTGGCCCTGCTGGGTATAGGCGTCGAGGCCCTTCTCGACCTCGCCGCGGGCAAACAGCCGCGAGGCATTACGTGCCCAGGCCTCACGCTGGCGGCGCACGCCGGCAAGCTCTGCAAAGCCGATGCGTTCGGTAATTGCCCGGAAGGCAGCACCGGCCTGGATCGGCTGCAGCTGCATCGCATCGCCGACCAGCACGACCTTTACCTCAGCCTCCTCGGCAATCTTCAGCACACGGGCCATCTGCTGCGAGGCCACCATGCCGGCCTCGTCGATCACCAGCACATCACCGCGATGGAGCGTATCGCGGCCATTGGCCCAGGCCAGTTCCCAGGAGGCAAGTGTCCGCGACTTGATGCCGGAACTGTCTTGCAGCCCTTCTGCGGCCTTGCCGGCAAGGGCTGCACCGATCACCCGGTGTCCCTCGCCCTCCCAGGCAAGACGTGCGGCAGCAAGCAGCGTCGATTTGCCGGCGCCGGCAAGGCCTACAATAGCGGCAATGCCACCATCACCGGTGACATGACGGACAGCATCGACCTGCTCTGCATCGAGCCGGAACGGAGTTTTGGGATCGCCGCTCTCGATGCTCTCCACGCGTTCGATCGCCACCGTCACATTCCGCTCGGAAACACCGAAGCCGCGACGCTCCGACAAAACCCGCGCCGACTGCGCCATGTCGTATTCGATGCGCAGCATCTCCCGCGTCGTAAACACCGCGGGCTCCGACACCTTTCCTGTCTCTGCCTCGATCTCCTTCGGCTTCAGTATGACCAATTGGTCCGACGCCATCAGCCTGGCGCGGATGTTGGCAAAATCGGTGGGATCGTCGACGTAACGGTGCAGCGCCCTGGCGATATCCCTCTCGTCGAAGGTAGAGCGTTCATTGCCGAGCTGCTTCAGCAAAAGCTCCGGCTCTGAAAGCAGCCGATCGGCCATCTCCTGGCGGCGGGCGAGATCGGCCGGCGCGAAGTGGAGCTCCCTGCCCTTCCTCGCCAGCGCCGCCTTCTCCGGCCCGAGATGTTTTTGCGCGATCCCGTCGAGGCCCTGTTCGGCATAGGAGCGACCGTCGAGGCGGATGTCATGTCCGGCCAGCGCCAGATGCCGGTTGGCCGTTTCCGCCCAGGCGATCTTCCACGCTTTCATCGTTTCCTTGTCGCCCGCCCAGACTTTGTAGACGATCTTGCCGTTCGGGCGGTCCGGCGTGACGACACGCAGCGGCTTGCCACCCTCACCAAGCACTGGAACCTTCTTTGCCCCGAACCCCTCCTCCGTCGCCGGCCGGAGCGTCGTCATCAGGTGGATGTGCGGGTTGCCGTCCTTGTCGTGATAGACCCAGTCGGCGATCATTCCTTTCGAGGTGAGATTGTCGCGGACGAATTCGCGCACCAGCGTGATATTCTCGGCCCGCGTCAGCTCCTCCGGCAGCGCGATGATCAGTTCGCGGGCGAGCTGCGCATCTGCCCGCGTCTCGAAGGCGTCAACGGCATTCCAAAACACTTCGCTGGCCTTGCTGACGGACTGACCTGATATCGCCGACCGCAGCCAATCCGGGATCTCATCCGGCAGCGCCAGTTCCTCATACATCAGTTCGCCCGCCCCACCGCGATAGCTGAACGACGTTCCCGCCTGCTCGTCCATCATCCGGGCGCGGTGGCGATAGGCGGCAGCCGAGACGATGCTGCGTCCCGATCCCCTGCTGATCACCTGCGCTCTGACGAACATGATCGCCACTGGCGTCTCCAGACTGGCCCAAGCACGTCGCGACAGCGACGTATATTGCGCCCTCAAACAGATCGGACCGAAGGGCCGATGCCGCTTTTCTGGTTGCACGGTAGCGCATTTTACTGTTTTATTCTAGTTAGTATAATCGCACCTTCGACATCAAAGCAGAAAAGGAACCAGGAATGGCGACAAAATCATCGATTTCCGATCTCGACGCCCAGATCGAAAAGCTGCGCGAACGCAAACGATTGTTGATAGTTAAATCGGCCGAGCGGTTTGCCCGCGCCGCGACCAGAACCGGGCTGGCGGAGATGGAGATCGCCGACGAGGAGGTCGATCGGATCATCGAGGAAATCGCCGCGCGATTTCGGAAGGGGGAAAGGAAAGGCGCCGCTGGCCCCACTCCTCAAACGCGTCGACCAGCAGATAGCGGCGCTGGAGCGCAGGGGCAGGTTCCAAATGACGGCTGAGCGCAAGCGCGACACGCGCGAAAAGATCCTGCTCGGCGGGATCGTCGTCAAAGCCGGGCTATCGAAGGCGGATCGGGCGTTCCTGCTCGGCGGCCTCATAGAAATGGCAAGGCTCGTCCCAGGCTCCATCGAGCATCGGCGGCTGCGCGATATCGGCGAAGAGGCTTTCAAGGCCCCCTCGCTGAGGAACGGTTCATCGCATCTCGAGGAGAAAGTAAGATGGGCCTAAGAGGGAAACCGCATCCGAGCCTGTTACTCGTTTTGGTACCGATCGCCGTCACCACGATCACAATCTACATTGTTGGCTGGCGATGGCCGGGACTCGCCGCCGGCATGTCCGGGAAGATAGAACACTGGTTCCTGCGGGCAGCACCTGTACCGCCTCTACTGTTCGGACCTCTTGCCGGACTTCTGACCGTGTGGGTCTTGCCGCTGCATCGGCGAAGGCCGGTCGCCATGGCAAGTCTTTTGTGTTTTCTCAGCGTTGCCGCCTTCTATGCGCTGCGCGAATTCGGCCGGCTTGCACCTACTGTGCAGGCCCGGGTCGTTCCGTGGGATCGAGCGCTGTCCTATCTTGATATGGCCGCAGTCATTGCTGCCGTCGCCGGCTTCATGGCAGTGGCGGTGTCCGCCCGCATCTCCGTCGTCGTGCCAGATGAAATCAAGCGTGCCCGGCGTGGAATATTTGGAGATGCCGATTGGCTGCCGATGGCGGCAGCAGGAAAGCTGTTCCCGCCGGATGGGGAAATCGTGGTCGGCGAGCGTTATCGGGTCGACAAGGAAATCATCCATGCGCTTCCCTTCGATGTAAACGATCGCAGCACATGGGGACAGGGCGGGAAGGCGCCATTGCTCACCTACAGACAGGACTTCGATTCCACCCATATGCTGTTTTTCGCGGGATCGGGCGGATACAAAACGACCAGCAACGTCGTGCCGACGGCGCTCAGATATACCGGACCCATGATCTGCCTCGATCCTTCCACTGAGGTCGCGCCCATGGTCGTCGAGCACCGCACCAATGCGCTCGGGCGCGAGGTCATGGTGCTCGATCCGACGAACCCGATCATGGGCTTCAACGTGCTCGACGGGATCGAAGCATCCAAGCAAAAGGAAGAGGACATCGTCGGCATTGCCCATATGCTGCTGTCGGAAAGCCTTCGCTTCGAAAGCTCGACGGGATCCTACTTCCAGAACCAGGCGCACAACCTCCTGACCGGTCTGCTCGCCCATGTGATGCTCTCGCCCGAATATGAGGGCCGGCGAAGCTTGCGCAGTCTCCGCCAGATCGTTTCCGAACCGGAGCCCTCGGTGCTCGCTATGCTGCGCGACATTCAGGAGCATTCCGGTTCGGCCTTCATCCGCGAAACGCTCGGCGTCTTCACCAACATGACCGAGCAGACGTTTTCGGGCGTCTATTCCACAGCATCGAAGGATACCCAGTGGCTGTCGCTCGACAGCTATGCCGCGCTCGTCTGCGGCAATGCCTTCAAATCGAGTGATATCGTTTCGGGCAAGAAGGACGTCTTCCTCAACATCTCCGCATCGATCTTGCGCTCCTATCCGGGCATCGCTCGTGTGATCATCGGCTCGCTCATCAACGCCATGGTGCAGGCCGACGGCGCCTTCCAGCGCCGGGCGCTGTTCATGCTCGATGAGGTCGATCTGCTCGGCTACATGAGGGTGCTCGAGGAGGCGCGCGACCGCGGCCGCAAGTACGGCATCTCGATGATGTTGATGTACCAGTCGGTCGGGCAGTTGGAGCGGCATTTCGGGAAGGATGGCGCGACGTCATGGATCGATGGCTGCGCTTTCGCCTCTTACGCAGCGATCAAGGCGCTCGACACGGCGCGCAACCTCTCTGCGCAATGTGGCGAGATGACGGTGGAGGTGAAGGGCAGTTCCCGCAACATCGGCTGGGACACGAAGAACAATGCATCCAGGAGATCCGAGAACGTCAACTTCCAGCGCCGGCCGCTGATCATGCCGCACGAGATCACCCAGTCGATGAGGAAGGACGAGCAGATCATCATCGTCCAGGGGCATAGTCCGATCCGCTGCGGCCGGGCGATCTACTTCCGGCGAAAGGAGATGGATCAGGCAGCGAAGGTCAATCGTTTCGTCAAACCGGTGCTATGATCGTGGTTTTATCAGCGGCCCACCTCGTCCTCGCCGGCATAGGCGTCGACGGCGTTTTCGAGTTCGGCAAAAAGCTCATCGGGCATCGTTTCGATAGTGCCGACGGTGCGTCGGTCTGCCTGCCTGATCAGTTGCTGATAATCTTCGATATTGAGGAGAACCAGCCGGGGTTTGTTCCGCTGGGTGATCGTCACCGGATGACGCAGCGCCTCGGCGATGATGTCGCCGGATTTACGTGAGAGGTCACTGGTTGAATACGTCCCGCTTGGCTTCGGCATTGGGCTTCCTTGCTATCGCTGGAATTTAGAGCATTTACAACATTACTGCGATTGTTGTGAAACTTCGCAGCCGTCCTTCCTCGGCTCACTTGAGGGCCATCGGCAACTGAGAGGCAACCTCGTCTGTCGCCTCTCAGTATGTGAGATGGTGCTGCTACCACCATGACCAAACGACGCGCCCCGCATAGACCGGGATGCGAGTTGCCAACGTGATATCCTTGATGATCGGCGCCAGCGAGCCGAGTTCGTCCGCAATCAGCGCAACGAGCTCAGGATAGTTGATATCGACGCCAGTGTCGTCGGCAGCCCAAGCGCTCATCCAATCGCCGCCGTTGACGCGGAATTCATGCGTGTCGTAATCAATTTCGAGTTCGTCCAGCAGATTGATAGTGAAGCGCCCGAAAATCTCGATCTCGCCCTCCAGCTGATATTCGGCGAATTCATCCTCCCCGATGAGAACACTTCGTTCCAATTCCATGATGACGCTGATCCGATCGATTGCCGCGTCGAGCCCCTCAACCAGGCGATCGTGAAGCTCTCGCGAAAAATCGCTGTCGCAGCCGAAGCGGTTTGCCAGGACGACGAGCCGGAAGCCGGCAAACTTGGTGTAGAGTATAAGGTTCTGATCGGTTGTCATAATGTGATCTCCTTCGTTGATGACGGAGATCGGCCACTCTCTTGCAAAGAGGGGTCAAGGACCGCGGAACGCGGCTCGCAAGCGGGGGAACCGATTTTTCCAGAGCGCAGTGAAACGCAGCAGCGGAAAAATTGGGGGAGACGCGCCGTCCTTGACGCCGGATTTGCTGGAGTAAAATTGGACGTCAGAGAGAGAAGAGACCCGCGGACCCGAAGGGGACGCGACCGTTTCCGGCGTGAGCCGGCAGGAGGTGTCGAGGATAGAACCGCCGCCCTGCGGCTGGGCAATTCGCTCACGTCATTCCGCGAGAGGGGGCGTGACCGGAGGCGGAGACGGTGTTCGGGCTCCGTGAGCGGAGCGAATAGCACCCGGCCGCCGATTGGCCGGCTCGCCCAAATCCATGATCTTCGGCTTCAACGATCATCACAAAAATGAATCGGTGTGGGCCGACCGATTCATAAGTGTCGTTAGACGCAAAAGCTGGAAGAGGCGACTCTCCGTCATGCTCACTCAACCCTATCAGCTCTACATCGAACGCAGGGACGCGACGAAAAACATGGCGCGCTTCTACGCGCTCGCAATCGAACCGACGTTGTTCGGCACACCATGCCTGACGCGGCGATGGGGACGCATCGGAACGATCGGACAAGCCATGGTGCATCACTTCGACAGAGAGGAGGATGCAGTCCGTATGTTCCTCGAACTTCTCCGATCAAAACGGGCGCGCGGCTATAGGCCGAACACAAATGTCGGACGGGAACCCATGGTCCGGGCTGTCCGCGGAAGTCTTCCTGGTCCTTGCCGGTAATTATCGGCGTGAAGCGCAGCTTCGGGTCGACGCGCCGGTCGATCCGGCGTACCGGCCCAGGCGAGGAGGCAAACGCCGCCTCAGAAGGGTGGCGCGGCGTCGATGGCGCCCTCCTGCTCGGCGATCGCTACCCTCAGTTCGGCCCGAGCGATCTCCAGCTCCGCTTCGATCTGGCGGCGCTCAGCCGGATCGGCGTTCCTGAGCTCGGCCCGCAGTTCCTCAACCTGAATTTCGAGTGCAATCGTCATCGTCGTCGTCTCCTGAAATGTGAAAGATGACGCCCGGGGTCGTGAGGATCGGGCCGGGTCAAGGATCGCGTCAGCGACCGGCGGAGCCGGCGAGCGGAGGAACCGATTTTCTGACGGTGCCCTTCAGGGCGCCGGCTGAAAATTGGAGGGGCCGCGAAGTCCTTGAGGCGGCACGAGCCTCACGGCAGACTTCAAGTATCTGAGCAGACAGGGTCCTTGGTCTCGTGTGGCACGACAGGAGGATTGAAGGCGGGCTCGATGCCCGCTTTCAATCCCGCTATTGCGCGCAAAACCTGAGATACGGCGAAGCCGGCCCCGATTGCTCGAGGCCGCTCGCTTTGTTCTTCAGTTCGGGCTGTTCCAGAGGATCACCTTCTTGCTAGGATCGCCGCCGGGTGCCGGTGCGAGATTGCCGAAGATCACACCGATCTCGGGAGCCTCAAGCTTCACTGAGAGGTATTCCTCGCCGGTCTGCCGCGCGATGCGGTTCCAGGCGGCGCCGATCTCGAAGCCCGTCTTGCGGTGAATGACGCGGTAGTCGGGCGCTTCTTCGCTTGCCTTGCTGGCATTTGGGACGATGGCGATCGGGGCGTTGACCCGGATCGTGGCGAAGACGCCTTCGAGGATGCCGTCGGTCTTCTGCGTGAGCGTTGCGATCGTGGTGGCCATGGTTGTTGTCTCCTTCGGTTGCTCGGGACCATTCCCGATGGCGCACGAAGAGACGGCCGACCTGCTGCGGTCAGCTCGCCTGAAAATTTTGCAAAATTCTATTTTCCACCAGGATAAACGAACCGAAATCGAATTTGCAAAAATTTCGGGCGAGTCTTACCCCTTCAGGGGTTGGCCGCCAAAGCAGGCGGTCGTCTATACGAGCGATATAAAACGGGAATGGTTCGGGGCAATCGAAGGAGACAACAAACCATGGCCTCCCGGTCCAAGCACTGGGGGATATTGGCCGCACACTCCACGGACGCTTCGCCCGCATGTCGATCAACATAATACCCTCGCCCGCTCCCGGCTGCGGCAGGCTGTGAGCACCTCGATAACATTTCTGCTGATCGGCGAGGTCGCCGCGGCACCGCATTGCCGTCTGCAGACCGTGCTCCAATCCCGGGTGAAGCTGTTCACGCGGGCGTCGAATGAGTGATCTTCCCCAAACGTGCCCGCTCCCAAGCACCTGAGCCGCCGATGGGTCGCCAGGTACATCGCCATTGGCAAACACGCAACCGGAACGATGTGAGCCGGCTTCATCCGCGGAGCCAAGCTCGGTGAGATCACAAGGCAACAGGATCGGAGCAAGTCACAAACGGAATGCCATAAAGCGCGACATTTTGATCGTCCGAAACCAAATACGCTCCCTCCGCCACGGCTTGCGCCATGAGCAGATGATCGAAAGGATCGCGGTGATGAAGTGGAAGAGCAGCGAGAGCGATAAGATGCGCGTCCGAGATATCCAGCCGGTCGAAACCTTGATCCGGCAAAATCGCAACAATCTCTTCGATATCGGCATCAAGTTTGCCGATGCGCAGCTTCACAGTGATTTCCCAAAGGGAGACAGCACTGACGAGGACATCATTCTCGGGATCGCCAATAAGGCGACGCGCATGGTTCCCTAGCTTCTCGTCGTCGTTCAGCCACCACAGCAAGGCATGTGTATCGAGCAGCAGCCTCACGTCCCGTCTTCCATGGACTTCAGAACATCCGCCGGCAGACCATCGAAGTCATCGGCAACTTTGATCTTTCCGCGCAACGCGCCTGGTTTCCGCATGACGACGCCGGCTGACGGCGGGCCGATTTCGGCGACAACCTTGTGATGCGACGTCAGGACGAACCGCTGGCCGTCTTCGACCTGCTTGAGGAAAGACGTCAGGTTGCCGCGAAATTCCCGCACGCCGACACGGCGGGGAGATGGTATCTGCTGCCGAGATTGGGTCATGGCGAAGCTCCGTTTCAGCGGCAAATGTGTACACAATTTTTGCGAAATGCAAGCATCTCCTTCAGCCGTATGGACAGATGGCGCTTACGCGCCATCTCCCGCCGCTTGCCAAAACGGAGATGCCAAGTCGGCGGGTCTTGTCGGCAAGATTGCCGGTAATGCCGGAGCCGGGGAAGATGACGACGCCAGCCGGCATGACCGAGAGCATGTCGTCATTGCGGCGGAACGGTGCGGCCTTGGCGTGCTTCGTCCATTCGGCTTGAAGGCGATCTGTATCACCTTGCGCGCTTCTGCCCAGCAGGCAGCGATACGTTCGGCGCCCTTCGGCGAGCCGCCGTGCAGCAGCACCATGTCGGGATATTTGGCGAGGGCTTGATCGAGTTTCGCCCAGATTCGTTCGTGATCATTGTAGTCGATGCCGCCGCCGAAGGCGATCTTGGTGCCTGCCGGGATCAGCACTTCGGTCTCGGCGCGCCGGCGGGCGGATGGAAAGTCTCTGGAGTCGATCATCGCCGCGGTCATGTTGGCGTGGCTGACCTTGGAGCCCGTCCGCGGCCGCCATGCCGAGCCGCATTGGCTTCGAAGTGGTCGCCCGCATAGGCGCGCATGAACTCGAAGGCATTGCGGCGCTCAAGCAGCGTGATGCCTTCGGCAACGAGGCGCTCCAACTCGACACTCTTGACCTCCGAGCCGTCCTGCTCGCGCTGACCGTTGCGTTGGCTATCCTCATTACGCTGAAGCTCCCGCTGGATGCGCTCGCCGGCGCGGTGGAAGAGATTGACCGTCGACCACAGGAGGTCTTCGAGATCGGGCTCCAGGCGGGTATCGCCGAGCATTTCGAATAGAGCATCGAACATGGCGGTCAGCGCCGACTGGACGACCGGCTCCTCCGGCAGCGGACGCGGGTCCGGTTCATCCTGGAAGGGGCGATGGCCGTAGATCTGCATCTCGTAGATGAAACGGTCGGTTGGGGACGAGGCGGGGCGGGGCTCGAAGGCGTCGTCGATGGGAAGACATAGGTTCAGATGGTCTCCGTCGGATTTGGGCCGCGCCTCTCGCGGCCTGACGGCGATTGGGCGCGGTAGCTCAATCCCTCGATACGTAGGCGCTGGGGATCCTGCCGCTAGTGCTTGCCCCGGAGTTCGGCGACTTCAACGAGGATCTGCGCCGGCTCAGTCCGGAACGGCTCATCGCTAATCTCAGGGCGCAGCTCGTTCTGAAACGCTCTGGCCTTTCTGCCCGCATGATCGAGCCGGACGGGGAAGGTGAGGGCGTGAGGGCCTACAGGATGGCAGGTCTCTGCCGGTCGCCGCACGGGTAGGCGCCCGCCCGCGGGCCTGCCGAGAGGCGACCCTTACCATGCGGCGGGCGGGCCTTCAGCGGGTCGCTCAGGTTTCTTCCCCTGGCTTGGGCCGCGTGCGGCCCGCCATTCCTGGCACAGCAAGAAACCTCCCTTCCGCCGCCCGGCGCTTCGCCGCGGCGTCAGGCGCCGCGGTTCCGGCCCGTCTGCCGCGTGGACAGGGTGCCGGCCGGCCGCATCGGCGTCAGCTGCGATGTAGAGACGCCGGCAGCCATCGGGCAGTCGGAAGGCGGCAAGGTGATCGGCGGTTCAGTGCCGGCCGGCTCGAAGGGCTGGGTAGCACGCGATTAGAACTCACTTCATGCTGGCGCAGCCTCTACATTTTGACCGGCTGACTTCTAATCAACGCACCGTTGACTTCTAATTATCAAAAGAAGATACGTGCATTCCAGCCTCCAAAAATTAAAATTAACGATCATTCCTGCCTTGGCGTTGAAATCGGCCCCAGCGGCCGTAACATTTACATACTAACTATTTTGCGCTAGTAAAGTCCGCGAAGCTCATGCTACGCCTTCCTTTTACGGCTCGATCAGCCTTTGGCCAGGCAAGGGAGGAACGACGTGCGACAGTTTTTGATCGGCAACCAGGCGTTCGACGACAGTTCTCCAGAGTTTCTGCCGCAGCTCGAACGCGCTTACGAACAGAAGCTCAGGCCACTTTGCCCGTGTCGGCAACCGCCGGTGCCGATGTATATCGCCCGGATGGATGGCCAATTCCTGATCAAACGGATGCCGCTTTCAGGACGAGATCACGATCCCGGCTGCCCATCCTATGAACCGCCATATGAGCTGTCGGGTCTTGGTCCATTGATCGGCAATGCCATCCAGATCGACGCAGCGACGGGCGCGGCTGTGCTGAAACTCGATTTCTCGCTGTCGAAACGAGGGAACCGATCGGCTTCGGCCTCATCTTCGGAGCCGTCGGAAACGGTGCGAAACGATCCGAAAAAGCTGTCGCTCAAGGCCATGCTCCATTATCTCTGGGAGACAGGGGAACTGACTGAATGGACGGCGCTGTGGGCTGGGAGACGCGGCTGGGGTCGCGTCCGCAGCAGCCTGCTGAACGCAGCGCGACAGATGATTGTCCGCGGCGGTCCGCTTAGCGACATCCTGTTCGTGCCGGAAGTGTTTCATCAGGAGGACAAGGAAGGGATCTCCGCCAGGCGCGCAGCGATGTTGGCCGGAGCCCAGTTAACCGGTCCCGGTCCGCGGAAACTGATGATGACCGTCGGAGAGGTAAAGGAATTTTCCTCAGCGCGCGATGGCCAGAAGATGCTGGTGCGCCACCTGCCTTTCCCCTTCATGCTCGATGAGGGTGCGTGGAAACGGTTGAATGCCCGATATGAAACCGAACTGGAACTGTGGCGATCCAACGAGGGGTTTCATCTCATCGGCATCGCCACGTTCGGCATTTCGGGAGCGGGGATAGCTTCGGTCGAGGAAGTGGCGCTGATGGTGGTCAACGAGAACTGGATCCCGTTCGAAACCATCCATGAACAGCGTCTCCTGGAGCGGCTCTCAAGCCTGAAGCGAAGAAGCGTGAAAGGACTCCGGTTCGATCTTTCGCGCGACCAGCCGATTGCCTCCGTGACCTTACCGGAGGCAAAGCCAGCGCCGATCGCCATGTTCATCGTTCCGACGAAGGCCGACGAAGACTATGACGTTGCACTGAATGAGATGATCGCCGCGAGAGCCGAGATGACGCCGTGGATCTGGCGTGTGGCCGACGGCGAAATGCCGCGGCTGCCATGATCCACACCAGCCTCCTTGGTCAGCGACGTAGGCGCCCTAAAAGGAAGCCATCGCCCGGGCGATCTCGAATGCGTGAAGCTATATCCCGGTCAAATCGGCCCAGAGAACTCTCTGCCATTTCTGCATAGCTGCACTGCACAAAAAATGTTTTACCAAGCGGTCAAAATATGAGCATATTGCCTCAAGTTGATGCAGTCGATGGTTTTCCTCCCAGTGCCATCGTATCAGCTGTTCCCCTCTGGAGGTTATTGACCTTCACACCTTAAAGGGCCCTGGTTTTCCAGCGGCCCTATTTTTCTGCATAGTTGGTGAGGCGGCCCCTTTGCATTGCACGATCACATCGGAAGCGGAGCGCTTGCCGTTGGCGGTAACCCACGCTTCAAGTTGGCGGGTCGAGCTCGTTCGCCGCGCGCTCCTATGGCACCCGGAAATCGGAGATGGAAAGCGGAGGATATTTCAGGTATTGCAGTTATGAGCGACTTGCCCTATATACATGGTCAGAGGTGTTCGCCATGACCAGCCATGTTCTTCAATTTACCGAATTGTCGGATCGCGACCGCAAGGCCGTCGCGCCGATCCCAAAGCTGGCGGAGGGCGACCACCTGGAACTGCGGATTCGCCGCGAAGGTGGACAGCTTCAAACCCTTTCTCTTCCAGCCTCGGCTTTCGCACCTGTCGAAGCACTCCTCGATCATCTGTTGCGCGGCAAGCGTGTTGCCGTGCTCACGGAAGATCAGGAATTGAGCCCGACCGACGCCTCCACCATCCTCGGCATCTCACGTCCTCTCGTGGTGCTGCGCATGGATCGCGGCGATCTGCCCTTCCGCTATGTCGGCAAGCACCGCCGAGCCAAGTTGAAGGATGTTCTTGCGCTCAAGGCCAAGCTCGATGCTCGCCAGAAAAGCCTCGACGCGCTGGCCGAGGACACAGAGGATCTGATCGTCAATCATGGCCTCTAAGCCGCCCGTCGCGGTCTACGATGCCTGCGTCCTCTACCCTTTCCATTTACGCAATGTCTTGGTCCAGTGTGCTTTCGACGGTCTCGTCGACGCACGCTGGACCGACGACATCCACGCCGAGTGGATTCGCAATCTGGCCATCGGCTCACCCGAGATACCCTTCTCCCGTCTGGAAGCGACCCGTGATCGGATCAAGGAAGTTTTGCCCGATGCCGATGTCGGTAACCACCAAATCCTCATCCCCAACCTCTCGCTACCGGTCCCGATGATCGTCATGTTTTAGCTGCAGCCATCGCCGGAAAAGCTTCCGTGATTGTCACGTGGAATCTCAAGGATTTCCCTGTCACGGAGCTTCGGCCTCATGGGGTGACCTGCGTATCGCCGGACAATTTCCTCGTGGGCCTCCATCCACCTTTTAGAGCGCATTGATCGACAGCATCAGGCGCGCCCGGTTGAATTTACGCAAGACGGTGCCGGCGGTTCACGAATTCATTGATGCACTGGACCATCAGGGGCTCCGCGCGTTTTCAGTGGTCCTGCGTGAGAAGGCCGCACAATTGGACTGACGGTCGAAACCGACAGAATTGTTAGAGGCCCGGACGCAACCCGTTAAGCTCGATCCGACGAAGAGCGGCCGAGGTCAGTCGCGGCGTCTCGATAGTAGATCTCGCTCACCCGAAACCGGCCGTCGATCCGCTTGCATTGGACGATGATGTCGATCGCGATCGTCAGCATCTCGCGGATGTCGTGCCGTTCGAGGTCCCCACCACCCTCCGACTCCTTGACCAGCAAAGTCAGCTGCTCAAAGGCGAGGCGGGCGGAGTCGGCATGGACCGTGGTGATGGAGCCAGGATGGCCGGAGTTGACATTGCGGATGTAGTAGAATGCCGTCCCGTCACGCAGCTCCTGCAGCAGGATACGGTCGGGCCGCATGCGCAGGCAGGATTCGAGCAGGTCCTTCGCGCCGACCTTGGCGAGACCCTGCCCGCCCTTGGAGTAAAAGAGCCGAACATGGTTGGGCTGCGGGACCACCAGTTCCGGTGTGTCCTCGATGGAAATGATCCGCTCATTTTGCGGGATGTGGCGGATCAGCGCTTTCGACAGCGTCGTCTTTCCCGACCCCGTGGCGCCGGAGATGATGATGTTCTTCCTTGCGAACACCGCCTCCCGCAGAAACGCCTTGTAGGCGCCGATCCGATAGTATTCCAACAGCCTTTGGTCCAATCGTCTCCCGTCGCTTTCGACAGGCGCGACATCGGCGAACAATCCTCCATGATCGAGATCCTCGAGGGTCAGCGACACAGAGGACGGCTTGCGGATGGTGATGCTGACGGTTCCCTTCGTCGTTGCCGGCGGGATGACGATCTGGATCCGCTCATCGTCCGGCAGGGTCGCCGACAGGATCGGCCGCGTCTCGTCGATCGACTGATTGGAGAAGCTCGCGACCGTGCGGGCGAGACGCATCAACCTGTCGAATGAGAGTTCGGGCATCTCATAGGTCTGCCATCCCTCCCTCCCCTCCGTGACGACCTGTCCCGGCCGGTTGACGATGACCTCGTAGAGGGTCTTGTCACGCAGAAAGCGTGATAGCGGCGAAAGCAGTTCGCGCACGACGCCGGAGTCGGCAGCTTCAGTCATTGCCGAACCTATTTCGTCACGAGCTTCGAGGAGGGGCTGAAATCCCCAAGCGCAGCACGGTCGTAGATGCGGTTGCGGGGCTCGGTCACACGAAGCCGGTAGACGGTGGAGAAATCGAGGTCGCGTGCGACGAAGATCGAAACCAGCTCGCCCTGATGTTTCATGAGCGTCGGCGGAATGTTGATCGATTGCTCGACGGCGATCGCCGCCGCCTGCTGACCGGCGCTGGTGGTGTTTTGCGCGTCGACATCGCTGTCCTGCAGCCGGCTGCTGGCATAAGAGCTGGCGTCGCCGACGATCGACAGGAGCATCGCGCTGCCAAAACGCTCCCACCAATGGGTGTCCACATAACCATCGATGCCGGCCCGGCCAAGCGCGTCGGTTGCGGGCGAAGCCAAAGTGATGATCACGCCTTTCGGCGTCTTCGCCCGGTTCCAGAGAACGAACAGGCGCTTTTGTCCACGCCGAATACCGCCGCGATATTCACCGACAATCTGCGTGCCTTTTTCCATCAGCACAACGCGGCCGTTATCTGAAAGAACGTCCCGGTTGATGACGCAGCTCGTGAACCCTGGCTGATCGGAGGAGAGCGCGGTCTCGAGAACGCAAGGAATGGATGTCCCCATTGCGACGATGAAATCACGATTGCCCAACGTGCCGGCACGCGATCCCTGCAATTGCGTCGGTGTCAGCAAGCGGTCGAAGCGCTGGTCATCGTTTTCGCCCTGCGAGGCGAAGCCGCCGGGATTGGCGCCGAGCGGCACGTAATTCGAGGCCTGATCCGACGCCTCGCCCTGATCCTGCCGCCGCGTTGCCGGCGATTTCTCGCCGCCATAGGCGATGACCGGCGCACGGCGGGCAGCATCGAGCAGCTTGTCGCCGTCGGTCGGCGCCTGCTCGGCGGCGACAGGCGTCGGGAGCTGGACCTGCGGCGGTGTCGCCACCGGCTGTGGCTCCTTCGCCGGTTCGAAATCCGATGTCTGCCGGATGACAACGCGCTCCGGCTGGGCACCGTCTGACGGCTTGTCCTGCCCTCGCATCGACCAGAGAGCGAACGCGACAAAGACGACGATCGCCAAGGCGACAGCGCCGCGTTTGAGGATCGGGTTATTGTCGAGCCGGCCGCCGGCCGACGTCTCGGCGCGCTCGCCCGGAATCTGGGTAATCTCTTCCTCGGCCATAACGCCTCCTATTGCGCCGCGCCGGGCGGCACTTTGACGACGCGCTCGACCGATGGTGACGTCGTGTTAGTCTCGGGATTGGTGCCGACGCGATCGTAGGCTTCGTTGAAGACGCAAAGCACGTCGCCGCCACGGCGCAGTATGAACTTGCGGCTGATCGCGTGAACGAGGACGAGATTGCCGTCGACTGACTTCGGAACCAGGCTTTCGCTGCCGTCGGAGTTTTCCATATAGATCGCCGGCATTTCCTGGTTGCCGGCAAAGGCGAAGGTCGTGACCTTGCCGTTGTCATAGACCGCTTGCGGTTCGAGCGCCTGGGACCCTTGCGCCGAATAACGCCAGTTGCGCGGTCCATAGGCTTCGTGAAGGGCAAGCACGCGATCGGCCTCGCCGGCTTGTGCCGCCTGCGCGCGCGCAGATGCTTCCAGCCGGCGCCGCTCCGCTTCATCAGCGGGATAGCGATATTTCACATAGAAATAGGTGTTCTGACCGGCTTCAACACTGCCGTCACGGACGGTGAGTTCCATCTGATAGCTGCGGGTCGAGCCGTCCCGTCGTGTCGTCACGACCGAGATATTCGTCACCGGCTGATTTTCGCGAGGCTTCAGGAACAGGATGTTGCCGGCCGGCGCCACCTCCCAGGCGACGCTGTTGCCGAGGGCGACATGAGCGATTTCCTCGTCGGCGGCGAATTCGATCTGCACGGAAGACCGGAGCGTGCCGACGACTTTTGTGATGTTATAGGGCTGGTAGTCGACGAAACGGATGCGGCTGTCCTGCGTGGCGCCGCGTGGCGTCTCGAGGGCGAGCGCCGCCGAAGAGAAACCGGTAACCAGAATGAGCGGGAGAAGGAAACGCGGTTTCAATTGATCGCCTCCGGATCGGCGCGATATTCGCTGACGACGAAGCCGATCGGGTTGATCAGCCGGTCGGTCGAGGACATCGGGGCATTGGCATAGGAAAAGGTCAGGGTCGCAACCCAGTGCGTCGTGCGCACCTCGTCACCGCGGGTCACCGTCCTCATATAGCGGACGGATGCCACATTGGCGTTGATCAGCGAGATGGAGACAATGTTGATCCGCGACGTGGCACTGCGGCCATAAATGTTCTGCGGGGAGTCTGGATTGCTGCCGCGGTAGACTGCGGCAAATCGAGTCTGCTCCGGCTGCGCCGATAGCAACGCCGCGGTGCGAAAATTCTCCTCGCCCTCGCTCCAGACGTAACCTTCGCGGGCACGGACATATTTGGCCGCGAAATATTTGGTGACGGCCTCGTCGTAGGTGCCGGCGGTCGATGTCAGCGCCGAAACCACATCGACGATGCCGGTGGAATTATCGACCCGCACGACGAAGGGCTCGACGGTTTTCAAAGGCGTGAGGCCGGCAACGGCAAAGACGGAAACGGCAGCAAGCGTACCGGCGCAAGCAGCGATGAACCAAGCGATGCGGGCGGAGCGCTCGACCTGGATCACCCGGTCCTGATCGAATCGGCGGGCCTTGTCGAAGTAACTTTTGAGGTTATCCGTGGTCACCATGTCACTCGCCCTCGCATGGACGGTAGGAGCTCGCGACATCGAAATGCGCGAAAGCGGCCGGTGTGGCTGAAGATGGTTCCGGCACATAGGCGGCGGCGTGACTGGTCGGCTCAGCGGGAACGGCCCGGGTCGCCGGCTGCTCGCCTCCACTGTCCTGCCATTGCCACATGGCGCGGTTCAGCGGCCGGCGGGAATAACCATCACATTTCGGTAGCGGGTGGGAAATCGAACCGCAGCCTACGAGACCGGCGGTCAGCAAAAACGACAAAACGATACGAAGCATCGAAAAAACCTGTTCAATTGTCTGAAGCGTTGGTGACCGTCATTCGGTCCGGCCTGGCGTCAGGCGGCGGCCGACGGAACGCGCGCCGCGGCCGACCGCTCTGACTGTGTGGGATGTCGCCCAGGCGAGCGTGCTTTCGTGCGCATCGCGGGCGGCGCCGTAGCCGTAGGTGAGCGACGCCCCGCCCGCCGCAAGAGCCGAAGCAATGCCGGGCAGTTGGTAGAAGACGTAGAGTGCGGCGACGCAAATGGCGCAGAGCGCGATCGGCCGCATCAGCACGTCGCTATAACCTTCGATCGCCGTAAACGTCGTATCGATGCAGGTGATCAGCAGCGAGCCGATGGCAACGACCAGGACCTGAAGGATGACGAAATTGACGAGCTGGCCGATCCAGGATTCGGTGAACCGGCGGGTCGACTGGAACATGGCGAGCGCGATGAAGATCGGACCTATTGCCAGCACGATGGCAAGCGTCAGCCGGGCATAGAGCGAAACTATATAACCGATCGCCGCGACAAGAAAGCTTCCGCCGATAACCAGTAGGCCGCCCACGCCGGTGACGATATCGATAGGCCAGGAGCCCCGCGACCATATCTCTTTGGCGCATTTCTGGCCCTTATCGAGCAGGCTGTCGAAGGTCGACGCGCTCGGCGCCGTGCCCGAATTCAGCGCCTGCGAGATTTCGCGCGGCAGCGCATCGAAGAAGATATTGGTGACGTAGGTCTGATAGTCGCCGGCGTTCCTCACCAGCATGACGATGATGGCGAGCTTCATCGCCCGGAAGGCGAATTCGAGGATCGGTTCCTGCACGGAGCCGCGCAGGACGAGATAGCCGTAGAGCACGACATAGAGGGTGAGTGCCGCCGTCAGCGGGCCGCTGACCCAGTTGGCGATATTCGAGGTGCCGGAGGAAATGAAGTTTTCCAGCGGTGTCTTGAACTGTCCGTCGACGAAGCTGAAGACCTGATACATCGTCAGCCTCCCAACGATTTGCCCATCCGCTCCAGCCGCAGCTTGCCGTCGGCTGCCTCGGCGTTGCGGCAATTGGGCGTATCGCGGAGTTCTCCGGGATTGTTACGGCATTCGCCGATAATCCTAGCGAGCAGACCATCGTCCGCCATGAGCTCATCGACGGTGTAAATCTTATCCGCCTGTGGGGAGCAGGCCGCCAGTAAAAGCATGGCCGCGCTAGAAAGAAGCCACTTCATTTCAGCGCCGCTCCCATCGTGTCCATTCGCTTGCGCCAGTCCTCAGCCTTGCGTTGGTCATCGACCTGCACCTGAGCCTGCTGGACCATCTGCAGGCCCTGCATGCGCAGGACGTCGGCTTGCAAGAAGGCGGTCTCGGCCTGGAGGCGGGCCTGCAGATCGGCGATGTCCTTGGCGTCGGCAGCACCGGAGATTTTCTGGCGAAGCTCATCGATGCCGCCGATGCGCTTGGTCGCCGCATCGTAGATCTGCCGGCCGAGGCTCATCTGCCCGGCGTTCTGGTTCTGGATGCGCGACAGTTCCTGCGCATAGAAATCGTCGGCATCGGTGCGGTAGGTGGAATTGTCTTGAACGAATTTGGAAGCGGAACTACCGAAGACGCCGCTGCCGGAACCTTTGAACAGCCCCTCGATCGCGTTGAAGTCCTGCGGAAGCGCCTTGCGGATCGACGGATCGTTCAGCAGGTTGGCGACGTCGGCCATGTTGGTGATCTTGTTCAGCGAGCCGTAGAGCTGCTGGGCTTGTTGGAGCTGCTGGTTCAAGGCGTCGAGCTGGGACTTCAGCTGCGCGATGCTCTCGATTTGCTTGGCGATCGATGTCTGATCGATGACGGGGATGCCCTGCGCCGATGCTAGCATCGCCGACGCCAAAAGAGCGGCCGATACAAACAATGGCCGCATCGTTCCTGTTCGGATCATGCTGTCTTCCTCCTCTGATGAAACACGGCAAGCCAGTCCTCCCGTCCCTCGCCGATCTCCAAACGGATAGCATCGGCAAGCTCGACATTGGCGGTCCGGCCGGAGAGGATGGCAAGTTCGTCGTCGAAGCCGTTGAGGTTCAGCTCGGCGACAACGCTGTTGTGCCCCTGCTTGACGATGAACCGGCGGCTCTCGACGGAGAGTTCGCGCGAGACGAGCTCGAATTCGCGCTCCGTCAGCTTGAAGCCGTCGACATAGTCGGCGCGGTCGCCGCGCGGGTTCGGAAGAAAGATCTGTGTCGGGCACTGCTCGATGATCGTGTGGGCGATCGGCGAGACGATGGCATCGCGCGGGCTCTGGGTCGCAAACAGCATGAGACCGTTCTGCTTGCGGATCGTCTTGAGTTTGTTCTGGGCGAGATCACGAAAGCCTTCGTCCTGCAGCGCCTTCCAGAACTCGTCGATGACAATGATGATGCGACGCCCGTCGATCAGCTGCTCGATCCGATAGAACAGGTAGGCCATCAACGGCGTGCGGATCTCCTCATTGTCGAGGAAATCGGTCATGTCGTAGCCGATGAACCTGGCGCCGATGCCGATATCGTCAGCCTCGTTGTCGAATACCCAGCCGAGCGGGCCGCCCTTTTCCCATCGTCGGAGACGTGCGGCAATGCCCTCGGGATCGGTGTTGTTGAGGAAGGTGCGCAGGGCGCCGATGGAGCGACGCTCCACCGGCAGGTCCGCCACCCCGTCGACCGCCGAGGTGATGTCGCGCAACTCGGTGATCGACAATTCGCCAGATCCGGATCGGACCAGCTTGGCGATCCAACCGGTGAGGAATACTTTGTTTTCCGCAGTGAATTCCAGTGCTTTCACCGGCGCGCAGCCGGTGGCGACACCATTCTTCAGCGGCAGATAGGTGCCGCCGGCCGCCCGCACGAAGAGATCGGCGCCACGGTCCTTGTCGAAGAAGACCATATGCGGGTCATGCTTTTCGAGCTGGGACAGCATGAAATTCAAGAGCACCGTCTTGCCGGCACCCGACGGACCGCAGACGAAACTGTTGCCGAGATCGCCGTGATGAAAGTTGAAATAGAAGGGCGAGCCGGACGCGGTCTTGAGCATGGCGACCGCCGGTCCCCACTCGTTGCCGTCCTTCTTGCCCGCCGGATAGGAATGATAGGGAGCAAGGGCTGCGAAGTTGCGCGACGTGATCGCTCCCGAGCGCGCCCGGTAGCGGAAATTGCCCGGCACTTGCGCCCACCAGGCAGCCTCGAGCCCAAGATCCTCGCGGGCGACGACCGCGCCGCCGCTGGTGAGATAGGCCCGCGCTTTCGCCATGTGATCAGTCAGTTCCTTGACCGAGGGCGCGAAGACGGCAAGCGCAAGATGATGTTCCCCGAGAACGAAGCGATTGGATTCGAGATCGTCCATCGCCTCGCCGAGTTCCTCGATCTGTGAGGCCGCCTTGTCGCCGGCGCTGACCATCTGGTTCTGCTTGCGGCCCATGATCGTGCGGGCATCGGCCTTTGAGGTGAAAGCGAAGGACTGCGTCAGGATAAGCTCGAAAGGTGCGGTCAAGATAGCGTCGAGCATGCCGCTGCGCGTCGTCGCCGGATATTCCTTGAAGCCGAACATGCCGGCATAGCGGCTGTCGGCCTCGTGACGGATCTCGACGGTCTCGCGCCCGAAAATGACCCGGTCGGAATAGATTGCCGAGGAAATTCGTCCCTCCGTCAATGGGATCGGCTCCCGCCGGCCGCCGACGATCTGGTGGAGCACTTCGCTCGGCTCGGAGAACAGGATCCCGTCCTGTTCGTGGAGGGTGAGCAGCCGCGGCTCGAAGCGCTTCAGGCCGGCGACGACATCCGCCACGCGGTCACGCAGATGCTTCAGGGCCTGCCCGTCGAGCTCGGTATCGGATCGGCGGGCCTTGCGCAGCCGGGAGAGAAGCTTGGCCGCCTTTTCGGCAGGATCCCGGCCGGGATGCCAGACAAGGGTGAGGTAAAGATCGTTGCGAAACAGATCTTCCCTCACCATGCGCTCGCGGTATCGCGCGTTCAGACCGTCGGAGAAGGGATTGGCGAAGCGTCCCTCGGGATAAGCATTGTCGCGGCGGCGCACCAGATGCGTCCAGAGCGCCAGCCGCTCGTCAGCGATATTGCGATAGAGCGTGTTCAGGCTGCGGTGCAGGTCGTTGAGGTCCCTGACGTCCGAAGTTTCGAAGGAAACGCCGTCGAGAGCGATCATCGTCATCAACGCTCGGGATTCGAGCGCAATGGTCGTCTCGTCGACATGCCTGACATAGGGGATGAAGGTTTCCGGCCCGAGCTCGCGCGACCGGAGCGTCGCAATGTTAGACAAAGCTGAGATCCCTTTCGTCATAACGTCGGGTGAGCGTCAGAGGCGAGAGCGTGGCGCCGCCCCAATAGGCGGCATTGCGGGAGCGGCCACGGGTTTCGATCCACGCAATCAGGATCCGAAACATGTTGTGGTCGTGCTTGACGAGCGCCCGGAACACGACGTGGAAGACGACGCCGATCAGCGCATAGGCGATCGACCCCGCTGTGATGTAGAGAATGGTCGTCAGCATGATGTTGACGCCCATCGCCTCCATCGTCACGCCTGCGATCGTCGCCGGGCGGGTGCAGGCGAGGAACAGGATGTCTTCTTCGAGGCTGGGAGCGTTTGCCATGCCCGTCAGCCTCCGACGATGGTGTTGACCAGCTCGGTGGCGCCAAAAATGCCGCCGATCCCGATAATCCAGAAGCCGGCCCGCCTCAAATCCATGTAGCCAAACATCCAGGCAATGCAGATGATGATGACGGCGATGACCGCCAGCAGACGGGCGATATTGCCGGTCAGCATGTCGACGATGTTCTGCAGCACGGTTTCGATGCCGGCGGCCTGGGCGAAGGCCGGCTCGACCAGGCAGATGACAATGGCGGCCGCCATCAGCGTGGATGCGGCAAAGGGGCGAAGGCTGGCTTTGGAGATCATTCACTTTGCTCCGATCAATCATTCTGGAAAACGAGAACCGTGGATCGCCGCCCTGAGCTGAAAACATCCCAGGATGCGGCCTCAGCGGTTTGGGAGGATTGTTTCGCAAGCGCCGGCGGCGCCTCATCTTGCGTCGGCACGCCAGACCCGGCCTGGTCACCTCGTTCGCCGATGGTGAGCGAGGCAAGCGTCGGCGATAACTGCTTTACTTCCTGGCGTACCTGCTCGTCATATTTGACCATGGCGCCGAGGGATCGATCATCGCGGCCATAATAGGACTGGAGCATCACCCTTTCGGCCTGAGCCGGATCCCCCGCGCGTAATGCGGCGCGGTAGTATCCGTCGAGAAGCGTAGCCGTGGCCTTGAGGTTCATGCAGGGATCGAAGGCGTCGGCGACGGATAGCTTCAATTTTTGAAGCGCCTCTATCGCGATACCGCCGAGCCCGATCTGAATATCCTGGTGATCGGCAATCAGAGACGTCGTGACCTCGATCGCCTCCGCCTTCGATGCGGGTTGAGCAGCGAGTGGTGGGCCGCTGTTGATGCGGATGGCGAAGGGCTGAAACCGGCTCTCAAGGCTGACAATGCCGGCCAGCGTCTCCACCTGAACCATCGGCGCGCAGGTTTGCGCGATTTCGACGAATGCAGCACCCATCGGTCAATACCAAACGCGCTGTTTACCGGCGCCGTCGATGGTGACATCGACATAGTGCGGCTGCGATCGCACATTCGGGCGCGTTGTCGGATAGCCGATGCACTGGCGGTGCCCGTCCACGCGCTGCCAATGTGGCGACAGGACCGAATTGTCGCGGGAAGTATAGTCGTTCCCATCCCAGCAGAGGCTGTTGCTCACCGGCTGCGGCGATGTCGATACGCAGGTTGCTTGCCGACCGCCGCGACCGCTATCAGTCGTGAGCTTGTACCCCGCATCGCAATAATAGGGTTCATAGCCAGGCCGCGAACTCTGAAAACCGACGCCGCTACAGGTCGGGAATGAGTGCCCCTCGGCAAGCTCCCGCCACAGCTTCTGGATCGGCGGCCGGCATTCTGCATATTGCGTCGGCCCGCCGGGATTGGAAAGGCATAGAATAACCTGGCATCCCCAATCCTCGGCCCGCGCTTTACTGCCGAAAATAAGATAGGGTGGCGCAACGAAGCAGACCGTAAGCAGTGAATTCAGGAGAAGGCTTTTCATGAACAGGATCCTTCGAGACGATGGCGCCCTATTGCGTTTCGGGAGACTCAATCTGCCTGCCCGCGTTTATACTGTCGTATATAACATAGTTAAATGACATGACAAGCGCGATTAAAACGCAATGGCACAACCTTGCCTTCTCGGGACTCATTCTCCATGAGATCCTCGACCATCCGCTGGAGGACGAGACCCCGCAGGCGAGGCTGAAGCAGATCGGCATGATGACGATCCTCTATACGATGACTCAGGCCCATCAGAAGCTAACCCTCTCTAATATAATTGAGATTACCGAGCTAACACGCAGCGGTGTGAAGGAGACGGTCGACCTTTTGGTAAAGCGGGGAATGCTGGTGGAGACGATGGGGAAGAACGCCATGGGCCGGGGGACGGCGCGGCAATTCGAGATCTCTCAGGACCTCCTGAGCAAGCTGAGCTCTTTCCGCGCCAGCCAGGAGGCGGGGTTAAACTGACTGATCTTCGGCTTTAATGGAGTGAGATGCGAATCATCCGCCAGCCCGATCGCATGGCTGCCGGTAGTCATCAGGGACGATCAGGCAACCCGTCCGCAGGCGGGTTGCAATCAAACAATGAAGAGTATCGGAGAAATCAGCATAGCGGCGCCGTGAGGCGGATTTCGGGAATTCTCGCCACGCTAAGGGCGGAACAAGGGCAGCCGCAGGAGCCTCAGCATAGCGGCCGTCAAGGGAGGCGGGACCGACTGCCCCCGCCCGTGCGTTCCCTATCTCCGTCGCCGCTCAGCATATGGAGCGCGTTGCGCACCGGCGAACTCGGCTGGAACATGACCTACCGGTGAGGGCGCCGATGGTTGGCTCTCCAGTGTCTATCCGGCATTACGCGCCAAGCGAAAACAGATTTCATGAACGGGTCCAACGCGTTTGGACGGAGAGATCGCTAATCCCAGGCAGGATCTGACGAAACAGGAAAGACGTTGTTTGCAGCTTTTATCCGACGGCGATAGTGACGGTGCTATCCATAGGAGACTGAAACTTATCCATTCAAACCGTCCGCCTCCATCTTTCCAATGCGCGCCAGCGGCTGCAGGCACCCGCTCGTGTTGAGGCCGCGGCCAAAGCTGTCAGCGCAAATTTATCAAAGCAATATTTTTTGCTAGTTCCAAATAGATCATCCGACGACCCGCTGTCATCAACGCTTCTCTCGATGCTACGCACGACGACTCGTTCGCGCGGGACATCGTTCTCGTTCGCCCTCGGCGGACGATGGCTTCCGCCATCGCGATGCTAAGGGAGGATCTGCCGGAGGAGGTTGCAAGCCTGCACAGTCGCGTGATTTTCAGCATCGACGGTCGAGGGGATGCGCTGGTTCTCACCACGGGCCGCATGACGACGCCGTCGGAATACTTCGCGCGTCACTTCAATATGCCGGTGAACACGCCCCACTAGCTGCGCGAGGTCAATGCCTGACGATTTTAGACGCCGGTTCGCGGGATAGGAGCTTGCGGCCGTCGGGTCGCGGCAGTGGGCGGCGTCCGGGTGGCTAAGAAGGAGACGGCTCACGCCGCCTCCTCCTCGTTGAGGTCCGGCTGCAAGTCATGCAGATAGTCGACCGCGCGCTGGGCATGAGCTGCCGCTGAAAAGATGGCACGCTTGTCGCTGCCGAGAACCTTGAGCCAGTCATCGAGATAGCTTGCATGGTCGGGGCGTGGTTCGAGCTCGGGGACGATACCAAGATCGGCGCAGAGAAAGCAGCTGCCGAGTTCGGCAATGAGCTCTTCGCGGGCGCGTTCGCTCCTGTCTTTCGCATAGCGGCTGAGATCCCGATCGAGCCTTCGCGGTGCAGCGGTCCAGTGCGTCATCTCGTGACTGAGAACGGCGACATAGGATGCATCGTCCCGGAAGGCGTCGAAGCACGGCATCTGGATGTAGTCACGGGCAGCAGCATAATAGGCCGCCGATCCTCCATGGCGGATCAGGGCGCCGGTATTGGCAAAGAAGCGGCCGGCAGCACCGATGCGGCTCATCCAATCCTGGTCAGGCGCGATGGAATGGGCAAGGCCATCAAGGCCGGTGATCTGGTCGGTGTTGAACACGGTGTAGGTTTTGAGGAAGGGGATGTCGCGTTCGATTTCGGCGCCTGTCTCCGTCGTCTCGGCGCGGATGAAAGAGCTGGCGAAGACGACGGTCGTGCCGGTTTCGCCCCTGCGGACGGCGCCGCCGAGCTCGATTGCCTGGCGAAACGTCATCCACCTTGGTGATGCAAAGCCGCGGGCGATGGCTTCAGACCAGAGGAGCAGAGCATTGATGCCGGTGTAGGGTTGGCCATTGTGGCGCAGTGGCCGGCTGACCTCGGCTGTCCAGCCTCCCGTCGTCCATGGCTTGGTCCATGGACGGACGCCCTGTTTGAGATCGGCGATGATCTTGGTGGTGATGCGGCTGTAGATATCGGATCGTTGATTGGATTGCTGCCTGTTCATCTCTGAACCTCCGTTCGAGGTCGCGGCCATCGCGACCTGCTACGGCGGTCCAAAAGCCAGGCTGCAAGTGCGGCCAGCACCCGCAGGGCCGCAACGAAGTGAAGGACGGCAAAGCCGTTGCGGGCAGCGCGAGCCTGGCAGGACCAAAAGCCGGGGCAGGACGGGATGCAGCAACACCACGGCGAGACAGGTTTGAAACCCAGGCAGAAATGAAAAATCCAGTCTATTACGCAAGGCGGGAGCGTCCGGGATGAATCGATGGACCCGAAGCGTGGCATCGACCTTGCGCGGCCGTTCCTCGTCGACGCAATGGAGAAGGTTAGCAACGAGAGTGCCATTTCGTCGAGGAAGCCAAGACCGCCGAGACCAAACTCGTAGTCTTCGCGCGCATGCATTCGACCCGTACCTCAGCCCCTACTTCGTCGCCAACCAGGACAAGATGCGGGTAGAGTTCGAGGATCCGTATATCCTCATCCACGAAAAGAAGCTATCGAACCTGCAGTCCTTGCTGCCGGTAAGTTGAGGTCTGATGGAGCATTCCAATCGGCCGACCGCCTTCAGCAAAGTAAGCCTCCGGTGAAGGCCGCAGGTCAGGCCGCTTGAGCGTTGACGGTCGGCGGCGTCCAATTCCACGGAAGCAACTGCTCCAGCCTGGTAATCGACGTATCAGCGATGCTGGCAAGAACGTCGGCCAGCCACACCTGCGGATCGATGTCGTTGAGTTTTGCCGTCATAATCAATGTGGCCATGAAGGCCGCACGATCTGCACCGCGGTCTGATCCGGCGAAGAGCCAGGATTTTCTGCCGAGCGCAAAGCCTCTGAGCGCTCGCTCTGCCGCATTATTCGTCAGGCAAATCCGGCCGTCCTGCAGAAATGATGTGAAGCCATCCCAGCGCTTGAGCATGTAGTCGATCGCCTCCGCCACCGGAGAACTGCGTGAGAGCTTTGCCCGCTCGGTTTGAAGCCAGACCTGCAGATCATCGACGAGTGGCAGACAGTCTCTCCGGCGACGCTCCAGGCGTTGATCGGCCGTAAGCCCGTTGATCTCGCGCTCAATATCGAACAGGCCGTCGATCCGTTTGACGGCTTCGAGCGCCATAGGCGAGATCGGCGCGGCATTCTTTCCACGCTTGGCATTTGCGGCGATGTCGGCGAGCACGAAGAACTTACGCCGCGAGTGTGCCCAACAAAACGCCTGCCTTAGAGGATTTGGATCGCGATCAACCTTGAACAGCGGATTGTAGCCGCCATAGGCGTCCGCCTGCAGAATGCCGTTGAAGGTCTTCAGGTGGCGCTCCGGATGCTCCTGCCGTCGGTCCCGCGAGGCATAGTAAAGGGCCGCCGGCGGAGAGAGCCCTCCGAACGGCCGATCGTCCCGGACATAGGTCCAGATGCGGCCCGTATCGGTCTTTCCCTTGGCCAGGATAGGCACGGTCGTGTCGTCGCCGTGCAGACGTTCGGCAGCAAGGACATGCGCCTCGATCAGGGAGTGAATGGGCTTCAACGCCGCGGCACATGCTCCAACCTGATCGGCCAGCGTCGACAAGCTGAGGTCGACGCCCTCGCGGGCGTAGCGCTCGCTCTGGCGATTGAGCGGCTGGTGCTGGGCGAACTTCTCAAACAGGATCATCGCCAGCAGGTTCGGCCCGGCAAAACCGCGGGGTGTCACATGGAAGGGTGCGGGTGACTGCGTGATCTTCTCACACTCGCGGCAGGTGAACTTCTCCCGCACCGTCTGGATGACCTTCCACTGACGCGGGATGACTTCCAAGGTCTCGGTAATGTCTTCGCCAAGCTTCGACAGTTTAACCGATCCACAACAGGCGCAATTCGTGGGAGCGGCGATTACGACGCGCTCACGCGGCAGGTGTTCGGGAAAGGGCTTGCGTGACGGACGCTTGCGCTCGAAGGCTTTGACGGCTGAAGCTTTGGCTGCGATCTCCGCCGCCAGTTCATCTTCACCGGCGTCCGCTTCCAACTCCTCGAGCTGCAGTTCCATCTGCTCCAGGAGCCGCGCCTTGCGCTCGGACCGGCTGCCGTAGAGTGCACGGCGAACCTTGTCGATCTCCAGCTTCAGCCGCGCGATCAGCGCCTCGGAATGCGATACGAGTGCCTTTGCGCTGGCGGCTTCTGCCTTGGAGGTCGCTGCTTCTGCTTCGGCTGCGACACGTCGAGCGCGTTCCTGGGCCAGCAGTGCAAGCGCACTGGCAAGGTCGTCCGGAAGCTCTTCGGTCGCATTGCTCATGACAGGATGGAATCATATTCGACCCTGTCATTCCAGTGTTTTTGCTTATCCGGCCGACGTCGGCCGCCAGGTCTTTTGCGGCATCCGCCAGTCGATACCTTCCAGCAGATAACCGAGCTGCGCAGGCGTGATCACCACCGTGCCATCGGCCGCTGATGGCCAGATGAAGCGGCCGCGCTCCAGCTTCTTCGTGAACAGGCAAGCGCCCTGGCCGTCATGCCAGATCACCTTGATCAGACCGCCACCGCGGCCGCGGAATACGAACAGGTGTCCACACATCGGGTCGCGCTTCAGCGCCTCCTGCACCATCAACGACAAACCGGGGAAGCCCTTTCGCATATCGGTGTGGCCTGTCGCCAGCCAGACCTTCACGCCACTCGGAACCGGAATCATCGCAGCCCCAGCACGCAATCGAGAATCCGGCCAAGGGCATCCGTATCGATGTCGCTATCCACGCGCACGCGCCGACCCCGTCCAAGCTCGATTGTCACATCGCTACGCTTCCGACGAGGGTGGGATGTGGTGGGCGATTCCGGTTGAACGGGAGAGACTGTCGAAGCGGCCTCGGATACGATCACCGGCACCAAAGTCGCCGTATCAGACCTTGGCTCCTCGATCCGGCAAAGCTCTTTGCGCCAACGGAACAACTGGCTGACATGGATGCCGGCCGCGCGGGCAATCTCGGAGATGACCGCGTCTGGCTCAAAGCATGCAGCGACAAGGCGCTCTTTATCTTCGCGTGACCAGCGCCGACGGCGCTCTACAGACGTGATCACCTCAATTGGATGCTTCGTCATATGACTACTCCTAGTGTTACCACTAGGACTGGCAGTCAGAAGCCCTCTATCGCAAGACGGCCTTCACCGTGGGCTTACTCAGCAAATAGGCAGAACCATTACGAAATCACGGCGCAATCGCTGGCGTTTTTTTCCGCCACCCGTTCAAATGGCCGAAAGTTTCGAGTTGATCGAATTGAAGCTCCCGTGTTCGGGAAGTGGTGGGATCCGGGAACGTTTGGCAAGATTCAACGAACCACTGGCCGCCACGCCCAGAGAGGGTCATAGGGAATACGATGACAAGCGCGGACGCTCAGTCGTTCAGTCAGGTTGCGAGCACGTATCAGCTTGGGATCGGTATGACTCACATAGCGCCTCCAACTGATTTACGGCACTAGCCAAATCGTGAAGTTCCGATTTCAGCGATTGGATGATGTCGAAATGTCCGGAGCCATTCGAATTCGCAGTTGAACTTTTCAAATCCGCAGAACTTCTATTCGGATGGGGAAATGGGATGAGCTTTTGCACGGTTATGCTTTTGACGATAT
Organism: Rhizobium etli 8C-3; assembly: GCF_001908375.1. Taxonomy (NCBI): domain Bacteria; kingdom Pseudomonadati; phylum Pseudomonadota; class Alphaproteobacteria; order Hyphomicrobiales; family Rhizobiaceae; genus Rhizobium; species Rhizobium etli. The sequence continues at coordinate 168,153 of NZ_CP017243.1, read as the reverse complement.
TGACGCAGAATAGTAGATTGTACTGGGCAAGTCTTTGCAATGGCAATCGAAAGCGAAAACACGTCAACGTATGTTTCGTCGCGCAATTCGGTACAGGGCCTGCATATTTCGGAACATCAAAGCACCTGAAGTTTTAAGTAGTTCCTATTGGTCCGCGTTTTATCCAATCGCCCAGAGTAGTTTGGGCTTCCGTTGGATGAGTGCGGTATAAACAGCGCCGCAGGTGGCGTGGATCCTGCGCGCTGTTAGCCGTAGGCTTCACGCGGTTCGGGTCCCAACAGATGCGGGAGGCAAGCGCATGAGTGCCACCCCTTCCTCTGCGGGCATCGGCGTAAGATGGGAATCACCGCGAGAGAACTCGAGCACTGCGTTTGCAGCGAGAAGTTCGGACTTCGGGATGGGCTTGCTATAGTAGAACCCCTGTGCCACAGCGCAGCCGCTTTCAGCCAAGAATTTTTCTTGATCGACCGTCTCCACGCCCTCAGCGACTACATTTTGCCCTAGGCAGCGCGCAATTGAGAGAATTGCCTTGACCAGTTCTCTACTTCGCTTGTCGGATCGATTGATGAATGACCGGTCAATTTTGAGGGTATCAATGGGAAAGTTAGCCAAATAGCTCAGAGATGAGTAGCCGGTGCCGAAATCATCGATCGCTATGGAAATTCCGCTCGCATGCAATTGAGAGAGTGTCGTCGAAACGCCCTCGCAGTTATGGAGCAGGAGACTCTCAGTTATTTCAACCTCGATCCACTCCGCACGACAACCGGTTTCCTGCAATACGTCCGCCACCGTTTGCGACAAACGCGGGCATTGAAACTGCTTAGGAGACAAATTTATCGCAATCTTGTGCGGGGGCAGTCCATCTGCATTCATGACGGCAGCCGTGCAACACGCCTCATGCAGCACCCATCGTCCAAGATCGATGATCAATCCCGTTTCCTCGGCGACACCTATGAATTCTCCCGGAGGGATCATTCCCATCTTCGGATGATGCCATCGTAGCAGTGCTTCTGAACCGATCACCTTTCCGTTGTCCAATAGGACCTTTGGCTGATAATGGAGTTCAAGTTGCTCATGTTTCAAAGCTAGGCGTAGGTCTGATTCTAGCGCTAGGCGCTTTTCAGCCCCAATCGTGAGATCCTTTGAGTAGAAGCGGAAGTTGCTACGCCCCGAGCGCTTCGCCAAATACATCGCAGAATCCGCATATTTCACCAAATCGTCGGGAGCGTCGCCGTCATTTGGAAATACCGATATCCCGATGCTGCAGGATACAAAGATCTCCCTGTCGGAAAGCATGAAGCGTTCGCCGAATGCGGCAAGCATTCTGCTGGCAATTTGAGCCAAATCGTCATTGTCCTGAACATTGGGCAGCAAGACTGCAAATTCATCTCCACCGAGTCTCGCCACGGTGTCGCTGGCACGGACGCCTTTTTTCATGCGTGTCGCCACCTGCCGCAGCAACTCGTCACCGACGGGATGTCCCATAGTGTCATTGATCGCTTTGAAATGGTCCATATCGATCAGCATCACCCCGGCTCGCTGGCCCGCCGAAGCCGCGTCCCCGATCATCTCGCGTAGCCGTTCATTGAAAAGTGTCCGGTTAGGCAGGCCGGTCAGAGAATCGTAGAATGCCATCTGATGGATTTTCTTACGGGACGTGTCCAGTTCGGTGATATCGCGGGCGACGCCGAGGATCCCCATCAGCTTTCCCCCCGTGAATACCGGAACCTTACGAGTCTCCAAAAGCGTTGATCGACCGTCCTCGTGAGCGGTAAACCGTTCCTCATTGATGAGAATACGGCCGGCTTGCATGGCCTCCTCATCCTTGTCACGAAAAAACTGGGCGAGTTCGGGAGTAAACAGGTCATAATCCGTTTTCCCGACGATTTCCGCTTCTGCCTTGCCGACCAATTCTTCGAAGGCATGATTGCACAACAGATATTTGCCTGTTACGTCTTTCAGCCATACCATATCCGGAATGGTCTGCAGGACACTTAGGAGGCGAGCCCGAGCTTCAATAGTCGTGCCCTCGGCGTGCTTTCGTTCGGTAATATCGCGAGATAACACCAGAAAAGTGACGGTTGAGTGATTGCTGCTTGGTCGCCTTGCGACCGACAGTTCAAACCAACGGGATTCGCCGTTTGGTAGGGCTATACGGACACAACGACCGTAGGAGGCGCCGGTTTCATCGGCTTCTTCAAGAGCCAGCATAGCGATGTCGGCCTGATCTGGAGGGAGCACATCGCGGACAAGCTTGCCGAGCAGCACTTCTTTTCGCTGCGCCAGGATCTCCTGATTCCTTGCCCAGACCTGCAGGTAGCGACCGTCGGCATTTACCTCGAACAGAACGTCAGGAATGGCGGCAATAATTCCCTCTGCGAATTCAAGAGCCTCTTTGAGATCATGCTCCGCACGTTTTCGCTCTGTGATGTCCAACATCGCGCCAACCAAGCCGATCCTGTTACCAGCGATATCAGTGATTGCGGTCTTGCTGAGTAAAAGATCAACGACACCACCATTCTCGGTGGTGGCCTTTGCTTCATATTGCTGAACACCGCCATTTGCAAAAAGCGCCTCGTCCAACGCGGCATACGTCTCGGCTATGGGTGCGGGCACCAAATCGAAAACGGTTTTTCCGATAATATCTCCCTTTGAGCGGCCGGAGAAGCTTTCGAAGGCCCTGTTGCAACCAAGGTGTATCCCATCTCTGTTTTTGAAGAAGACGGGTAACGGGATCGCGTCGAGTACGACGGCACTGGACATCTCTTCGGCGTTGAATGGCAAGTCGATGTTTGTCGCAGGATGCCGCGGATTCGCCCGGAAAGCCTTCTCAAACGGTTGCTTCAGACTTGCGACATCTGCGTCGTGACCGTGCGATGGCCGGACAACGGAGGCTTCCGAAAATGGCGGGGCCGTGCCCGTGGCAAGCGGAGGGCTGGCATTGACCGCGTTGCGGAAGGCTCCACGCCCCTGGTCGATTTGAGCATCAGTCGGCATCTGCACTTCCACAGGCTGTTCGGGGCGGGATGTGCGTTCCGATTGACGTACGTGTTTCATGTGCCTGTCCTGCTTTGTCACGTGGCTGAGCAATCATGCGTCAAGCCAGCATTTTGTTAGGACCGCACAAGTCATTTGGCGGAGTACCATGCCGCTACCCCACCGGGATATCGCTCTCATTCAGAATCATCAAAGACGTGTATTTGCATGTGGTCGGCGACGCCGCCCATATCATTTAGAACGCTTGCCAATCATCATTCGAAGGCGCGAGCACCAGGTTACCACGGCGCATCGGATAGTCTCCGCGGTCAACCATTGTCTGACCGGGCGGGAAGCTCTTCCCAAGTTCGCCCGTGACCTTCTGTGGCTTCCCGCTCTCGTCTTTGAAGTGGAAATGTTTCAACAGTGCGGCTAGGCTTTGGCTCTCTTGAGCGAGGTGCGATCCTGCAGTATTCATCTCCGCGACCATGCTCGCATTTTCTTGAGTGGCATGGTCCATATGGTTAACCGCGCCGTTGATCTCGCGCAGGCCCGACGATTGTTCCTGGGAGGCCGTTGCGATTGCGTCCATATGAAGATTTACATCCTGCACAAGCTCTTCAATCGTTCTCAGGCCCGATCCGGTTTCACTCACGAGCCTTACGCCTTCGTCGACGGCAAGAGCTGAATTGCCGATGAGATCCTTGATTTCTTTTGCCGCTGTCGCTGAGCGCTGTGCAAGCTCCCTGACCTCCTGGGCAACAACCGCAAAGCCTTTTCCCGCGTCGCCAGCACGCGCTGCTTCGACGCCGGCGTTCAGCGCCAGGAGGTTCGTTTGGAAGGCGATCGCGTCGATGACGCTGATGATCTGGGAAATCTGCTTGGAGGAGTTTTCAATGCGATTCATGGCGCCGATAGCATCGCGTACAACCCGACCGGACATTTCCGCATGATCTCGCATCTGTTGGACGGCTCCGCGCGCCTCAGCCGTCCTCTTCGTGGTCGATGCAACGTTGACGGTTATCTCCTCCAACGCCGCTGCAGTTTCCTCGAGCGAAGCCGCCTGCTGCTCCGTGCGTCTTGAAAGATTTTCAGATGCGGCCGAGACGCCCGAGCTGCCATTCGTGACCGTTTCGACTGAATGGCCGACGGTAACAAGCACGTCCCGGAGCTGACGAATGGAAGCGTTGAAATCCCTGCGCAAACTTTCAAACTGTGGCGCTAACGGCTCCTCAATTTCATAAATCAAGTCTCCATCCGCCATCCGCTTCAACCCGGTTGCCAATGCCGTCGTCGCTCGGATGAGGCGCTCTTCTGCTTCTTTTTCCGCCCTTACCTGAATATCCAGCTTCTCTTGGTCAGAACGAATGCGCTCAGCTTCCGCGGATGTCTCCAGGTTACTTTTCTGTATGGCCGCGCCGCGGAAAAACTCAAGGCAACGCGCCATGTCCCCGATCTCGTCGCGTCGGATCGTCAAGGGCACCGGCGCCGACGTATCGCCTTCTGCGAGTGCCTTCATTCGGCTTGTCAGAGTCCGAATGGAGCTTGAAATTCTCCGAACGACCGAAATGCACAAAATGAGTACCGTAGACATGATCAGAAGCGTGGCGCCGGAGTAGCCGATAAAGGCATTGCGAAGATCGGCGTAACGCTGAAATGCCATCTCGTCCAACTCGTCGCCGGTGCGCATAATGAGTGCGGTCAACAAAGCAGCCCGCTGTTGGGTGATTTCATTCCATCGATCCAACGTCTCGGGGGGGAAGGAAACGCCCGGCTGGTTTGCATACATCTGATCGCGAACGCCCGCGATGAACTTGCCTGCGGCGCTGGCCTCGAAGTCGTCATAAGATTTGACGAGATCGGCGGGGAGAAATTCCTGCATCGCAGGCACATAAAGCTGCTTTAGATTTTTTGACTGTAAGAGGGACGAAAATAGATCGACGGACATGGCTGAATTTTTGACGTAGGCTCGGCCGGGCCTGATCTCCAGCAAACTAGCTTCCGTGATCTGCATGAGCGCGTGAAAACCGGTAATTTGGCGTGCTAAATCCAAATCATTGACAGTCGCCCCAGTGCGACGGACGAGCTCCAAGCCCGCAAGGGCAGCTGGGCGCAAAGCAACAGCTCCCTCCGCCTCGCTAGCCGTTCCGTCATCGACGCGCCGGCGGAAGCTATCGATATTGTCCCGCCTTTCACGAATGATCTGTACCGCCCGTTCTATGGCCGGATCGTCGAATGCCTTTTTCCAAGAGTCGTAAGCGGAAAAGACCGCTGTAAAAGCCCTGTCCGATGCAGCTTGCTTTGCCCGACGCACGTCGGCGCCTGCAAACGCTTCCGCCGCTATAGCTTGGGCGAGGAATCCGCCTTCCCGCCCAAGTCGCTGCGTTGTTTGTGCGCTGCGGAAGGTAGAGTATTCTCGGTAATATCCCAGTGATGTTGATACTCCGATGATTACGAACGCCGTCAACGGGATAATTGCCAAAATCATTAAAAGTAGAGATAGCGGCAGTCTCGACATATGTTCCTCATAGACGACTATAAATTACACCGGCTTCCATTAGCGACGCGGTCCAGAACATTGCGACATTGACCGCTATGTGTGAGATGACCTCGGCATAATTACTATAAGATTAACCCCTGTAGTGGTCTTGAACTGCGTTGCGCAGATCGGAACATCGTCGCGTTCAGGGGATCATCTGCAAGACAGATCTTGGGCCGAGGCAGTCGGCTTTTCTGGAGAGTGCTGTTGCTGCAAGCCTTGAGGACGGTCGAGCGTGCCGGCTGATCGTAGCTCGGTCGGCGCAATCTGCTTATGATATACGCAATGTTTCCGAGGGAAGTACCCCATAGCGCTTGCGATAGTCCGCAGAAAATCTGCCTCTATGCACGAAGCCCCATTTCAGAGCGACCTGCGTGACCGAGAGGCCAGGTTCGCCTGTCATCAGTTCCTGATGCACTAATTCCAACCGTAGGTGCTGCAGGAATGCCAGAGGGGTCGTATTCCGAAAGTTGCGAAAACCGCTTTGAAGAGTGCGTCGGCTTACGCCACAAGCCGTTGCGATTTCCTCAAGAGATAGCGGCCGAGTAATATTGGCACGCATATAGTCGACCGCCCGCTTAACGGCCTTGGGTAAGGGTGATTCAGCAACGCGGCATAACTCAGATGAGTAGCGATGCTGCGCAGCTTCGATCAAAAGCTCCATCGTCGTTTCAGTGAGGTGATGAAGTGCTATCGGTGATTGAAGGAGGGTTCCGTCTCGTAATCCAGCATACAGCACTGGTACCAGTTGAACCAAAAGGGAGCCGAACCCGACCGATAGGTCGATTTCTGGCGAAAAATCGAGGCTGCCTCTTATTGGCGTATTGAGCCGACATCCCAAACGGCGCGTCAGCTCATCATGGGCGATCCTAAGCCCCAAATGTTTCCTGGGCCCAATGAATTGGGTCGTACTCGCCGACATACTGTTCACGAAAACGCCCCGCGTTCCCTCTGACGGGATTTGTCTGCCGTCAACGGTAACGACCGATCGCCCATGTAGTGGAAGCATGATGATGTTTGCCTCCGCCGGTCCCCGGTGCTGGACGGTTAGGTCGCCCTCGTAGTGCGCGGCAATAACTGCAATCGGACCATTGGTAATCGCATGTACATCGTAGGCGATCGTCTTATCGCCATGTACATGCGCTTCAGATTGCGGGGAAAGCCTCGAAAGCGCTGCCGCGAGTTCCTCGCTGCAGGTACCTTTGAGCGAGAAATGGTCAATCTTAGAGGGGGACACTCTCAACTCTCCACATCATCACTTCCTTCCCGAAACGGTATTCAAGCATGAGGCCCGCCTATCGCTAACGACAGGCGGACAGGGCAATTGACTTGTCGCGGCCAGTCCTCGCCGTGAATTCGACGCAGTCGAAGTCGCCTAAGTTGATAGTGCGAAGATCAATCATTGTTATATATGGAACTCCGACAGAATTGTTACCTGCTGCCAACCATCGCTTCGCAACCGATTCCCAAATGTCTGGCCTTTGATGGTCTCCATTCACGGCCCAGCAGACTCGGGCGTGCTCGCGCTAGCGACTAAACCTCATCCTTTAAGGTTTCTTTTTGCGTGATCAAACGTGCGGAGTGATGGCCGGAAACAAAGATCCATAGCCAGCTTAGTCCCACTGCCAATCTGCTCCTCGTACCTATCAGGAAGTAGATATGGGCAAGCCCCCAAATCCACCATGCAATTCCGCCCTTGAGCCGGATCTTCCCAAAGTCGATAACAGCCGAATTCGGCCCGATGGTAGCCAGGTTTCCCAGATGCCTATATCTGAACGCACTTGGAGTGGGTGTACCCAGACGTCGTGCTTCAATTACCGAAGCGACATATTTGCCTTGCTGTTTGGCGGCGGGAGCCACTCCGGGGACGGGTGTTCCATCAGCGGCCTTCACGGAGGCAGTATCTCCAATAATAAAAATCTCGGGCTTACCGCCAACAGTCAGATCTGGCTGCACGACCGCCCTACCCGCCCTGTCCTTTTCAGCACCGACCCAGGCGGCGGCGTTCGACGCTTGCACCCCCGCAGCCCAGATGACGGTCCGGCTTGAAACGAACTCATCTCCGATCGCGATGCCGTTCTCGTTGCATGCCGTCACGGGAATGCCTGTTCTCACTTCGACGCCCATCTTGATTAGCGACTGCTCGGCATATCTCGAAAGTGCTTCCGGGAACACGGGTAGGACACGTGGACCTGCCTCGATGAGAAGGATGCGCGCCGATCTGGTGTCGATGCTACGGAACTCCTCAACAAGGGTTCGTTGGGCCAGTTGCGCTATAATCCCAGCCATCTCCACGCCTGTCGGGCCTGCTCCGATTATGCTGAACGTGAGCATTGCCTTCCGCCGTTCGGGATCAGCCTCCAATTCGGCCTTCTCAAACGCGAGAAGAAGCCGCCGCCGGATGGTCGTCGCGTCTTCGAGTGCCTTTAGCCCGGGCGCAAACGGCTCCCACTCGTCCCGGCCAAAATAGGCGTGCCTTGCACCTGTCGCGAGAACGAGCGTGTCATAGGGAATAGCATTCCCATCCTTGAGCGATACTACGCGTGCCTCGGTATCAACGCCAACAACCTCGCCCAGCAGCGTCGATACATCCTTTCGTCCTCTGAACAATGCTCTGATGGGCCAGGCTATCTCCGAGGTTGCCAATACAGTCGTGGCAACTTGGTAGAGGAGCGGTTGAAAGAGGTGATGGTTGCGCCTGTCGACGATCGTTATGGAAGTGTCGGGACACTTGAGGTCCTTCGCTAACTGGAGTCCGGCAAAGCCACCGCCGACTACGACAACTCGATGCGTATCCATTTCGTCTCCCTCAAACCTGCGCGCTCGGGGCGCGCGCCTCGTAGAAATGGCCATTGCGCCCGATCAGTCGCTGATACGGGTATTTACATTAATCGACGGTGGACTCACCAACAGTGGAAGAAGAGGCTCCAGCACCCGCTTGACATTAGGATGTTCGCCATGGCCAACGACAGCCGCCTCATTCTGCCAGCCGTCTAAGATGATGAAAGTGTTCGGATCGTCCGACCGCTGGTAGAGGTCGTAGTAGAGACAACCAGACTCTTCGCGGGCGGGTCCAATGAATTCCTGAAGGAGTTCTTTTACGCGATTTCGATTTTGGGACGTGGTTTTGAATTCAACGACAAGGTGCTGTTCCTCTGACTTCTTCGATGTCATTTGCGCTGGCTCCTAATTGAAAACGACGACCGGCTTGATCACTCGCCCGGCTTCGGCGTCCGCGATCGCTTCGTTGATCTTCTCGAAGGGATACTTGGTGATCAATTTTTGGAAGGGGAAAAGCCCAGCCTGATTAAGATCCATCATCTGCGGAATGAACAGCTGTGGAATCTGATCACCAAGGATCGCACCCTGGATCTTGCGATTGAACACCATTAGATCGAGGGGGATGGGAATGTCGTTCCCGAGCGCGTCGAGGCCGAGCAAGACAACGTGCCCGCCGGCACGGGTGCACTTGATCGAGTTCAGAATAACCGGAATGATGCCAACTGCGTCGATCGCGAAGTCGGCACCGCCGCCCGTCAGCGCATGGATCTGGTTGACTACGTCGGGATCTTTGCCGTTGATCGCATGTGTGGCACCAAGCCCCATGGCCATGTCTAGCCTCTGCTGATTCAGATCTATGATGATAATCTTGCTGCACCGACGAACTTTGGCGGCCATCACGGCGGCCATGCCGACAGCACCTGCGCCGAAAACGGCTATCGTCGACCCTATTTCCGGCTTCATCGCGTTTATCACTGTTCCTGCACCCGTTGCCATGCCGCACCCGAGTGGCGCAGCGTCGGTAAGGTCGAGGTCTGTTTTCGGCAAAAGCGCTGCATTGTTTTCAGTCGCAAGGATATGCGTCGCAAAGGACGACTGGCCCACGAAATTGCTGCCAATGCCAACTTCATCGCAGAGCAATGCCTTCTTACCATTCGGACGAAGCCCCGTAAGATTGTACTGGGTATAGTTTTGGCAGTTCATTGGGTGAGAACGGCGGCAGTCGGCGCAGAATCCGCATGAGCTCTGGCTCAGTGCGACGTGATCACCCACTTTGAGGCTCTGAACTTCTGGTCCGACCGCCTCGACGACGCCGACGCCTTCGTGCCCCGGGATCACCGGTGCCGGCGGGCCAAAAATACCGTCGCGAAGCAGCAAGTCCGTGTGGCAGATCCCGCTCGCAACCGTGCGAACCAGGATCTCGTTGCCTTCGGGGTCAGCCAGTTCGAGTTCACGGAATTCCAGCGGGCTCTTTGGCTTCACGGCGACAGCCGCAGTGATTTTCACCATTATATTCTCCTGCGTTCTCCCGCAATTGCTACGGGAATGACTTGATCGGCCCGACGGACTAGACGCGACCCGCGCGCGCACCGTAGATGATTGCGGCAAATGCAATGATCACGCCCTGGACGATAAGCTTGCCCGGCTCCTGGATGCCGAAGACGGTCAGCATCGCGAACAGGAAGCTGAAGGCAACGACGGCAACGAACGGCCCGGCGACGCCGCCCCGGTCGACGCCGAACGTCACACCGCCGAGGATCGTGGCGGCGAGAGCATTCATGAAGGTGTCGAAGCCTGGCTTGATGGTGCCGACCGCCAACGCGGATACCTGGACCAGGGCCGCGATGCCTGTCAGGGCGCCCGCGAGCGTGTGCGAGACAAAAATCGTACGTGCCAACGGAATTCCTGTAGTTTCCGCCGCCCTCGGATTGTCGCCGACGGCCCTGAAGTAACGCCCGACGATGAGAAAGCGAAATGCGATAGAAATCAGGGCGGCGATGACGATCCACAGGACCACGGAATAGGAAAGGCCGTGGATATTGCCGCTCGTAAGTATTCGAAGCCAGCTTGGCGTTGAACCGGGCGCGCGGCCGGCGCTCATGTATTGGACGATCCCAATCAGAATGGCCGAAACACTTAGTGTGGAGATAACGGCAGAAGCGCGCACGTATGCTACGAGTATTCCGTTTACACCCCCCACAGCTAGCCCAATCACAACAGGCATGAGGACGGTCATTAGCGGTGGATAGTTGTTGAGCTGGCCCGAGCTGGCCAGATAAATCGCGAACGCGAAAATACCGCTGACAGAGAGATCGATGGATCGCACCCGCATGACAAGCGACTGGGCGAGCACCGCGATCCCGAGCGGCGCTGACTGCTTGAGGATTACAAACCAGTAGTTGGGATTTATGAGCGTGGCGCTCACTGCTGGAGCAACCGCAACCAGGATTGCGAGCACATAGTATGCGGGCGGTAGCCCGAGTATCCACGAAATGGCGCTCTTACCCCTCAATGAGCGAGATGGTGCTTCAGTTTTCGAGTCTGATGTGGTCATCGAGAAGTCCATTTCTTTCAAAGTCCGATTGTTTTGCGTCGCTGCGAAACGACGAGTACGAGAAGCAACACACCCTTGACGACCGACTGAAGAAATGCAGAGACGTTGGCCAGATTCATCACATTATTCACTGTCCCGAGGATCGCCGCGCCAACGACGGTTCCCACAATGCTTCCGATGCCCCCGGCGAGGTGGACCCCACCCAATGCTGCAGCCGTTACAGACTCAATCCCGAATGAAGCGCCGCCCTTAGGATCACCCGATGCAAGGCGACCTGCAAGAAACATCCCCGCAGCGCATGCGAATAGAGCAGAAAGAACATACGCTTTGATGATGGTGCGCTCGACGGGAACACCGTTCATCCGTGCGTTGAAGTCATTGCCGCCGGAAGCGAAGAGGTAGAGGCCGAAGGGACGACGATAGAGAATCCAGGATGCGAAGAGCGATGCCGTGATCAACCAAAACAATGAGTTAGGTACGGGGCCGATGGATCCGGCTACCGAGCCGGAAAGCCACTCCGGCACGCGCCCGCCTGGGATTGGCAAAATGATCAACGCGATACCTTGGCCGATGCCCATTGTTGTCAGCGTCATGATGATTGGATGTACATTGAGGCGCGCGACACCGTAACCGTTCGCTACTCCGAACCCCATCGCCACCGCGATGCAGATAAGCACGCGGGTTATCTCAGGAAGATCAAGCGTCATGATCGTCGTCGTTAGACTGATGACGGACCCAACCGACACGTCGAGGCCGCCAGTGAGAATGACGAACGTCTGACCGAGAGCCGAGATGACGAGCACCGTCGATTGCGCCAGGAGATTAGACAAATTCTCCGGATCCATGAAGTCCGGCAATAATATTACCGAGGCGACAACCATCACCAGGAGCGTTCCAATGGAAAGCCCGATCGCTCCCGCGCGATAAGGGAGCTTCAGGCGACTGGCAAATGAATTCATAAGTTATCCTCCTCAATGCACCGCAGCACGGGGATCCGGTGACGCACTCGCCCCCAGCGCAGTCTCGAGGATTCTTTCCTCGGTCGCCCCCTCTGCGGACATCTGCCCGACGATCTTCCTGTCATGAACGACCAAAATGCTGTCGCAGAGCCCTATAAGCTCAGCGTGCTCGCGCGACGAAACCACGACCGCACCGCCACGATCACTGAAGTCCCGCAGCAATCTGTAAATCTCTGCCTTTGCACCGACGTCGACGCCGCGCGTGGGCTCCTCAATAACGAGGATGTCCACTCCGGAGAGCAACCAGCGGCCCAGCAGCACCTTCTGCTGATTCCCGCCCGAGAGTTTACCTACGGGCGCATTGGGATCGGCGGCCGCAACTCGTAACGACTTGATCACCTCGCGGACCCTCGACACCGATCGCCACGCAACGCTTGCCATATTCCGATTGAGCTGTTTTCCCAGCGCGATGTTGTCGTAGATAGGCAGGCGCAGGAACAGCCCTTCCTGCTTCCTGTCCTCAGGGATAAAACCGATTCCTGATGCGACCGCGCGAGCGAACCCTGACCCTACATTCACCACGTGCATGCTGTTGTCGGGGCCGGCACGCCACACGGCGATGGCCTTTGGCGATTCAACGCCCACAATGGCACGCATTATCTCTCGCTGGCCCTGTCCTTCGAGCCCTGCCAGCCCGATGATTTCACCTTTTCTGACAACGAAAGTGACTGTCGAGCTGCTGTCGTCGAGGCGCAAGTCCGAAACCTCCAGCATTGCCGCTCCGGTGGCCTGCGAGCGCGGCGGAAAGAAGTTCTGAAGTTCGCGACCAACCATTGTCGCTACCAGCGTTTGCAAGTTGAAGTCCTGCGCTCTTGCAGTCCTTACCCAAGCGCCATCTTTCATGACGGTGATGGTGTCGCATAGTTCGAAGACTTCATTCATGCGATGAGAGATGTAGACGACAGCCTTATGTTGAGCCTTAAGGTCGCGGATAACCTTGAAAAGATGCGCGACATCGGTCGAGTTCAACGCCGCCGTTGGCTCGTCGAAGATGAATACGTCCGCGTTCGACGTAAGTCCCTTCGCGATCTCTACTGCCTGCTGCTGCGCGACAGTCAGTGTCTCGACGATCGCGGTTGCGTCGAGCTGTGGAAATACGTCAGCCAGCAAAGCGCGAGCGCGTTTCACTACCTCGACGCTATCGATCGAACCGTCAATGCGACGAGGTTCGTGGCCCAGGAACATGTTCTCAGCAACGGTGAGATTGGGGATCAGGGTAAACTCCTGAAACACCGTCGACACTCCCGCCAACCGTGCCTCCTTAGGGGAACGGAAATTGACTTCCTCCCCGCGGAGCCGAACACTTCCTGCGCCCGGCTGATATACCCCCGCCAGAATACGCATCAGGGTGGACTTCCCCGCGCCGTTTTCCCCCATCAGAGCGTGCACGGAGCCACGTTCCAGGGAAAAGCGAACGTCCGAAAGGACTTTCGTGAAACCAAACGATTTGTTGATGCCGACCATCTCGACAAGCGTGCTCATGGGAATTTCCATCTTCGACAGGGATACGGGCACGAGTGATCGTGCCCGTAGTTCATCAAGCCTTGAAATAATCAAGGAGCTTTTCGTTCGGCATTTCGGTCGGCGCCCAGTACGCATCAGTGAGATCTGCGCGATAGAACTGGGAGAGCGTCTCGTCGGTGATCGGCTTGGGGCGGTTCGTCCAGTTACGCTGAATCGGCTTCCCATCCAGCAAGGCGAAGGCGGCCCGTAGCGCGGCAGTAGACAGAGCGGGTGGGCAAATCGGACCGATCGAGGAAAGTTTTTCGTCATTCCAACGACGCATCCAGCCGTTAAGTGCTTCGCCCGTGATTGGCGGGATCGTTGAGGCGCCAGCCTCCTGCAAGGCATCCAAAACGCCAAGAGACATGTTGGCTCCATCGGTCCAGATGCCCGCGACATCTGGGTCGGAGAGATACAAGCTTTCGGCGATCTTCTTTGAGTCCTCATAAGACCAGCTTCCGTGCTGGGTCGACGTGATCTGAAGTCCAGACTTGCTGAAGACTTCCATGGCGCCTGCATAACGATCTGCATCGATGGGATGCCCGGCGACGCCACGCAGAACCCATACCTTGCCCTTGTTGCCAAGCTTGTCGACGAGGAACTGAGCCATCACGCGCCCGAAATAGAAGTCGTCGCCCTGGACCTGAACCGTAAACTCCTCGGTGTCGACGCGTCCGAGATAGACTACGGTTGGAATGCCAGCAGCCTTTGCCTTCTTGATGCCCTCGACGGCGGAACCGGTGGTTAGCGGTGCGATGATGATCGCATCGACCTTCTGGGCGATCAGATCCTCGATATCGGCAACTTGTTTGGAGGCATTGAGATCAGCGCTCCGGAACTGGTAATCAGCGATCCGATCCTTGTTCTTTTTTATTTCATATTCGGCTTCAAACGCCGTCTGGTAGGTATGCGTTGAACCAGCGAGGCCGTAGTGGCTGTGTCCGATCTTCCACGGGCCTGACTTCTTGAACTTACCCGCGTCGACAATTGGGTTGGCGCCTTCGGAGGGCCAAGTGTCAGGTAGGAGACTGATCGCGTCGTCGGCGCGAAGAATCCCCGGCATTCCGAACGTGCCGGCTACAGCAATTGCCCCGCTCGCTTGTAGAAATGTACGTCTCTTCATGAAAATTCCTCCTCCGGCCGCTCTGGGCGGCATTGTCTGTTAAGGCGAGAGCCTTGCCTTCCCAAGCCGTGCCGGACTCTCCTCAATACGGCGGAGTGCATTGGTATGAGCTATCAGACAATCTGTCAATAAATATAAACTTCGACGTTTGTTTTTTCGACATCGTTTTGTTTTCACTTGCACATAGTCGCACTTGACGGATTGTCCGATAGTGCGACAATATTCGTGTTCGCTAAATCGATGGGAGGGTTATGAATGTCCACTCTGGTGATTGTCCGGCATGGCCAAAGCGAAGGGAACGCGCGCGGGGAGTTCACGGGTACGAGCGACGTGCCGCTCACACAGGAGGGCTGGTCTGAGAGCAGGCGAGCCGGCTCACTGCTCGCGAACCTCGGCATCTCGTTCGATATTGCGTTTAGCTCTGCCCTCTTGCGCACAGTCGACACTTGCAGAGCGATTTTGAACGAAACCAACGGCGATCTGCTGGAGCCAATCAGGAGAACCGAGTTGAACGAACGCGACTACGGACAGCTCACCGGCATCAACAAGAACGTGGCACGTGAGCGGTGGGGCCAGGATGTTGTCCAGGTTTGGCGCCGCTCGTACAGCACTCCACCACCTGGGGGAGAAAGCATACGGGACATAAGCGCGAGGGTTCTGCCCTTTTTGATAAGCGAAGCGTTCCCCCCCTTGTTGAGAGGGAAATCGGTTCTTGTGGTGGCCCACGGGAATACGATCAGGTCACTAAAGCAGGGCATCGAACGCCTCACGATCCAGGATACGCTCGCTATTGAGTCACCGACCGCCGCGCCAACTGTATACCGGATTGCGTCGGACCTCTCGATCATCGAGAAGACTAACGTCCTGGTTGGTACTGTCTGTTAAGCCTGGCTGGCAGTAGCATCGTTTGTAGTCGGTTGAACTTGGCAATACCGGTGTCTCGAAGCTGTCGATAGCCTTCAGAACCGGCTCGACGTCGGCAAGCGACGCCATCCGGCTCGCCTCACACGTTGCTACTAAATTTTCGTCTGCCGATCTTTCAGCCCAAAGCGGGACAAGACGCATGCTCCCTTTCGAACATGCATCGGAACCCTTTGATCACTTCAAATCAGCGTTCACTCGTGACTTTGCAAAAATGCAGCCCTGCTCCGGTTGAACTGATCTAATTTAATAGAGTAATTATTGACTGATTGTCTGACGATGAGTACGTTCGCGCGAATTGCGTTGTGAGCCTTGGAGGAACAGTTACATGAAGCAGGCATATGCGGCGGTCTCGCGCGAAAAGGCGAAGCCCTTGATCTTGGAGTGCATAGGGATTGAGGAACCTCGTGCAGACGAGATTTTGGTCCGCATCGTCGCATCGGGGGTATGTCATACCGACCTGGTGGTCAGGGACCAGGGATATGACGTACCTCAACCTGTTGTGTTGGGACACGAAGGCTCTGGCGTCGTCGAGGCCGTCGGGAGCGCAGTTAAAGATCTTGTGCCCGGTGATCACGTTGCTTTGAGCTACGCCTATTGCGGCAAGTGCGAAAAGTGCCTTTCCGGTACACCTTTCTACTGCGAGGACTTCTTCGGTCGCAATTTCCGCGGCACTCGTCCGGATGGCACCTGCCCGATCCATGATTCTCACGGGAAACAGATTAGTGGCTGCTTCTTCGAGCAGTCGTCATTTGCAACCTACGCCATCGCCAGCGAACGAAACGCCGTGAAGGTTGCAAAGGATGTTCCACTCGAGTTGATCGGACCGCTCGGGTGCGGGCTTCAGACCGGTGCTGGCGCGGTACTGAATTGCCTCAAGCCGAAGCCCGGCTCGTCAATAGCAGTGTTCGGTGCTGGTGCGGTTGGCATGGCGGCTACGATGGCCGCGAAAATCGCCGGATGCGCGACCATCATCGTGATCGACTTGAACGATGAACGGCTGGAACTTTCGCGCGAACTCGGGGCGACGCACACGATAAATGCCCGCAAATTGGACAGCGTTGCCGCGATCAGGAAGATCGTCCCCGCAGGCGTTGATTTCAGCTTGGAATGCACGAGTTCGCCGCGAGTTTTCCGTCAGGCAGTCGACTGCCTTGGTACGCCGGGAACATGCGGTCTCGTTGGCTCGTCCGCTCTCGGCACTGAAGGCACGATCGATATCGGGAACTTCCTTTTCGGCCGCACATTGATCGGCGTTGTCGAAGGACAAAGCGTTCCGTCCGAGTTCGTCCCGCAGTTGATCGAGTATTGGCAGCAGGGACTTTTCCCGTTCGACAAACTGGTTCAGTTCTATGACCTCGACCAGATCAACGAGGCGATGGCTGATTCCGAGAGCGGCAAAGTCATTAAGCCGATCCTTCGCATGAAGCATTAGTTTTGCGAGACTTTTCGAAAGACAAGACGGACCGCGATTAAATGCGATCCGTCGGAACAGCCGTGCTCAAGACGAGATATGGTCGAACGCTGCTTTCGATGCAATCGCGGGCCACATCACTCCGATAGGCCTGCACGAATGATGTGCTGGCAGGGCCCACGCAAAAGCTCTAGGACTCTGCCGGTCAAAGGCGGCCCCCTACAATCACCGGCAGGTAAGTGGCGAGGGCGGCTCCGTTAACCCAGGGGTCCAGAGAACACCTGCGCGCCAAACACTGAAAAGACGTTGCTCCGGCCGACGTGTTCAGCTGACGTGTCCTGGTCCAACAGGTGGCCAAACCGATCGCGCTTTGTCTTAAAATAAGTGATGTTGGACGCGCTAGATGCGGCGATCAGACTCTGGCGAGACGACACGATGACGCCTGACGTTCGCAGCGCCTCTATTTTTGTAGGATTGTTGGTCAGAAGCCGAACGCTGCCGATACCGAGGTCGCGGATGATATCCGCCGCTGCGTTATATTCGCGGGAATCAGATGCGAAGCCGAGTTCCCGATTTGCCTCAAGAGTATCACGACCATGATCCTGCAGGCTGTAAGCCGCAATTTTGTTTCCTAAGCCAATGCCACGCCCCTCTTGCCCACGCATGTAGATCACGCAACCAGCGCCCGCTAACTGGACCGCCCGAAGAGCCATTTCGAGCTGTTGACCGCAGTCGCATCGCATGGACCGGAACGCCTCACCTGTCAGACATTCAGAATGCACCCGTACCAGAACGTCTTCCTTCTCGCACAACTCGCCAAGTGTCAAAGCTAAGTGTTCCGTTCCCGTCAAACTATCGCGATAAGCAATTGCCTTGAAATCCCCAAACCGCGTTGGCATAAAGGACTGCGCGTAACGCTTTACCCTCGTATCACGACTCCTGCAGTACTCAATCAAAGCGTCGATCGTTACTATGTGCAGGCCATGTTCGATTGCGAACTTCTCGAGATCTGGCAGTCGAGACATGGTTCCGTCGTCATTGGCGATCTCGCAGATTACGCCAGCCGGCGCCAGGCCGGCAAGTCGTGCAAGATCCACGGCAGCTTCGGTGTGGCCAGGACGGCCCAGGACACCGAGACGATTTGCACGCAAAGGAAAAATGTGACCCGGTCGCGATAGGTCTTCCGGCCGCGTCTGCGGATCGATGAGCGACTTGACGGTTGCTGCTCGATCTTCGGCTGAAATCCCTGTCGTTGTGCCGTGTTTGCAATCGACGGAAACGGTAAATGCCGTCTGCAGTGAGTCCGAATTACGTGTGACCATCAGGGGGATCTCGAGTTTGTCGAGACGTTCGGCTGGAAGTGGCACGCAGATAAGGCCTCTCGCATATTTCATCATGAAAGCGATGTGCTCAGCTGTTATTTTTTCGGCAGCAACGACTAGGTCGCCTTCATTCTCCCGGTTTTCGTCGTCGACCACGATAACCATCTCGCCCGCTTCGATCGCCTCGATCGCCTCATCTATGCTCGAAAAAGACATGGAATCCTCCTCCTTATTATGGGCTGACGGCGCGACGCGCGGCATCGAGCTCTCTGTCGACAAGCGCGCGCAGGTTCTCAGAAAGAGCATCGTTCTGAAAATCTTCATCGAGAGCGAAAATGAAACGGCTATGTATTTGCGCTTCGAAAAAGTCGAATAAGGCTTCCATCGAGGCTTCGACGAGCGGCTTGTGACTCGATGCTTTACCGGTTGCAAAAGGGATCACATAGCGGCCCTTAAGCGCTTTCATGTCGACAAGGTCGAATAAATGCTTCAGCAACCCAGTGTAAGATGCTTTGTAGACCGGACTACCAACAACTAGCACGTCACTAGCCAAAATATCGTTGAGTGCCGCTTTAACAATCTCAGCGGCGCTGGAGGGCAACACTGTTGCCCCAAGGTGCGGATGAAGGTCGACAAGGTCCCAGCAGCTTGCTTCGTTGCCGGACGCGCGCACCCGATCCACCATGAAGTCTGCTACGGCCCGGGTTTTCGAGGGGCGCGATAAATTCCCCGTTATTACAACAACTTTCATGTCACAGGACTCCCAACATTCTCGCATAAGACAATCTTACAATTTTCACTCACACCGCAATGGAGGTCGTTGAGGACCCGTGGGGGCAAAAATAGTCCTGCGGTGTCCTGAGCCCTCACAACCCGTAATTTCCCAACCTCGAAGGCTGGATTGCTTCGCAGAAGTCTTCTGTCTCGTACGACTTTATTCTCTCAATGGGTGGGCTCGCCGTGCAAGCGCACCTACTGTCTGCAATCCCTGCCGCTTTTACCGACCCAGCACGTTTGCGTTAGAACCTCCTGGACACGGAATGAGGCGTTGCCGCTTGATATACGGTCGCCGTGGCTCCACCTCAGTTACGACAGGTAGTATCCCGGTCACTTACGGGAACTCTGGTGAGCTTGCCTTCGATGGATCATGGGCGAGCCAAGGTTCCGCATGCGATACCCATACGTTTGACATCGGCACACTTCCAGGATCGGTATCGAACGTGCCGGCTCTAACGACTTTGAGCTCCGGGCTGGCCGGCCGCTCCGCATAAACGTGCGAGCCACATACCGAACAAAACCACCGCAGCTTTCCAGGCGTCGATTCGAAGCTATGAAGCGTATCTTGGCCTGTAAGGATCTTGAAGTGCTCGCTTTTCACCTTCGCAGCGGTATTGTGATCAGCGGCGTGTGACTTCCGGCATGTTTGACAGAAGCAATTCCACATGGGTCCATCAATTTCCTGAACCTGGTACGTTACCGCTTTGCATTGGCATGATCCGAAGATTGGCATCGGGTATCCTTTCACTGATTCATTACGTTGATTTCAAATTTCTCGTCGCCGCTAAGCCAGCGTTTGATGTTGCGCGCAGCCTGGCGGATGCGGTGTTCGTTCTCGACGAGCGCCAGACGGACGTAGTCGTCGCCCATTTCGCCGAAGCCGATACCCGGTGCAACGGCGACGTCGGCCTTCTCGACCAGCAGCTTGGAAAACTCCAGCGAACCGAGATGACGGAACTTTTCCGGGATCTTTGCCCAGGCGAACATGGTGGCAGCCGGCGGCGGCACGTCGAAGCCGGCCTTCCCGAAGCTTTCGACCATGACGTCGCGGCGACGCTTGTAGACGTTGCGAACCTCCGCAATGTCGGAACCGTCGCCGTTCAGCGCATGGGTCGCGGCCACCTGGATCGGCGTGAAGGCGCCGTAGTCGAGATAGGACTTGACGCGGGTGAGCGCCGCGATCAGCCGCTCGTTGCCGACGGCAAAGCCCATGCGCCAGCCGGGCATGGAAAAGGTCTTCGACATCGAGGTGAATTCGACGGTCACATCCATTGCACCCGGCACTTCGAGAACCGATGGCGGCGGAGCGCCGTCGAAGTAGATCTCGGAATAGGCAAGGTCGGAAAGCACGATGATGTCATGCTTCTTGGCGAAGGCGACGACGTCCTTATAGAAATCGAGCGTCGCGACGAGGGCCGTCGGGTTCGACGGATAGTTGAGGATCAGCGCCAACGGCTTCGGGATCGAATGCCGGACCGCCCGCTCCAGCGGCGGGAAAAAGCTCTCATCCGGCTCAACCGACATCGAGCGGATCACGCCGCCCGCCATCAGGAAACCGAAGGCGTGGATCGGATAGGTCGGGTTCGGGCAGAGGATCACGTCGCCGGGCGCGGTGATCGCCTGCGCCATGTTGGCGAAGCCTTCCTTGGAGCCCAAGGTGGCGACCACCTGGGTATCCGGGTTGAGCTTGACACCGAAACGGCGGGCATAATAGGCGGCCTGGGCACGGCGCAGCCCCGGAATGCCCTTGGAGGAGGAATAGCGGTGGGTGCGCGGATCCTGCACGACCTCGCACAGCTTGTCGACGATCGACTGAGGAGTGGGAAGGTCGGGGTTTCCCATGCCGAGATCAATGATATCGGCGCCGCCCGCTCGCGCGCTTGCTTTCAAACGGTTGACCTGTTCGAAAACATAAGGCGGCAAACGTTGAATTCTGTGAAAGTCCAGCACACTATTTCCAATCAAATCGCAGATACCTCCCGCGCCGATTATAGAAACCGACGCGGGAGGCTGGGAGGTCTCCTTCCGGAGAACATTCATTACTTCTTCGGCCGCCAAGCTAACGGATCTTCAGGACGTTCGAAGTAGTTTGCAGCGACGTCTGCAGGCCACCAGCCGTTGTTCTTCGGCTCGATCCAATCCGTGGAATTGGGATCGCAATCTTCCTTCAGCACTTCCTTCACGTCATCAATGGTGTAAGGAAGCGCAGGACGAAGAATCGACTGGATCTTTGGTCCCTGGCCTTCGAGCGTTCGCATCATGACGTCCCACACAAGGCGGGCATCAGACCGCGGCGGCCAGAAATGGAAGCTCTTGCTTATGAAATCAGGGTTCTTACGCCAGTAGCAGGCTGCCGAAGCCTCACCCCCGAGCACGATAGGCATCATGTCGCGGCCGGATTGCTGTACTGCGTTCACGACACCGTTTTCTGAAGCGGACTGAACGAGAATGCCATTAACCTCAGCAAGATTGGTGGCAAGAAACTTCTGAACCTCAACCTGGGCGACCTGGTCGGTCCATTTGCCAGCTATCGTGCCTACAATTTTGATACCGGGGAATTTATCGAACGCGTTCTTCGCGCCGATGTCGAAGCTGTCCGATGATGCGAAACCGGGGATGCCCGATACCATCAGGACGTTGCCTTTTTCACCGATTTCCTTGGCAAGCCATTCAGCAGCCTTGTAGCCACCGTCGGTGTTATTCTCTGTGGCATTGATTGCGTAGGGTGATGTGACATAGCCCGAGACTGAGAAGACTGGCACGCCTTTCGAATGAGCATACTCTATGGTCTTGTTAAGTGCGGTAATGTTCGAGCAGCAAATGACGATCGCATCAACACCGTCGTCAACCATCTGCCGCATCTGCTGGATTTGGACAGCGTCTTTGAGGTCAGACTGCGTGACGATTAGATCGGAGACTAGGCCTGCTTCCTTATATCTCGGAAGCAATACGTTGGTGAATTCGTCCAGGATGTTCGCGCGCCAGGTATTACCGGCATATGTGGATGCATAACCAATTTTCCACGGCGGTGGACGTTTTGGAACAAAATCTTTGTACACCGTCCCCCCGAGCGGAATGGCGGGATCGATATTCTCGTAAAGCGCCTTTTGGTCCGGCGGCAACGAATCGAGGCCGTCAGCCTTCGCCACGCCGTTCATGTGATAAAGGCTCGACAGCGTAAAAAGCGCTGCAACGATTTTCTTCAGCATTCAGGGCCTCCTCCCCTTGTGGTTCCGCTCAACCGCCGGCCCCTTTGGCCGCCAGCCGCGAAAATCCTGCCAGAATCTGGCAGAGTTCGTGTCGGGACGGCAATCGCCGTCCCGAGGACTGGTTCAGTTGCGCAGACCGGCTTGCTTGAGCAGCGGCATGACACGGTCGTTAAAGAAGGGAAGTTCCTCGTTGTAATCGACCATTGTCAGCAAGGCGCCGTTGACGCCTGTATTGCTGAGATCCACGAGCTTGTCGGCGACTTGTTCTGGATTGCCGACGATCGGGTATCCACCCCAGCCAGCGACGAAGCGTTCCTTGAATTTTTGATACATTTCGGCAGAATGGTTTTGAGATTGCACCTGCAGAACTTCACAGATGTTCTCGCATGCCTCCCAGTCACCCTTCTGGTTGACGTAGTAGTCGTAGTATTCCTTTGCTTCCTTCTCCGTTTCGCGAACGATAACGGGGCAAGCTGTGAATGTGCCAAGATCACGGTTATATTCAGTACGCGCCAGGTCCTTCACCTTTTTGACCCAGGCAGCGCCGGATTCCATGTCTTGCATGAAGCCGAAGTTGAAGTCGCAGAACTTGGCGGTGAAATGCAGTCCCTTGCCCGAGGCGCCGGCGCAGATCAGGAGCGGGCGACCCGCCTTGTTGTAGGGTTTGGGTTCACTGAAGGCGTCTTTGACTTTGAGGAACTCGCCTTCGAAGGTAACGCCATTGCGTTTCCAGAGCGTCTCGACGATATCCATCCATTCAGTGGCGTATTCATAGCGGGTGTCGTGCTCCATCATAGGAACTCCGAACATTTCCATTTCGGGAGTGAACCAGCCGGTAACGAGATTGAGGCCGTATCGACCCTTCGAGATGTGATCGATTGTTGTCGCCATCTTGGTTGCAACAATCGGGTTTAGCGTCGGAATGTGAGTCGTTGAGAAGAACTGGAGCTTCGTGGTGACCGCCGCGAGAGCGGCCGCCCAGGTGAACGTATCCATGTTCACGCCATTGAAGTTTGAAGGACCGCCAAAACCACGCCAGCGTGCAATCGGCACCATGCATTCCCAACCGGCTGCCTCAAGCTTCTTTGCAATCTCGACGTTGTGGTCGAAGGTAGGTTCGAACGTTGTCTCAGCGAGCGTAATCGCGCATGCATTCGAGCAATTCGTGCCAAATACGCCGAGCTTGAGCTTGTTATCATTGAACATTGGGTTTCCGGCAGCGCGGAAATCGTCTTGTGCGGTCACTGTAGTCCCTCCTCGGGCTGGCAACGGATGATGCTCAGCCCACTCAAATGCGTTGAATAACTAGATGCCCATCTCGTCGAAAACTTCCGCTGCCACGCGGAAGCTGTCGATGGCCGCAGGAACACCGCAGTAAATCGAAACCTGGAGGAAAACCTCCCGAATTTCCTCTTTGGTAAGACCGTTGTTGATTGCTCCGCGAACATGCAGTTTCAGCTCATGCGGACGATTGAGGGCCGAAATCATCCCGAGATTGAGGATGCTGCGCTGCTTGCGCTCCAGGCCCGGCCGATTCCAAATCGCGTCCCAGCAGTATTCTGTGACGAGGGTTTGCATCGGCCAATTGAAGTCGGTGGCTTTGCTGACCGACGCATCAACATAGCCCCCCCCCAAGACTTCGCGCCGGGTCTTTAGTCCGCGCTCAAAGCGCTCTGTGACTTCACGTCCATGAATTTCTCTTGCGGGTGCCATATTGCTCACGCTTTTCTCCTTGCCGCCCTTGGGCTTTCGATGAGTGATGTGATTGGTGGTTAAAGCCACCTACTATGCGGCCGATCCACTGATGGACGACGACCTGACGAGTTGACCGTTTTCGTAGAGAAGCGGCGCGATTGACTCGATGAACCGTGCTTCGAGCACTTCTCCGAGCACAACATCATGCGTTCCAACGTGAACGACATCTTTTAGCTTGCAGACAAACGCCGCCTGCGCATCGGACAGGACCGGCATGCCGTCGAGAGACAGCCACTCGCCGTAATGAAAGCGCTCTTCACCCTTCAATTGCCCACTGAACAGCGGCACAAGATCGGCATGTGAAAGATGCAGCATGTTCACGGCGAACTTCCCGGAGATCTTCAAAGGCTGATTCACCGAAGCCGATTGGTTGATGCAGACAAGAACAGTTGGTGGGTCCGCGGTAACCGACTGGACCGCGGTGGCGGCCATGCCATGACGGACCCCGTTGAGTTCGGTCGTGATCAAGCAGATGGTTGATGTGAACCGACGCATAGCTGCCTTAAAAGTCAACTGCGCCTCAGTGCTGGTATCGGCCATATTGTCCTCCCACGGCCAAATTCGATCGAGCCTAGATAAACAGATCAGCAGACAATCTGTCAACTGGATTTTCACAATTGACAGATTGTCTGCTAAAATGTCTTCTAAGGCACCCAAAAATGAGGAGATGGTCGATGGATTTGAATCAAAGAGTTTGTATCGTCACAGGGGGCGGCAGCGGCATTGGTCGTGCGACAGCCGAGCTTTTCGCAAAGAACGGCGCCTATGTGGTTGTTGCTGATGTCAATGAAGACGCCGCGGTTCGTGTGGCGAACGAGATCGGCTCGAAGGCTTTCGGTGTTCGCGTCGACGTCTCGTCCGCCAAGGACGCGGAAAGCATGGTTGAGAAGACGACCGCAAAGTGGGGCCGGGTCGACGTGCTCGTCAATAATGCCGGGTTCGGAACGACGGGGAATGTGGTGACCATTCCTGAAGAAACTTGGGACCGGATTATGTCCGTAAACGTCAAAGGGATCTTCCTTTGCTCAAAGTACGTCATTCCTGTTATGCGACGGAACGGCGGAGGTTCGATCATCAATACGACTTCCTACACCGCAACCTCAGCAATCGCGGACAGGACTGCCTACGTAGCATCGAAAGGAGCAATATCTTCGCTGACGCGCGCGATGGCCATGGATCATGCGAAAGAGGGAATTCGTGTCAACGCGGTCGCTCCAGGGACAATCGACTCTCCTTACTTCACGAAAATCTTCGCCGAAGCGAAGGACCCCGCGAAGCTTCGCAGCGATTTCAACGCCCGTGCCGTCATGGATCGGATGGGGACAGCTGAAGAGATTGCTGAAGCAATGCTTTTTCTTGCGTCCGATCGTTCGAGGTTCGCGACCGGTAGCATTCTGACGGTCGATGGCGGCTCCTCGATCGGAAACCACCTGGTCAAGTGAAGGAAAGGGCGGCACTCGTCATGCCCTTACATTTGAGGCAGGAACACCGGGTATAAGGCTCCAGCCTCGTTGATCATTGACGTGTTCCTAACCCGTCAATGACAGCACAGAGCTGTTGGCCTAGGCGCAGCTCTTGTCGGACTTGCGGCACGCTCCAGCAAATATGATAGAGAAGGAGAAGGACTGCCGGCGACAACTAGATCTAACAGCGGAAACTGGATCAAGGACATTTCGCAATTTTTGTCGAATAACCCCACGATGTCGGTCAGATGACGTCATGCGAGTGCCGACCTTCCGGAATAGCCGCATGCTGGTTCCGAATGCCCTCTATCGCAACGCTGTCGGCATAAGTTTAGTCCGGAATACAAGGTGATACGATCGTGTCCCGGGAGGTGGTGTAGGTCGCGGCTGATGGCCGTGCTTTCCCGACATGGGTCGGAAGGGGATATCAGCGTGCCACAGCGGGGCAGGCTGATTTGGGGCTCATCTCATTTGGGCCATGGTCTCAAGCGTCATATACTTGGCGCGTTGAACGGCCCATTCGTCATTCTGTTCGAGCAGCAGTGCGCCGACGAGACGGACGATGGCTTCGTCGTTCGGAAAGATGCCGACGACCTCGGTGCGTCGCTTGATTTCGCCGTTGAGACGCTCAATTGGATTCGTCGAGTGCAGCTTTGCCCGGTGCTCTTTCGGGAAGGTCATGTAGGCGAGCACGTCCTCTTCAGCGTCGTCCATGATGGTGGCAAGCTTCGGCACTTTCGGCCTGATTTGATCGGCGACACTGCGCCATTGTGCGGCTTGCTGCCTCCGGGGTCTCCTGGGCAAAGGCCGTCGCGATGAAGGCGGATACGACCCGCCTGCCGCTCTTTCCAGCATGCGCGAGCACGTTCCTCATGAAGTGAACCCGGCACCTTTGCCAAGTGGCATTGAGAACCTTGGAAACGGCAGCCTTGAGACCTTCGTGCGCATCAGAGACAACCAACTTCACCCCGCGTAGACCGCGGCGCGTTAGCCTGCGCAGGAATTCCGTCCAGATCGGTTCGGCCTCCGAGGTGCCAACTTCCATACCCAGGACCTCGCGCCGACCGTCGTTATTGACGCCGACCGCGATAATGACGGCGACTGAGACGATGCGGCCGCCACGCCGGACCTTGAGATAGGTCGCATCCACCACAGGTCGTCGACAGAACGAGTCGAGATTCCCTGGATATACGCTTCCTGGATAACGGCCGTCAGAGCTTTCTCTGCCATGCGGCGCGGTTCAAGGAAGCTCGGAAAGTAGCTGCCTTTGCGCAGCTTCGGAATGCGAAGCTCGACGGTGCCAGCCCGCGTCTCCCAATCGCGGTCACGGTAGCCATTGCGTTGAGTGAGCCGCATGGGGTTCTTCACACCGAAGTCAGCACCCGTAGCCGAGCCGACCTCCAACTCCATCAGCCGCTCGGCGGCAAAGCCAATCATCTCACGCAACAAATCTGCATCGGCACTCTTCTCAACAAGCGAACGCACGTTCATCATGTCATTGGTCATCGGTGATCTTTCCGTCAGGTTGGTCTTGAACAACCCGACCCTAGCGGAAAACACTGATGGCCGCCCGCAAAGCCGATCACCCGCTACAGCGCAACGAGAAGCGCGCGGGCGCTCGGCTTTACTCCCTACCGTCACCTACGCCACGTACTGGGACACGATCGGTAAATGGCCAACGCGGTTGCTTTGTGATCAGCCGTTATCTTCGACGAACCGAATAGCGTCTTGCAAGAAGCTCCGGAAATAGTCAGGATTTTCGCACATCGGAAAGTGCCCAAGCCCCTCCATAACGACATGACGGCTGCCAGGAATGAGGGCCGCTAGCGCTGCTCCGTCTGCAGGCGTCGCAGAGTAGTCATAGGTCCCGGAGAGAAGAACGGTCGGTGTTCGCTTGGCATCAATCTTCGGACCGACGACGGCACCGTCGAACTCGTCGCTGTAGAACGAAAGATCGCCGGGATAAACTCCAGGAGCACCCTGCGAGTAGATCCAACTGGCGCGGCGTCGCTCTTCTTGCGGGCTGAGCGGGCTCATGATTCCGCGGACATAGGCTGAGTTATGAAGCGACCCATGAACGTTGACGTTGTGTTGAAAGGGGTTGCGACGGCCCTTTGACTTCAACGGCGGCTCGACCGCAATTACACCCATTAGACGTTCCGGTCGCTCCGCCGCCAGCACCATGCACATCGCCGCGCCCATAGATCCTCCAACGACGATAGCTCTGTCTCCGACGAGCTGGTCGAGTATCGCCGTGCACCAGGTCAGGTAGAGATCCGTTGTGAGTTGATAGGGCGAGCCGTCCCAAGTTAAAGGAGGCATCGAACGTCCGTGAAACGGCAGATCAACTGAGATCAATCGGTTCGTACGCGCAAACCCAGTGTCGGAGAGTTGCGGTAGAAACTGACGGCCGTCTGCGCCAGCCGTATGGAGGAAAAGGATAGGAGTTCCTGCACCGGCTTCCTCGTAAAAGATATCGTGTTCTACGCCGCCGACCTCTACCCGCTTATAGCGTCCGGTGACCTGTTCAATATTTCGATCGATCTTCGGCGCAACTAGGGGCGGAGACGCTACGACGATTTCGAACAGTCGCTCCAGAGCGGGACGCGCTTGAGCGATTGCTACGGGCGAACCAGATAACGTGAACTCAGGGTTAGCGAGTTGAAAGGCGGTGAACGAATGGTAGGTTGCCGGCGGCGGCACCTGCATAACCTTTTCCCAAGCTCCTTCTGGGGCACTCAGTATGACGTCAGCATTTTCGTCCGCGCCGTCCAGTGCGACTATCCCGCCTCCCACAGCAAGTGATGACTTTTCTGGTCCAACTTGCAACGAGATCCGTGTTGTAAGACCTGGGGTCAGTCGCGGTAGCTCCGGATCTTCGATCGCCAGGGTTACGCGTTTAATCAGCTCGGCATGGGCGCCCATACGTCCTCCCTAACAAAATGATGTTGTTGGGAAGCCGCACTTCCTGTGTCTCACCTCCCATAAGAGAGGTAAGCAGATTTTCAGACAATCTGTCAACCTTAGCCGTCGCCTGAACTTCGTTTTGTGGAACTACTCGGAGGTTTCGACGGGGTTCTTGCTCAAGTAGTCCAACGCCACCTTAGCCGCGATTTCGATATGGCGCTTGCAAAGCGCGGCTGCCCTGTCGCCATCACGCAACGCAATAGCGGCCGCAATCTCTCTTATTTCGAAAACGCTGTTCTGCAGCCGCCCTGGCTGGGTCATCGATGTCATCCGCAACAATGTGACCCGGTTGTGCAACGACGTGAGCATTTGCTTCACAAACACGTTCTTGCTGCCGGTCATCAAACAATCGTAAAAAGCGGTCTTGGCTTCGATGATCCGCGTTCCGGAACCGCTCTTGGCTGCGGCTTCGAACGCTTCCACGGTCTCGAGGAGAGCAACGATCTCTTCATTCGAACCGTTCTCGGCGAACTCCTGGCCGGCAAAGCTTTCAAGCAGCGCGCGTACACTATAAAGCTGCCTAGCCTCCTCGTAGCTGATAGTGCTGACAACCGGCCCCCGATGCGGATAGCTAGTAATAAGCCCTTCAGCTTCTAACTGGCGTAGCGCCTCGCGAACTGAAGTTCGGCCAACCCCGATAAGTTCGCACAACTCGCGCTCCACCAGCCGCTGCCCGGGCTTGAAACGGCCACTTGAAATAGCCTGCCGGAGCTTATCCTCAACAAGGATTCGAAGAGAGGCGTTTTGACGTCTAATCTGGAGGTCGATCGTTCCCATTCACAACAAACCTTCGATGAAATTTCTAGTGACGCACAGAATCAATATACTGCCGGAGCGTTTCGTAGGACAACCCGATTGTCTGCAAACAGCAAAAAATTTCAATCGGTTTATTGTGGGTCACAGGAGAACTCTAGCGAACTGGAGGTCTGGCGCAAGGGGAGAAAATTTCTGTAGCACCTCAGGGTCATGACCCGGAATGATGAGTCCGTTTGCTCCGGCAAGGACGCGGAGCTTGTTGTAACCCTCGATGACCTCTAGGTAATCTGCAAACAGGGGAAACGCGCCGTCATTTTCAAGATAGTGCTGGAAATGAAGCGCGTCGGAAGCGATAACCAGCAAAGCGCCGCCTGTTGCCACCGTAACAACTTGCAAACCTTTCGAGTGACCGCCAACCAGATGCACCCTGCATCCAGGAACAATTTCCCCATCCCCATCATGGAACCGTACCCGTGACTGAAAAACGAGCCGGACCGCGTCGACGACACCTTCTGTAGCAAAAGGCCGACGCATTCGCTCATGGCACATACACCGCCCCGTTCCATACGCCATCTCCCGATCCTGAATGTGAAAAGTGGCGTTAGGAAAGGCCGGGAGGTTTCCGGCGTGATCGTAGTGCAGGTGTGTCACAACGACATCAGTAATTTCGCTGGATTTGATGCCAAGGCTGCTCAGTGCTGCCACCGGATGGATCAAGAGGGTCCGCCCTCTGGCCGCGCCCTCTCCGGCTTCGAAACCAGTGTCAACAAGAATTAATCGGTCCTCGAGACGGATCAGCCACACGAAGTAGTCGATTTGTGATGGACGATCATGAATGTCATTCGTCTCTAGTATCAGGTCACTTACTGGTCTTTGCGCGGTGCCGTAATGGATGGCGAGCACTGTCCACTCGTTCAAGAGAATTCTCCCCGCCATCAGTCCATCAAGACTAGGTGTCGATTGATCTCGGCCCTGTCAAGACGGTCGAAAACCTCATTGATCTCATCAAGGGGGCCAGTGCTCGACAGCAATTTGTCCACTGGCAGCTTACCTTTGAGGTAAAGGTCGATATAGCGGGGTATGTCGCGCGATGGCACGCAGGAACCCATATAGCTGCCCTTGATCGTTCTCTCCTCTCCGACCAACGGCAAGGGCGAAACCTCGAAACGGGAATTTGCGCTGGCCAGTCCGGCCGTAGCGGTCATCCCTCCGCGCCGGGTAATCTCATATGCAAGCTCGAATGCCTTTTTGGATCCAGCCATCTCTATCGCGTAGTCTACCCCGCCGCTTGTCGCGCCTTTTACTTGGGCAACAATATTCGGCGAGGTGGCCAAAAAAGTCTTCGTCGCTCCCAGCTCCTTGGCAAGATCCAGCTTCGCTTGGATTAGGTCGATCGCCACGATATCGCTTGCACCGCTCGCAACAGCGCCAAGTATCGCCGAAAGGCCTACGCCGCCGAGCCCGATTACCGCCACACTACGGCCTGGGCGGACCCCACACGTGTTCATCACAGCTCCAACGCCGGTCATAACGGCACAGCCGAAGAGAGCAGCTGTCGCCAAATCGATATCTTTGGTCACTTTGACTACCGAGCTCGCCGACACGACAGCATATTCGGAAAACGCAGAAACGCCGCTATGGTGGTTAATTTCGTATCCTCTCAAACGGATGTGCTTGCCGCCGGATAGAAGCGTTCCTGCAGCATTGGCCTGGTAGCCCGGTTCGCAGAGGCTGGCGCGGCCTTCAGCGCAATATGAGCAATGGCCACAAACCGGCAGAAATGACATGACTACATGGTCACCAACCTCAACCTTCTCGACACTCGGTCCGATTGCTGCGACGACGCCAGATGCCTCATGGCCTAGAGCGACTGGAAGCGGACGCGGTCTGTCCCCATTGATTGCGGACAGGTCAGAGTGGCAGACACCGGCAGCCTTGATCTTGACCAACACCTCCATGGGGCCAGGCGGCGTCAGTTCCACAAGCTCAATCTTAAGAGGTTTCGAATTTGAATAGGGCTTCGGCAGACCCGACTCCCTGAGGATTACCGAACGCATCTGCATCTTTGAAATTCCTTATCGATGTGCAAGCAACTGCATTGGAGAGGGGATATAGCGGAATCCGTCTCCGTTTCGCACCACATGCCCGGCACCTGGCCATGCGAAGTGATAGGACATTACCGCAATGCGATCTGTCGCCAGCATATCAAGCACGCGCGTGCGGGATCTAGCTGACAGCTTCGGGTCCGTGTCGTATCGGAATTCCATCATCGGCCTCTCCATCAACAGGATATGATGGTGCGTAAGGTCGCCGAGAAAACAGAGGCGATCGTTTCCCGACTGCAGCATAAAACAATGATGACCGAGCGTGTGGCCGGGGGCCGAAATCGCGTGAACGCCCGGCAAGAACTCCTCGCCGTCTTTGAAAAAGAAGGTCCGATCCTTGTGGGGAAGCAGGTTTCGCCGAGCGTTATCGATTTGAAATTGAAATGAAGAATCGATCGACGACCCGTCCGTCCAGTCCGTGAAGTCTCGCTCACTGATGAAGATGTCGGCGTTCGGGAAATTTAACCTTCCATTGGCATCGCACAGACCGCCGATATGATCGATATGGGCGTGCGACAGAACCACCGCATCGATCTCCGTCGGATCTCGACCTGCCTCTCTCAGGCTGGCTAGGAGTCGACCTGTGGTGGGCCCGAAAGCTTTGGAAGACCCCATCCCGGTATCAAATAGAATTGTTCTTCCATTTATCTCAACAAGCGGCACGTTTTGCTCGAGTACAACTTTGTTCGTTGGCAGGAAATTGTCCTCTAGCATCAGGCTGACCGTGCGTGGCTCTACCCCCAAGAAGTTCAGGCGAGGATCTCCTAGCTCTAACGGCCCGTCGGACAGTACCGTGATTTTTCCATCGCCAAATTCGAACGGATAAAAATACGGAAGCTTGGCCAGGTGATGCATACTAAGAGACACTGATTTTCCTCCCATCAGGTGCTTGGCGACATTTTTGGCAGATTGTATGATAATCTGTCAAATATTTTTGAAGAAAGCCATATCGAGAGCGACTGCCTTGCTTTAGGAGCCGGTGTACCGCGTTTTCCCCGGCCTACCGAATGCCGCGCAGTAGGAGCAGAGCATTCGAGAATGCGGCTCGCGGGGCCGCACAACGCATGGTCGTTGACCCAGCGTTGCCCCCTGTTCCGCGAAAAACCGCAGACATTCAGAGATTGACGAGGCTCAAGTTGAGTTGTCTCACAGCGCGCACCGCATCACCGTCCATCAGACAGGTGACATTTTCCCTTATTCGCGCTCATCATCGCGAAGCGGCGTAACGATCTGAAACGAAGCCGGTGGCGGACGCGCGCACCCAAAGAGCGATCAATTCCATCTTCGGCAGGGCCTTGCTGTAAAAGAAGCCTTGCGCCGAACCGCATCCGTTCGCTGCGAGAAATGCTGCCTGCTCGGCGGTCTCAACACCTTCCGCCACCACGTCCTGCCCAAGACATTGTGCAATGGACAGAATCGCTTTGACCAATTCTTCGTTCCTTTTGTCCGAGCTATTTATGAATGACCGATCGATCTTCAGCGTGTCGATCGGGAAGCGGGCTAGATAGTTGAGCGCCGAGTAACCGGTGCCAAAATCATCGATAGCAATCGAAAATCCCATTTGACGCAGCTTAAGAAGCGTCTGCAGGGTCTCGCCCTTCCGATCGAGAAGCAGACTCTCCGTGATTTCGATTTCGATCCATTCCGCGCGGCAACCGGTTTCACCGAGGATTGCAGCGATCTCGTTTACCAACCGTGAGCATTGGAATTGCTTACCCGAAAGGTTGACTGCAATCTTGTGCAGGTGGTGGCAATCGGCGTTCAGCTCCTTCGCCGTCTTGCACGCTTCACGCAGCACCCATCGCCCGAGTTCAACGATCAGCCCGGTATCCTCAGCGACCGGAATGAATCGAACCGGCGGAATCATGCCCATCTCGGGATGAGGCCATCTCAACAACGCTTCCGATCCTATCATTACGCCGCTGTCCAGAAGCACCTTGGGCTGGTAGTGCAGCTCCAATTCTTCGCGCTCGATAGCGCGGCGCAATTCAGATTCCAACTGCATCCGCTCCTCCACGCCCACAGTCAAATCCTTCGAATAAAAGCGAAAACTGTTTCTCCCCGAGCGTTTGGCAAGATACATCGCAGAGTCGGCGTATTTCACCAGATCGTTGACATCTGTGCTGTCGTCGGGCGAGATCGCGATGCCTACACTGCATGACACGTAGACTTCCTTGCCATCCAATAGGAAAGATTCCTTGAATCTCTCGAGGATCGAGCACGCAACCCAATCGAGATCGTCGGTTGTCTGGATTTCCGGCAACAGAATCGCGAACTCGTCGCCGCCGAGACGCGCAACCGTGTCGAGATCGCGGACAGATTTCTTAAGCCGGGTAGCGACCTGGCAGAGTAGTTGATCACCCACAGGGTGACCCATCGTATCGTTCACGACTTTGAAATGGTCGATGTCAATCAGCATTACCCCTGTCCGCCGACGTTGAGACGACGCGTCACTGACGACCTTTTGCAATCGCTCGTTAAACAGCAAGCGGTTCGGCAAAGAAGTCACCGGATCGTAAAAGGCCATTTGCCTGATTTTTTCCCGCGAGGCGTTCAGTTCCGTGACATCGCGAGAGACCCCGAGGACTCCTGTAACCTCTCCCCCGGCGCCGAGGACCGCAAGTTTACGTGTTTCGAGAAGAATGGACTGACCGTTCTCCGGGGAAACCACCCAATTCTCGTCGATAAGTATGCCACCGGCTTCGATCGTGGCCTCATCAGATTTTCCGGAAATGTGAGCTCTCTCAGCCCCGAACAATTCAAGGTCCGTTTTTCCAACGACCTCCGCCTCCGATTTCCCGGTCAGCCGCTCAAATGCATGATTGCACAACAGGTGTACGCCATCGACATTCTTTACCCAAACCATGTCAGGAATGGTTTGCAGCACACTTAGCAATTGCGTCCGCACGGAGTTGATGGCGTCTTCCGCCTGCCTTCGTTCCGTGACATCACGCGAAAATGCCAGGAGCGTGGTGGCGGCGTCAGGATCGGCGCTTGGTCGTCTAGCCACCGACAACTCGAACCATCGGGTCTCGCCGTTTGGCAAGGATACGCTAATGCATCGACCGTAGGCAACTCCTTCACTGCTTGCAGTTCGAAGCGCCTCCATTGCAATAGCCGCTTGATCAGGCGCAAGAACTTGGTCGACCGTCCTACCCAGTAGCATTTCCCGCTGCTGGGCTAGTAGTTCGGGATTTCTGGTCCAGACCTGAAGATATCGCCCATCCTCGTCGACCTCAAACAGAACGTCTGGAATAGCGGTGACGATCCCTTGGGCTAGTTCGAGAGCGTTTTTGAGTTCCTGCTCCGCCAACTTGTGTTCGGTTATGTCGATGATAACGCCAATCAGACCCGCGGGCTCGTCGTCGTGACCTCTGAAAACTGCCTTGTTGCAGACAACATCCAGGATGGCGCCGTTTGCGAGAGCGATCTTACGCTCGGAGACTTGGGCTCCACCCCTTTCAAGAAGGCCTTTCTCTTCAATAGAATAAATTTCCGCCAGTTGCGTTGAACTGAGATCAAAATCTGTATTCCCGATGATCTCGTCGCGCGAGCGACCGAGGAGATCTTCGAAAACCTTGTTGCAACCGACATAGCGACCGTGCAGATCTTTGAAGAAAATTGGGAGGGGCAACACGCCGATCAATGCTTCAAGCAGCGCTCCTCGGTCGGCTGAGGTATCATGATGCAGCGCTTCGTCTCTCCGGCGATTGCGCCTTTTCTGAAAAAAGGAGCGTTGCCAAAGCGGTTGTAAAGTCGAATTCATCGTGAAGCTCCTTACCGAGGGCCAAGACAGATGCATCATCCATCCGATCAGGAATTCCGGGAACGCCACCCAAATCATTCGAGCAACAAATTGATGCAGATATGTCAGTAAGGCGTCGAACCGCGCGTCGGCCTGAGCCGGATAGTGCGGTCGGAAATGAACTTTGCTTTCACATTCGAAGCAACAACCTTCGCGGCAGCACGTAGATCGAAAGGCGCAATGAGTATGTTGTCCCGTTTGGCGAGAGGAGGGCCGGAGGAAGAATGCTACCGCGGAGCAAATATGTTCGTTGGAACCGGATCGCTTGTCTCATGTCTCCTGAGGCGACCCGGGCATTTCCCAATTTGAACTGTCATTCCTTAGCGCAGCCTACCTTGCACGAGAGCCGATCATGAAGGCACCGCATTCCACACAGACCCCGCATGCGATCTTCAATCGGCCGGCTTCCAGGAGAGCGGATCCGCTGGGTTATCGAAATATTTAGCAGCAGCGCTGGCAGACCACCAAGCTGTATTCTTCGGCTCGATCCAATCCTCAGAGTTAGGATCGCAATCAGCTGGCAAAACCGCCATTACATCCTCTATGGTACTGGGAATTGCTGGCCGCAGGATTGTCTGAATTTTGGGGCCCTGTCCCTCAAGAGTTCGCATCATTACGTCCCATACGAAACCCGCCTCAGAGCGCGGCGGCCAGAAATGAAAACTCTTGCTTACGAAGTCGGGGTTCCGTCGCCAGTAACAGGCTGCCGAAGCTTCGCCCCCTAGAACGATTGGGATCATGTCGCGCCCGGACTGGCGCACCGCGTTGATAACACCATTCTCAGCTCCCGACTGAACGATAATACCATCAATTCGACCGGGATTCGCTGCAAGGAATTTTTGCACCTCGGCCTGCGCGACCTTGTCTGTCCACTTCCCGTCGACATGACCTACGATCTTTATCTCGGGATAATACTCCAGAGCCTTCTTTGCGCCGACGTCAAAGCTGTCCGAGGAGGCAAAGCCGGAGATCCCCGAAACGAGAAGCACATTGCCACTTCCTTCGATTTCTTCAGCGAGCCACTTCGCCGCCTCAAACCCGCCTTGCATGTTGTTCTCAGTTGCGTTGACGGCGAACGGCGATGTTACGTAACCAGAGTACGAGAACACAGGCACTCCTTTTGAATACGCATACTCTATCGTAGGATTAAGCGCCGTGAGGTTCGAACAGCAGATAATAATTGCATCAACGCCGTCGTCTACCATCTGCCGCATCTGCCTGATCTGGACAGCGTCTTCAAGATTTGACTGGGTGACGATGAACTCGGAGACCAGCCCCGCTTTCTTGAAAGCTGGAACAATCTTGTTTGTGAACTCATCAAGAATACTCGCACGCCAAGAATTGTCAGCATATGTCGATGCGTACCCAATTTTCCACGGCGGTGCTCGCTGTGCCTTAAACGTGCGGAAGACAGATTCACCTGTAGGCAACTTTGGATCGAGCAACTCGTAGGTTTTTCGTTCCTCCCGCGGCAATTCCGTAAGGCCACCGGCGGCCGCTACAGAAGGGATCACCAAGCCGGTGATTAGAATAATGGCTCTTGTAATTTCACGTATGCGCACGGATTTGATACCTCTCGTGTCTCTGAGCATTGCAAAGCAGTTGATCTCTTGAAGGTTGATCGGCTCTAGGTGGGTTTTTTACAGTCAGACGGGCGGCGAAAGGGAGACCAAGAGCCTAAGGCCGGATTTCGCTTCCGTAAGCGGATTTCCCTTCAGTAGAACGCCGCTATCACAGTGGCCATCCGACGCGTGGCAGTCTCGTTCGATGCGTAGCTTACGCCACTAACCTAACCCGACGCGTCGACTTATCTTCGGTCAATTTGAATGAAGCGAGCCGCTCGCTGAGTTCGTTAGTCTGATCCGAGAGAGTCTTTGCCGCGGCATTTGTCTGCTCGGCCATGGCAGCGTTTTGTTGTGTTCCCTGGTCAAGTACATTGACGTTATTGTTGATCTCGGCGAGGGACGCCGCTTGCTCGCGGCTCGAATTGACGATTTGATCAATCCGATCGGAAATCTTCAAGATCGACGCCGTTATGTTGTGTAACGCCTCACCTGCTTTCCCCACGTAATCTGAGCCGATCGCCACCTCCGAAGAGGATTCCGAAATCAGGTGGCGAATCTCGCGGGCTGCAGCTGATGATTTCTGGGCAAGTTCGCGCACTTCCTGGGCTACGACTGCAAAACCCTTTCCGGCATCTCCAGCACGAGCCGCCTCGACACCAGCATTTAGTGCCAAAAGATTTGTCTGGAACGCAATCGTATCGATCAAACCAATGATTTGGCCGATCTTGTGGGACGCGTCTTCTATTCTGCCCATTGCGTTGATCGCATCGGTCACAATGGTTGCCGCACCCTCGGCGTGTTCTTTAACAACGGACACGAAAGCCTGGGTTTCATAGGCATTCTCGGATGATTTTCTGACCGTGACCGTCACCTGTTCGACGGCGGCCGCAGCCTCCTCCAGTGAGGCGGCTTGCAATTCAGTTCGCCGCGACAGATCATCTGAGGCTTTGAAAAGCTCGCTGGTTCCCCATTGAATTTGATTGGTATTCTCGTCGATATGAGACACTGTCTCTCTCAGGATCGAAAGCGAGTGATTGAAATCGCGCCTCAGCGGCTCAAGATTGGGATGGAATTGGCGGTCAATTTCTTGAGAGATGTCGCCACGCGCCAATCGAGATAACGCCTCTCCTAGAATGGTGACGGCAGTTGCGACCTCCTCCTCCATCTGAGCGCGTTCGCGTTCACGATCCATCCGCTCCTGTTCAACGGTTTTCCTATCGGCTTCCGTTCGTGTCTCGATGTCCATCTTCGAGACAGCATTTTCACGGAAAACCTCGAGTGCGCGAGCCATTTCACCTATTTCGTCTCTCCGGTCACGTCCGACAATCTGCGATCGAAGATCGCCCTTTGCCAGCTCTTGCATGCGCTTCGCGATCCGTTCGATCGGGGCGCGAAGTGTCGCCATCAGGCCGGCGCCAGCCGCCAAGGCTACCAAGACGCCGGACACTGTGGCGATAGTTGACAGCAAGCGGGCAAGATTGCTTTCATTGCGAGCATCGTTTTCCTGAGTTGCTGCAAAGGTTACGAGGTTTTTCCAGATCTCCTGGCCGGTTTTGTCCGCCTCAGAATATTGCGCTTGGCGGGCTTCCGCTATCTTGACCAGCTTCTCTGTGTTCTCTTGGATAGAATCCACCTGGGCGAATAGATCTTCCTGCATTTTATCGAAGCCAGATATCGAGCTGGCAACGCCTCCAACTGCCACGGTGTCACGCGCCAATTTTGTAAGTTGCTCAACGAGGCGCTGCTGATTCTCTGCGTTGGCTGTACGGAACAGGTTATTGATTTCGATTTCGATCGAATCGGCGTCCTGGCCGATCGTTGTCGCCGTCGCAACAAGCATTTCGGAATCCGTCAACGCTTTATCCAACGCCCGGATCGCATTTGTTCCTTCAATCATGTGCTGGATCGCATCCACTCGCAGGTTCGTCGCAAAGCTCTGTAGGTCAGAGCCGGCAAGCCGTGTGGAAGGGTCGACAAATTCGGGGTTGGCGATTAGCTTGGCGATAGTCCTCTCAATTTTAGTAACGGCCTGCTCGTCAGCAGTCGAGACTACCCGCTTAACTGTTTTTAGCGACTTTTTGATCACAAGCCCTTGCTGGGCGACAGTCGGAGGCTGCTTCGCTCCGTCCGGCAAGCTCACCAAGTCTTCCGCCATGTGTTGCATAACTGATGCCGTATCGAGTGAGCGGGTAGCCTCCCGGAGCATGGTTTTCCCGGAGTTCTCCTGATTGCGTACTTGTGAGCGCACATCAACCGCAGCCAATTTAAGGGCGCCTCCGACCTCCTTGATCTTCGACAAGTTGGAAACAATGTCGCTGCGAACGGATTCCTCGTCATTATGCAAAGACCACATGCGGCCGATGCTGCCCGAGATAACGGACATTGCCGATACACTGTTTTCGAGCGCACCAGTTTCGCTCCCGCTACCTGCCGCCGCTTCCTGGAGCGACTGCATGGTTGCGCTCTGCCCGTTTAAACTTGTCAGCGCCTCATCTCGGTACTCCGTTGAGCTTTGCGCCAAAAAGCGGTTCATACTTTCCGCGACACTTCGAAACCCGCTCAAGGTCTGAAGAACCTCATTTGAAAGCCGAAGACGAGACTGAAGCAAGCCAGTTGCTTTTAAGCCGACCCCACCAACTGCCGCCAATATCAGGATCAAGGGTACAAGTACCAATAACACCTTTGCTCTTATGGTAAAGGTGGACAACAGGCGATCGACGAACATACTTACCTCCAAAGGGCTCAAACGGTGCTGGGGCCTCGCTTTTGGAATAGTAATGTTTGAGCCTGAACGAACATGGATAAGAGTTTCACTAAAACAATCGAAACTTTTTTACGTGTTGTTAGGATTTGACCTCTTGCCCATTGCGTCTTTCGAGAAACTTAACGGAAGGTTAATACCTGCAGATTTGCCGGATCAGAACGTGGGAGTGGATCTATCTGCACCGAGGATCGATCTCCAGCACGTTCCCTGTCAGCTTTCCGGACAGTTCCGAATTCGCCAGGAATTGCACGGCGTGGATCACTGTTCGAAGCACGTCATTTTCGCTTGAAGACGTAGAGTTCACATCGCTGGCGTGTACAGCATTTATCCTCAGCCCGGAACCGAAATATTGCCTAGCAATTGCGGAGGTAGTAGTGCGCAACGCCGCTTGAAGGACGGCTTCTGCTTCCAGCGAGGTCGTCTCTTCGAACCATGCGACGTCCACTACGGCAAGCTCCGCGCCCTGAAGTCGAGAGCTAAAGGCACCTGTAACTCTGATTAGATTGGATACGGCATCAAGCCCCAGATTCGCGCTGGATAGCGATCCCGTTACAGTTTGGGTTGTTTCATTTCTGCGGAAAACTATGTTCACCAGAACGTCGACCCGTCTCCAGCGCAAATACACCTGGTCAGCCATTGAGTTGACGTAAACGTCTCTGTTCGGGTTGACTTTGACCGGTAAAAAATTGTTTCCCTGGCCTTCAGCCAGGGAGGCGAAGTCGGCGGGATTGGCGTCGCCTACGGCGACCCGATAGCCTTTTTCTATAAATGAGCGCGCCAAACAAAGACCAACAGGATTTGACGCGCCTATCAAGACACAGACTTTTTCCCCAGGAGAAATGTTGGCGTCACTGTCACGTTCAACCAGTACCTCGGTCGATGGAGTATGACACGCCTTGTGAGTCAGAGACGCTTGTATCACGCGCCGGTCGCCGCTTCCGGCAGATTAAGAAGGTCGACAATTTGTGCATTTTTGGCCAAGTTTAGCACTTATAACTCCCGGTCCGTCGCTGCGTCTCCCGCGAACAAGCAATGCGCGGGCGATATAGTAAAATTTTTGTCCGACAATCTGTCAATTCCTTTTTGCGATTTTCGGCGGACACAGGTCGAGACCGGCGTCATTTTGAGGCCTCATGCACGCAATGCCGTAAGCATCGGTATTCCGACACCCGGTTGAGTTTGATGTGGTCTTTCCTGTTAGTCTTCTCTCGCCGCCACGTTCCGATTTGATCGCGCTTTTCGCGTTCGCGCGGCACAGACAACAGCACGCCTATGGCAGCACAAGCTGTTTGACCATCATCAGGTTTCGTCCTTAAGCTCTTCTTTTGCCCAATCAGACGCCCGGAGTCCGTACCCGCTAAGAAGAGCGCAAAGTCAACTCAATGCGACGAGGCGCGGCTTACGCATTGATATTTGCCGCGACCGCCTCGCTTAGTAGGCCAAAAGAACTCGTCGACGTCTTTGCGTCTCCGAGTGTTGAGCCTGGAGCGTGCCTCTCTTATACGTCATAACCGAAGTATGCTGATGCGCAGGATAAGAGGACCAGCGTGTGGCGAAATCGTGGGGCCATCCTACAGCACAATCATTTTTCTCCGTGTCGACTCAACGGCCTCCAAGGTCGGTTGGCGTAGGTTCTCTCCCACTCATAGCACTCCCACCCTTCCCGTGACGGGCTGCGATCGAAAGCAGCCCGTCACCCCTCGCCTTGGGAGGCATCTTTAGATTGATTTGCCGTGCGGGAACTCCACTAGAACCGTGGCAGATTTCCCTGATGCTGCCTTGCCTTTGATCAGGAATAGCATTAACGTATATCAGACAATCTGTCAATCTGTTCGAGGCTTGTGGAAGCCAGTCATCGCATCATTAGAGGCTTCCCAACTGCAGCGCTGAAAAACTAGGAGGCCATCTCGAGCGGGAGAACGTGGATGTCGGTGCTGGTGATGATCCGCCATGACGAAAGC
This sequence comes from Rhizobium etli 8C-3, assembly GCF_001908375.1. Lineage (NCBI taxonomy): Bacteria > Pseudomonadati > Pseudomonadota > Alphaproteobacteria > Hyphomicrobiales > Rhizobiaceae > Rhizobium > Rhizobium etli. The sequence goes on along the minus strand of NZ_CP017243.1, from coordinate 126,874 downwards.
CTAGGGAATGAGAGATTCAACCGGCCTCCACAAAGGTCCGAATCGGTCATGTACGCGATCAAAATCGCTCGCACGCCATCCGGTCTCGAGCTTTGAAGGTTTGGAAAACTAGTCCCGGCATGTGCGAGTTGGTGTTCATAGATAGGTTTATATTGGATGACCGAAAGTTTGTTCAGCAAGCCCGATGAAGGGACCTTAGTGAAAGACAACTTTATCGAGGGCTCCGATCCCGAACGTCTTTTGCCTTTGATATCATCGCCCCTGGCGTCCTCTGACCTTGCTCAACACGACAGTAGATCGCTTAACTCTCGCTGCAGTCGAATTTCCCTTGATGGTTTTGGCGTTGCGGATGCCCATCATGAAGGGGCGTTCTCGGTCATGATAGATTCCCCAGTTGACGTCGTAACGGTCTTCCTGCCGGCGTCCGGGAATGCAGTCTTTCATTGGTCTGGGCAACAGGTAGAGTCGCCGCATGTTGCAAATGCTCCGCTGAATGCCCGACAAGATGGCATAAGATCTCAACTGTCATTGACGATCGATACGCAATCCTTGCGTGACAAGCTTTCTCGCATGCTCGATCGGACGATCAGCGGAAATCTGCAAATTCAGCCGACCCTTGATCTTGCATCGAGCGCGGGAACGCTCATGCGAGAACTAGCCCTGTCTGCCCATCGCGGCCTCAGTGCCGGGGGGGCTCTGCGACAATGCCCGTCGGCCTATAGCTCGCTCCTCGACGCGATAGAGTACCTTTTGATCGAAAGCTGTATGCATCGCTATACCGATGAACTTCGTCGTCCGTCTCCGTCTCCCACGCCTCGCCACGTGAAACGGGCAATGGAGTTTATGGAAGAGCATATGGCTCAACCCATTTCCCTTAACGATATCGCCGCTGCGGCCAAGGTCAGCGTGCGGACTTTGCAGCACGGCTTCCGACAATTTCGTAATACCAGCCCCACAATGCACCTCCGAGACTTGCGTATGTGCGCAGCTCGACAGGAACTGCTGCAAAACGGCGCTAAAATCAGCGTTTCGGAAATAGCGCTTAAGTGGGGCTTCACACACCTCGGCCGTTTTGCTGCAGAGTACAAGAGACGTTACGGCGAACTGCCATCTAAAACAGTGCATATGATGGCCTCTCCGCCCGAAAGCTGACCCGGAAATAGCCCTTCGCGATGGCGCTGTGGTTCGCAGCGCTCCACCGGGCTATACCATCGCTGCGCCCTTAATTTTTCGGTCTGTCGCCACAGACGGTCAGCAGCCGAGCGTACAGTGCTTCAAGGTGATTGGTGATTTGGATCATTTGCAGCCGCTCTTGCTCCAGGCGCTGCGACTGTGCATCTTCGTGGCTTTCTAAGTGGGTATCTGTCTTAGCCTGTTGCCCGAAATTGATTGCGATAACTTTGGACATCTTCGAACTCTCGTTGAATTTCGTTAATACTCCGCGTCTTGAAGGAAGACAGTCGCGGAAGGTGAAAAAGCAAAAGTCTGCTAGGCAGCTGCGATGCGTCCTGATTGGTGCCAAACCTTTGCTCAAAACTAAGGGAGCATTCCATCCCTTGTTCAAGCGGAGTGATTCCGTAGCTGAAGGTTGGGTCGAAGTCGCGCCTAAGTCCGAACCGGTTGGATCCGATCGCCGTTGATCGATAGAATGCCAGAGACCTGATCGACGACCGGGCCGATGATACCATCTGCTACCTCAACGACGACAATGGCGCTGTGGCTAGACCGATGGGATTGGTTATCTCGGCAGCAAGCTCTATCACCGGAATGACAGAACCGGCAGATCCCTGAACCGAGAACATGCGTTAGGGGCAGCGGCGTCGCCTCTGCTAACCCCCGGATTTCCGGGATCAACGTCGTCTTCATGCAGAACTGCTGGCTGCCAGATGGAAACCGATAATATCCTGCGGTGAATTATGACATGATTCATTAAAACTCTTCCCATTCCTTAGTCGCGACAGCGGCTGTAGTACGTCCGCCGAAGGCGCCGGCAAGCTTCTGGGAGAGGGCACGCGCTGGCGAGGCGGCCGGCTTACCGTTCTGGTGGGCAACACGCCGTACAAAAGTCGAACCGTCGAGCCTGAAGCGCGCAATAAGCCGCGCCAGATTGGAAGCCTCATCCGCCAACCGGTTGGTGGCCGCCGTCGATTCTTCCACCATCGCCGCATTCTGCTGGGTCGTCTGATCCATCTGGTTGACCGCAGTGCTGACTTCCGCCAGCCCGGTCGATTGCTCTCGTGCCGCCGTCGAGATCGTATGAACGTGCTCGTTCACCTTGATCACGTGGCCTCGGATTAGACCAAGGGCATCGCCTGTGGCCGTTACCAGCCTGACCCCAGTTTTGACCTCGTCGCCGGACCGGTTGATCAGCGCCTTGATATCCTTGGCGGCAGTGGCGGAGCGCTGTGCCAGTTCACGCACCTCCTGAGCCACAACGGCGAAACCCTTTCCAGCGTCACCCGCACGCGCCGCCTCGACGCCGGCGTTAAGGGCCAAAAGATTGGTCTGGAAGGCGATCTCGTCAATGACGTTAATGATCTGGCCGATTTCATCCGAGGCCTGCTCGATGCGGCCCATGGCGGCGACCGCGTCTTTGACAACCGCGCTCGACTGCTCGGTGCTTCTGCGTGCCTCATCGACCATATGGCTGGCTTCCGTGGCTCTTTCTGTCGAGCTTTTTACCGCCACCGTGATTTCCTCAAGCGCCGAAGAGGTCTCCTCCAGGGCCGCGGCTTGCTGTTCCGTGCGCTTTGAAAGGTCGCCTGAGGCGATGCGCATCTCGCCGGCTCCGCCGTTGATCGTGTCGACGGCGGAGCGAACCTCGCCTAATACGGATCGAAGGGCTGCCATGGTGGCGTTGACATTACTCTTCAGTTCACCAAAGGCTCCCTGAAACTCGCCGCACATGTTTTCCGTCAGATCCCCATCGGCAAGCGCTGAGATAACTCGGCGAGTTTCGGCGATGCCCCGGTCAACAGAGGTGACCAGCTCATTGACGCTTCCTGCAAAACGGTCGAGAGCCGCATCGCCGTATTTCTTGGTGATGCGATGGGTGAAGTCACCGGCTACGGCGGCTGACACCACCTCGGCAATGCTCGACTGCAAGTCGGCGCTCTTGGCCTGCAACGCGGCCTCCTGCGCGTTCAGATCGCGGGCCTTGATGCTGTTTTGCTTGAATACCTCAACGGCTCTCGACATCTTGCCGATTTCGTCGGCGCGCATTGCGAAAGGAACCTCAGTGTCGAGATTACCATCTGCCAGTACGCCCATCGTGGTAGTCAACCGCGAGATCGGATCGGTAATCTTCCGGATGCAGTAAAGCAGGGCTATAATGCCCGTCGTAGTTGCCAGCGCCATGGCAAGAATGGTGACCAAAACCGTCGATGAAACGGCGCCCATCGTGTTTCCGACGGCCGCGACTCCACCACGCTTGTTAACTGCGACATCCTGGTCAAGGAGCGCTCCGCTATCATTATACAGTTTCGTCGTGGCGTCACTCGTTAGAAGAGCAAATGCTTCATCCTTCTTGCCTGCCTGCATTAGTTTAACAATCCGCTCGCCATCCTCCTGATATTGCGTCCACAAAGCGGAGAACGCGTCATAGGCCTGACGCTCCTCGCCGGATGTCACCATCGGCTCATATTCACCACGGGCATTCGCGAGATCCTCCATCTTCTGGCGGAAGGTGGTGATATTATGCGCAAGGCTCGTCGAATCTGATGAGTTTGTCACCAGCCTGAACTGCAGGATGCGGTAGTCCCCGGTGATCGTATTGATCCGATTTATCACATCGATCGATGGCAGCCAGTTGCTGGCAACTTCGGATATATTGCTCCTAATGGACAGCAGCTTGACGATACTCACGATGCCCTGGCCCGCCGCGAGAAGAGAGAGCAGAACAAATATCAAAGATAAAGCGAGTCTAATGGACTTGGGCATAAAGGCAAACCTTTTAGGTGAGGTGGACGATCGACTTGTCTACTCAAATCTTCCAATTGCCGTTTCATTCATTCGAACGGCAGATCAATCTTGTGGGTCTGTGACATAGCTGAGAATACCTATTGGTTGCGTTGGTTAATGAAGCCTTTCCTGCCCGTCTCGAATGCAAAAAGACGACGTTTTAAGGATAGTCAGGCGTCCAATGGATCGTCCGCGCTTACAAGGAGGATGCAGCCGGCAAAATTTCATTTGGCGCCGTTCGAAGAGCATCATCGTTTTCAGCAACCGAGTTTCGCCCCGCCACGAGCGACCTAGAGCAAGTCCTGCGATCGATGAATCGATTGTGATGTGACGGCGTCCATCGAAGCTGATTCAACTCCACAGAGAAGAGGTGGATGATGGGACAGGCCCTGAGCGATGATCTTCGAATACGGGTTTTGAAAGCGTCTGCGGCGGGCATGTCGGCTCGACAGGCTGCGGCTCGTTTCGGAGTTGGGATTTCGACGGCGATCCGCTGGATTGCAAGAGCGAAAGAGGGTGAGCTGACTGCTCGGCCACAGGGCTGGAGACGACCTTCGGCAGTGGATGCACACGAGGAATTCGTTGTCGCGTTGATCAACGAGCGTAGGGATGTGACGCTCGATGAGATGGTTGAGCGCTTGTCCGTCGAGCGGCAGGTGAAGATCAGCCGCAGCGCACTTGGCGCTTGGCTTCGAAGCCGTGGGTGGACCTTTAAAAAGGACCGCACACGCACTGGAGCAGGACCGACCGGACGTCCTGAAGCGCCGGCGCGCCTGGTTCGATGGTCAATTGGACCTCGATCCGGAGAAACTGATCTTCATCGACGAAAGTGTGCTGCAGAGGCACGGAAGGAGTTCAGTGTGAGCTAACCCCGTAACGTGAAGCTGCGTGAATGATGGAGGATGGCCCTCCGGGATCGGCTTTCAGGAGCGGGTCTCAAACCAGTCCGAGCTGCTGCGGTAAAGAGCCGTGGTGGTGAGCGCCGGATGAAAAGTTCGGACGAGATCCGAGCAGGTGCGTGTCCGAAGACGAACGAAAGTGAACCCTCCGAAGACGCGCCGTTATGAATATAAGCGTCGTCGAAACCAGGACTGTTTCGTCATCCTGGGACAAGTCCGCCGGGTGCCTGATGATTGGGCGGGCGGCGACCGGCGTAGAGGGGGCGTGAGTTGGACACAGGCTTTCACCCGGAACTGCAGGAACCAGGCTCCTGATGCCAAGGGAGAAGCCCAAGCGGAGAAACCGTAAGGCGAGAGTACCGATGCAGGAGACTGGGGCGGACCGATCCGTATGAGCGTTGAGGGCCCTGTAATGGGGCCGGAGCAAAGGGATCGGATCAGGTGGTCGTATTGTTTGGAACAACTGGAAACAGGACTTCGATAGGTACGACAGACAAGCCGTTTCGGATTGAGAAGCGGCAAGTGTACGAAGCTTACAAAGCGGTCAAAGCCAACCGTGGTGCAGCCGGGTGGACGGTGAGACCCTGGAGATGTTTGACAAAGACCTTGCGAGAAATCTCTACAAGATCTGGAATCGGCGGTCAGTGATCGGATCGCGCAGATGGTGGTCAAGCAGATGATTGATCCGGAATCCGACATCAAAGCTGTTCGACAATCTTCCGCATGATCTCTTGCTGAAGACGGTCAGAAAAGACGTTAAATGCAACTGGGCTCTGCTCTACATCGAAAGATGGTTGACCGCGCCTATGGAAAAGAACGGAGAAGTCATTGAGCGGATGCGTGGTACCCCGCAAGGGGGCGTGGTCAGCCCGATCCTATCGAATCTCTTCCTGCATTACGCGTTTGACGTCTGGATGACCCGGACGCATCCGGATCTACCATAAAGGCCTGGCGCCGGCGAAGATCGGCGGCTACGTCAAACCGACACTGAGGGTGCGGCCGCCGACAACTACACCTTGACGCGTCGCTGGTTGACGCGAATGGCTTTCGCTTGACCCTCCACGCTGGCACGTGCAGCATCGTCGGCCTGATCGATTTCAGGACGAACGCGTGCATCGATCGGGTGGTGATCATGCTCCTGCTCAGGACTCCGATACGTTGAAACGACAACGCCACGGTGCAACAGCTCGTTCATGTCGTGTTACCTCTTCGAAGGCTACAAGCTATCTGGGAAAGACTTACCTTGTAGGGCATTGGCGGAAGGATCGACAATCGAAAAGACAGGCAGAAATCTCGTCTGCAAGGCCGGCCCCAGAAGGGGTCGGAAGGGAAGATCCGTAGGACAGCTCCCGCGAAACCTCTAGAAAAGTCCAGCCTTTTGAGACCTCGCAACCGGCGGAGAGGATGTTGCTGTCCTGCCTCTATTCAACAGACCTCTCCCCCTTTAAGTTCAGTCGGCGAGCGACCCTTGGGCGATCGCTATGCGCCGATCCCGCCCATGCAGACGTATTTCATGGATAAGAAGTCATCCATTCCGTACTTTGAGCCCTCTCGGCCGAAGCCGGATTGCTTGACGCCGCCGAATGGCGCTAATTCGGTGGAAATCAGACCCGTGTTCACGCCAACCATGCCGTATTCCAGCGCCTCTGTGACCTTCCAAACGTTCCTGAGGTCGTTGGCGAAAAAGTAGGCTGCCAAGCCGAATTCCGTATCGTTCGCGAGTTCGATGACTTCCTCGACAGTATCGAACTTGAACACCGGAGCCAGAGGCGCGAAGGTTTCCTCACGCGCAACCTTCATATCCTTTGTGGCACCCGAGAGAAGCGTTGGTTGGACGAACGTGCCTCCGCGAGCATCGCGGTCACCACCAACCACGACAGTCGCACCCTTGGTCACAGCGTCATCGATATGACCATAGAGCTTTGCTACCGCTTCATCGTTGATCAACGGGCCGATCGTCGCCCCGCTCTCAAACCCGTCAAGAACCTGCAAGGCACTCACGCGCATTGCCAGCTTCTCGACGAACCTGTCATGGATCCCGCTCTGTACGTAAATACGGTTCGCGCACACGCAGGTTTGACCCGCGTTACGAAACTTAGAAAGCATAGCCCCCTCGACCGCCTGGTCGAGATCTGCATCGTCGAAAACGATAAACGGCGCATTGCCGCCGAGTTCCAGGCTCAGCTTCATGATCTTCTGGGCGCCTTGCGCCATCAAGATACGGCCAACTTCGGTCGAACCGGTGAAGGTCAGTTTCTTGACGACCGGGTTGGAGCAGACCTCCTCGCCAAACATTCTTGCATTATCCGTCGGGAGGACGCTGAACAAGCCATCGGGTATTCCGGCACGCTCCGCGAGGATCGCCAATGCAAGCGCCGATAACGGAGTCTCGGCAGCAGGCTTGAATACGATCGCGCAGCCGGACGCGAGCGCCGGCGCGATCTTGCGGCACACCATCGCCGACGGAAAGTTCCAAGGAGCGATGGCGGCCACAACGCCAACCGGCTGCTTGATGACAAGCAGTCGCTTGTCGGCCTGGTGACCTGGAATGGTGTCACCATAGACACGCTTGGCTTCCTCACCGAACCATTCGATGTAGGAAGCGCCGTAAGCAATCTCGCCACGCGCTTCCGCCAGTGGCTTGCCCATTTCCGATGTCAGAATTACGGCCAGGTCTTCAGCGTTAGCTACCACCTCTTCGTAGAACTTCCGCATGATCAGCGAGCGTTCCTTCGCCGAAACCCTAGCCCACTTCTTCTGTGCAGCCTTTGCAGCATCGATAGAGGCTCGCACTTCAGCAAGGCCAGCGCTAGGCAAAGAGGCAAGGACGTCCATCGTGGAGGGGTTTAGCACGTTGATGCGTGTGCCGTTTACCCCTTCGCTCGACCACTTTCCTCCAACCAGCATCTGCTCGCGAACGAGAGTCTGGTCCTTCAAACGGCCTAGCAGGGTGCTGGAGATTGCCATGGATCTTCCTTTCTATGCATTGATCATATCTGATTTCGAATGTGTGGTGACCGTGCGTATATCGCGACCATCGGAACGATGAGCAGACCGACGACAGCCTGCTGCGCCGGAAAGTTCAGTCCGAGGCCAACTAGAAGCGAGGTCAGTACAGTCAGGACAAGAACACCGAGCACTGTCGCGCCATAGCCGCCCGCCCCACCAAGAAGCGACGTCCCTCCAATCACCACCGCTGCTACGGTGGTGAAAAGATAAGGGTCGCCCACGCCGACGAAGCCACCACCGGAAAACCCTAGTAGCAGCATGCCCGTGATTGCAGACATGGCACCGCTGACGCTATGGATGACGGTCCAGACCTTGAATTCGGAGATTCCGAGGCGGGCGGCCGCCGTCCGGCTTCCGCCGACGGCGTAAATGCTGCGGCCAAACCAGGTGTTGTACATGAACCATCCAAGCGCGATGGCGACGATAGCCCAGATCACGATGACCGGAGGCAGCGACAGGCCGAAAAACTTTCCGTTGAACGCCGAAATGTTCCTCAGCCATTCGGGTACCGGAGCAAACACTGTACCACCAAACGCCGAGCCGAGTGAGGTGTAGATCTGGACCGCACCGACGGCCGCGAAGCCAACTCCGAGCGACATGATCAGCGCTTGCCCTTGGAGACGGAAGCTCAGGGCGCCATTGGCGGCCCCGACAAGCGCACCGAGGAGCATGACAACCAGCATCGCGAGGGGAGCGGGAATACCTGCGACCATAAGGCTGGGAAGGAGGATGTTCGCGCCTCCAATAATATATGGTATCGAAAGATCGAGCGCACCGACCAGAGCGCACAGGGTCTGGCCAATGGAGGCAAGCCCCAGAAACGCTGCGAGAAGAAGGATTGAACGCGCGTTTTGGGATGATACGAAGCCGGGGACCAGCAATGCACCGAGTGCTAAGAGAGAGGCCAGAAGAACAAAGCCAATGACGATGCTCCGATGAGCCTTGAGCGGGTTAGACTTCTGAGCCGATTTGATTTCGGAATTCATAACTGTCGCGACCATTATCTTGCTCCTTACACAACCGCGCGGCGACTGATGACAAAGACGTTCACGAGAAGTGATCCGACGAGGATTAAGCCGAATGCCATCTGGGTAACGAACCCCGAAACCGTGCCGAAGTTGAAGGTGGAGAGGAGATAGGAGATGAGGAACATGTTGATCGCGCCAAGCGTAGATCCAAGTGCTCCACCACGACCACCGGAGAGGCTCGCACCTCCGAGAACCAGGGCCGTAACAGCCTGAAGGGTGTAGGTGCTGCCCTGCGTCGGATCACCAGAGGAGATCAGCGCCGTGTAGCTGAGGGCGGCAAGTCCAGCGAATGCTCCACCAACAACGTGGGCGATGATGCGGACTGCGTCCACTCGAACGCCGCTCGTATACGCCATGCGCTCATCCGCACCCGTCATGCGAAGGTTGCGGTAAAACATAGTCCCCCTGAGAAGGAGCCATAATGCATACGCTGCAACCAGCAACAGCAAAACAGGTGACATGATGTCGGTCCCCGCCCCCCAGCTAAGCATCCAGTCGGGCGCGACTCCACCCGGTCGGGACATCACCATCAGGTTCAACCCGGAGAGGACAAGAAAACCCGACAGCGTAACGATTATCGGAGCGACACGCACATAAATGATAACCAGCGCCTGGAGTAGCTGGAATGCCGCTCCCAGGCCGACTGCCCATACTATCACTGCGATAGGGTTGGTAATTCCGTTACCCACAAGCCAGGTAATAAGGGTAACGTTGATGAACCCCATCAAGGGGCCAACTGAAAGGTCCACTGCTCCACGACCCGCCATGACAATGGGGGTGAGGGCAAGCGCCGTTAGAATCAAGGGCGTGGCGACAAGGATTGCACCTGCGAGGCCGTTGTTCGTGAATAGCCCGTGTCCGCGTAGGGCAACGGCGACCAAAAGGACAATGAATAGGCCGGCCGGCACGAAGAGGGAACGGTCCTGGGTGATTTGACGGAATGCGATTCCAGACATCATGCAGTCCTTTCCAGATCGAACTCGATGGAGGCGTTTGGCGATTTTCCAAACATTGCGGCCAAGATTGGCTCTTCCGCTATGTCCTCGCCTGCTAGCGACCGGAAAAGCCTTCCAGCAAAGAAGACGTCGACGCGGTCCGCAAAGCCGATGAACTCTTCGATTTCGCTTGATAGATAAATCACGCTGCCACCCTTCTCCGTGAACAGGCGCAGTTCGCGGTAGAGATCGCGCTTCGTTCCGAGGTCGACACCGCGAGCGGGATCGTTAAGGACGATGACGGACGGTTCGTTTGCAAAGGCACGGCCGATCAAAACTTTTTGCTGATTTCCGCCCGACAGTGAGGTGATCTTGTTCGCCGGACTTCCAATCTTAATCCGGAGCCGATCCACCTCGCGTTTGAACATGGGTTTGAGGCCGGCCTTATTGATTATACCAAGAGGACCGAGGTTCTTTCGATAGACGCCGATGGCAAGATTTTCGAAGATGCTCTGCTGAGGGAAGATACCTTCACGCTTGCGGTCGCCGGAAATATACGAGATTCCTGCTTTGGTAGCGTCTTCGAGCGATGCGACCTTTTTCATTCTCTCGGTGCTGGATGACCAGACTTGGACATTACCACCAAAAGGCTGGATGATACCCGCAACGGCGCGTACGAAAGCGTCCTGCCCCTGCCCGTCGAGTCCTGCAACACCGATGATCGCTCCTTTCGGTAGATCGAAATCGAAGGGCGCTGCCGCGCTGTGAGTAACGAGGTCTCTTACCGCTACCACGGCCGGCGCGGCGGCGCCTACTTGCTTTGATTCGTACGCCTTCGCGTCGCTTGCGTTTCGGTCCGCGGGCGTCATCATTGAAAGCAGGTTCTCTTCAGTTATTTCATGCTTCTCGAGCGTACCAATGGTGACGCCGTCGCGAAGGATCGTGGCTCGATCGGCGATGCGGACAAGTTCAGCGATCCGATGCGTTACGATCAGCACGGTCGCACCTTCCCTACGGAGACGATCAATTTCCTCGTGGAGGCGGATCGTGGAATCGAGGTCTAATGCCGCAGACGATTCATCGAGGATGAGGACCTTCGGCCTGCGCAAGACCGCTCGCGCAATAACTATCCATTGCTTGACGCTCAGAGGCAATGCCCCAACGTTCTGATCGAGATCCACGGGCTTGCCGACGAGGCGTTTCAGGATCTCCTCAGCCTCGGTACGCCGACCACTGCCGCCCTGCGAGCGGAAGATGCCGTCGCGCCCGACATACAGGTTTTCCAATACACTGGCCTCGTCGGCCACCAGCACTTCCTGGAAGATCGTTGTCAGCCCGATGCGCTTGGCGTCAGTCGGAGTCGAAATCTCTTCTCCAAGGACCGAAACGCTCCCGGAATCTGGGTGCAACACTCCAGACATGATCTTCGCCATCGTGCTTTTGCCACTTCCATTCTCTCCGACGATGGCGTGCACTTCTCCGGCCCGGGCTTCAAAATCACACTTCTTTAAGGCCTTAGTCTCGCCGAAAGACTTGGCAACATTGATCAACTTGATCGTAGTTTGGTTTTGCATCGGAGATCCTCTAATCCCAACGGCCGCGCGAGGCGGTCCTCCCACAAGAGAAACTTCTGTCCGGTGGCAAGACCCACCGGGCAGAACAGTTTCACTTCGACACAGGCTTCCAGGGATTAGCCGGGCGTTCGAAGTAGTCTGCAGCAATCGCAGCAGGAAACCACCCGTCCGCCTTGGGCTCCACGAAGTCTGTCGAGTTCAAGTCGCAATCTTCTGGTATTGCCGCGCGGACTTCATCGATGGTGTAAGGCAAGACGGGTCGAAGGAAGGACTGAACCTTAGGGCCTTGTCCCTCCAATGTGCGGAGCATGATCTCCCACATCTGTTGCATCTCGCGACGCGGCGGCCAAATATGGAAACTCCTGTCCACAAACTCGGGGTTCTTGCGCCAGTAGCACGCGGCGGAAGCTTCCCCCCCGAGAGTAATCGGGATCATGTCTCGACCTGACTGCAGCATTGCGTTGAGAACGCCGTTCTCTTGGGCCCCCTGCGTGAGGATCCCATCAATCTTCGTCGGGTTCGTCGCAAGAAACTTCTGAACTTCGACCTGGGCCACCTGGTCGGTCCACTTCCCTGCAACTTCACCGACGATCTTTATGTCGGGGTACTTAGCAAGTGCTTCCTTAGCCGCTTTGTCAAAGCTGTCCGAAGAAGCGAAACCGGGAATACCAGAAACGAGAAGGATATTGCCCTTCTTTCCTATTTTTTCCGCCAGCCACGTCGCCATCTCGGCACCGCCCTGCGCGTGATTGGCCGCGCCATTGATGGCGTATGGCGACGTCACGTAGCCCGAAAATGAGAACACCGGCACACCGGCTTTGTAGGCATATTCGATCGTCTGATTAAGAGCCGTGACGTTCGAGCAGCAGATGATGATTGCATCGACGCCTTCGTCCACCATTTGACGCATCTGCTGGATCTGAACGGCGTCTTTAAGATCCGACTGGGTGACCACGACATCAGACACCAGGCCCGCAGCCTTTGATCGCGGTAAAAGATCGCTCATGACCGCATCGAGAGCTGCGGCTCGCCAGGTGTTGCCAGCGTAGCTGCTTGCATAGCCGATCTTCCACGGAGGACCCTTTTTGGGCTTGAAGTCTTTGTAGGCGCTCGCCCCCAATGGAATCTGCGGATCTACAGTTTCATAGATCTTCTTTTCTGTAGCCGGTAGCTGATCGACACCATCCGCGTAAGCGGTTGTCGCCAGGGCGCTAACCGAGATCAGCGCCCCAAGTGTGACATTCAGAATGCACCTCATTGAAGTTCTCCTCCCGAGAAAAGGATCAGGCAACCTTAGACCGGGCTGCTGATGACTGTTGGATCTCCTCAAGAATCGGCAACAGATACTTCCGGAACTCGCTATAGTCCTCAGTAACGGGAAAATGTCCGAGCTTTTCCATTGTCCAAAACTTGGAGCCTTTGACCAGGTCTGCAGCAATCTTGGTATCGGCCGGGGACGTGTTTGGATCGTATTCGCCCGTGAGGAAGTATAGCATACATTTCGACGTATCGATTTTGCTGGCTTCTTCTGGCGACACATCGTGGTCGTAGTAGTAGTAATAAAGATCACCCGCGAAGATTCCCGGTCCACCGCAGCTGTATTCCCACTGGATTTCACGGACATTCGCTTCTGGCGAGTACGGTGAGATATTCAGCATCATCGCCGCACCGATGGAGGTGCGATTGACGTTTGGATTGTCGAACTCCCTGCGGATGCCAGCCATACCGACGTCGACGTACTCCGCCGCCGAGCGCAACGCACCTTCGACCGAGATCGTGGCGCGGAAGTTGTCCGGATAGTTCGATGCCAGGTCGATCGCGAGATGGCCGCCCATGGAGCTGCCCAAATAAACGGGGCGGTCTAGGTCGAGCGCTTTTGAGAGTTCGAGCTGGAAGTCCATCATGAACTTCTTGGTCATGTTGTATTCCTTCTCCCACCAGCGAACGCCGTAGGGGGGAAGGGACTTGCCGTGATACGGCAGATCGAACGCGATGACGCGAAAATTTTTCGTCACGTCGGAATCGCAAAGCATATGACGGTATTGGCGACCGTCGGACCCTGCCGTATGACCGACGAGAAGCGGAATCCCCTGGCCCGCTTCTTCGTAATAGACGCGGTACTCGATACCTTCTACGGTGAGATAGAGATAACGGCCGATAATGGGGTCAAACTTGGTCATGCTGCTGCTCCTTCAGAACGGGCATTGCGCATCAGGGTGGTCATGCGGTTGAGAGCAGGCAGATACGCGAAGGTTTCGTTGTTACTGCTAAGGTAGAGGCCATGCTTGATGTTTGATGACTGCAAGCACTGATAAAACGGCAAGGGTTTGTGCTGAAGCAGCGCCTCCCACTGTGAACCGGTCCCGCGTATGACGATAGTGCACTTGTCGTCGTCGTATTCGGCCTCTTCCACCTTTAGCAACGTACCGTCCTCGAAATGAAGCGCTACACTGCGGGTAGGGAAATCGCATTTTAATATACCGTTAAGATAACGAGTTTCGCGCTTGAACTCGAAATCCTCCCGCACGAATTCTATGAATTTCTTGAGATCTATCGCCATTTTAGGCTCCTCCCTTGTTGATAAGCGCTGAGAACTCCGCGCATGTTGTACATGCCCCCTCACGGGACAGCACATTCTCAAATGCCCATTTCGGTGAATACTTCCTGGGCATGCCTGAAACTGTCGATGCCTGCTGGCACACCAACGTAGATAGCCACCTGAAGGAAGATCTCCTGGATCTCCTGTTTCGTAACACCGTTGTTGATGGCGCCGCGGATGTGGCCTCTGAGCTCGTGCGGTCGGTTTAAAACCGCTATCATTCCAAGGTTGAGGATCGATCGAGCGCGACGGTCGAGGCCAGGTCGGTTCCAGATATTGTCCCAACAATACTCGGTGACGAGTTCCTGCATCGGCCAGGTGAAGTCGGTCGCCTTTCCGAGGGCCGCATCAACGTAAGCGTCCCCCATCACCTGCCGACGAGTAGCAAGTCCGCGCTTGAACTGCTCCGATGGAGCTGTTCGCTCGCCGGCCTTAGACCCCTTATCTTTCCTGTCCAAAGTGGCCATTGGGTTTCGCTCCCTTCATCATATTTGACAGATTATCAGACAATTTTCAACTGTCAGTTTGGCGTAGTTTTTCGCGGTCAGGCCTGATCTTTCACGAACTGCGCAATTTTCGTATGGTCGACATCGGGGCCTAAAGCATGCCGAGCAGCATCCCAGGCATCAGCGGTACCGGCCAATGTCGGCAGCTGGAGATTGAGCGCCTTCGACAAGTCCGCTGCAATCCTAATGTCTTTCGCCATAAGCCCCAAAGCAAAACCAGAGCCAAAAGTCTCCGAGAGGATGAACTGCTTCATCTTCACTTCTGTTGCGTTGTTCTTGCCAGACGACGAGTTGAGAATATCGACGATCGTTCTAGGATCGAGACCAAACGTTCGGCCAAGAAGAACGCCTTCGATAGCTGCCAGAACCCCGGCTCCCGATACGAAATTGTTGATGGCTTTCATGGCGTGCCCTGAGCCGATCGGGCCTGTCCTAAAAATCTGGCCGCCCATGGCGCACAGGATGGGATCAGCTTGATCGATATCGTCAGAAGCACCGCCTGCCATGATAGTAAGAGAGCCTTCGACGGCTCGCTTCACTCCGCCTGACACGGGAGCATCGACCAGCCGCAAGCCCTTCTGATGCAAGCGTTCTGCGAGCTCACGAGTATCATTGGGCGCCGATGAGCTCATGTCGATGACAAGCGCGTCAGCACTCAGGGATTGCCAGGCCCCATCCTTGAAGAGCGCGTCTTGAACAACCTTGCCGTTGGGAAGCATGGTAACCGCAACATCGGCCCCATTGAATGCTTCCGCTACCGTCTCTGCCGGAACGCCGCCGACGGCCGCGAACCTTTCCCTAGCCTCGGCCGATAGATCAAAGCCAGTGACTTCGAATTGAGCCGACAACAGATGTTGTGCCATCGGCCCGCCCATTGCGCCGAGACCAATAAAGGCGACGCGCAGATTTTTTCGTGGTGACAACGTCCCGCTCCCGAATGTGAGGCAAGCACAATCAGCTACCTCCGTTAGTGAGGAGTAGTTAACGACCTATCAGACAATCTGTCAATCGGAAAATTCATGCTTGGGCCGGCCCTCCCTCGCTACGACGCCAATTTTGCCGTCGCTTCTTCAATCACCTCACTTAAAATGACCGTGCAAGCAGCACCCATCTTATCGTCCGATGGACACCAGAGAGGTTGTTGCGTTGTCAAAAGCACCGTGCCCTGAAGGATTTAATTACACCCGGCCACCTCCAGCATCAGACAATCTGTCAATTTTCAGAAAATCTTATGGCATCAGCCTGAGGTGTTGTTGCGCAGGTACTCGAGTGCGACTTTCGCAGCCATATCAATGTGGTGCTTACAAGCGGCCGCAGCCCTGGGTCCGTTGCGATTTTGGATCGCTTCGGCAATCTCTTTGATTTCTGCAATGCTATGTTTGAGGCGCCCCGGTTGTGTCATCGAAGTCATGCGCAGAAGATTGATCCGGTTGTGCAGCGATGTTAGCATTTGCCTGACGAAGACGTTTTTGCTGCCATCCATCAAGCAGTCATAGAAGGCGTTTTTGGCAGCGATGAGCCTGTGTCCCACGCCGCTTTCCGCCGACGCTTCGAATTCTCTAACGGCATCTTGCAAAGTGGCAATATCTTCCGCCGTTCCATTTTCGGCGAACTGCTGACCAGCAAACCCCTCGAGCAGCGCGCGGACGGTGTAGAGCTGAGCGGCCTCCTCATAGGTTATGATACTGACAACTGGACCCTTGTGGGGGAAGCTTGTGATCAATCCCTCTGCCTCAAGCTGCCGAAGCGCTTCACGGACGGACGTGCGACCCACGCCGATCATTTCGCAAAGCTCGCGCTCGACGAGCCTTTGCCCCGGCTTGAACTTGCCCGTCGCAATAGCCTGTCTGAGCCTTTCTTCGACTTGCACTCGAAGAGAGGCATTTTGCCGAGCGACCTGCAGCTCCACATCTACCATGATCAATGTCCTACGTAGCACTAATGAATTTGAGCTAAATATATGGCTGCTTCGCGGGGAACTTTCAATCAGATTGTCTGATGAGCGGTCATTAGCAACTATTCTAGAGGATTGAGCCCGCTGTGTAGAGGTCGGCTTCCCGATCCATGAGGAACCGATCGGTTGGCGCGCCATAAGTGGAAATTCTAGTCCAAATGGCCTAGTTCAATTGGTGTCCTGATGGCCGACAATGTCCGCCCGCCGATTTCTCAAAACCAGCCACGGTTGCGACCCTGATCGACGAGGTGTCCACGGTCACCGACACCACCGCATCTTCCAGGAGCACCCGTTCGACTAAGGGCCGGGTGCAGCTTGGCAATCGGCAAAAGCCGCATCAGCAGACGATAGTGGTTCCGATCGCGCTTCCAGTCCGGAGGCGGCATCGATCTTGAGCACCTCAAGATCCGCCATCTTTCTTCGCCTGCCAGCCTGGCTCGTACTTGCGCTATCGCTCCCGCGATTCCCATTCTAACCACTTTTCTCTCTGACCATCTCTCTTGAAAAATTGTAACCTTCGTGCTACATATCTAGTGCAATCTGTAGTGCGAAGGTGACAAATTCCGACACCTCACAACGCTCCGGCCGCTGTGCGGCGCGCGCTGCGCAAACTGGGCGCAGACATCCACGACGCACGTCGACGTCGCCGCCTGCCTATGGCGGTAGTAGCCGAACGTGCCTTCACCTCACGCTCAACGCTTCAAAAGATCGAGGCCGGCGACACCAATGTCAGCATCGGCATCTATGCAGGCGTCCTCCAGGCACTCGGCCTGCTAGATGGGCTGAGCCAAGTCGCCGACATCCGTAACGACAGCGTCGGCCAGTCTCTGGCCAATGCAGAGTTGCCCAAGCACGCTCACCCAAGGCGATCACCGGGATCGTCACGCGATGGCTGATTTCGAAGTTCATCTCGACCTTCACGGCCGCACACGTCCCATCTGGCCCGGAGCAATCGCGCCCGTGGTGCCGAAACAATCGTGTTTGAGTATGATCGTGCCTGGCTCGAGGACCCCGGCCGCTTCTCGCTGCAGCCCGCTCTAGCTCTGAGCTGGGGAGAAAAATCACGGCTTTCTGTGGCTCAATAAAGCCAGCTGGTCGTTGTCCCCTGCCTATGACCTCAATCCAGTGCCTACGGATGTCAAGGCGCGCGCGCTGACGACAAACATTGATCTTGATGAAGGCACCTGCTCCCTTGACCTGCTGGAAGAAGCTGCAGGGCTCTACGCCCTAACGCTCGCCGAGGCTCGCGCGATCATTAAGGAAGTCGCGACACCGCAAGGTGGCGCGAGACCGCCAAGGCGGTCGGTGCGCGGTCAGCCGAGATCAACCGTATGGCCAGTGCGTTCGATCACGATGATTTGCAGCGAGCGCCAGCCCTATGACGAGAGCCTTCCTCCACAGTTTCAATCCGCCCTCTGCCGGCCCGATCACTGAACCGGATTACGGCATCGTTGCGTTGTAAAGGACGGATGTCCAATGGCAATTTTCCGATCTGCGGTCCTGGCTGAATTTGCGATGGAATTGTTTCAAGCGCCTCCGTGACCAACGAGCGAAAACCAATAATTATGTGATTCGGTGAGATCGAGACGCTACTCTACGAACAAACTATGTCACTGCCAGCGGATCCTCAATCACATCGACGATCGATGGCTGGCCAAGCACGTCCGCGAAGCGCTGTAGCATGGCAACAGTACTCGATGACATCTCCGCCCTGGAGCCCGGGATATAGCAAGCGGCTGCATAAGCGAGTTGCCGTTGCCTCGGTTCCGTTAGCAACAGCGGCAGCGTCTCCATTGCTTGCTCCGGCTCAAAGGTGACGATAGCCGTCTGCACGCGAGTGATTTCGGCCAAATGATCAGCGCTTAGTGAGCGGAAGGGCTCGTCCTCGGTCAGCACCCGTGACCAGCGCGCCAGGCGGTCGCGTCGGATCCCGCCACGATCGCTCACCAGGAGTACGACCATACGGATGATGGCATCGGCGAGTCCGCCGATCGCGATCCTCCTGAGCGCATTGGCGATGTCCGGCTGCCATCTCATATCGTCAAGTGTCGTCCCTTTGCGGTATGCTTCGTGGGGATTGTCAAAATATCGCTGCCAAGGGTTGTTCCAGATCATGTGAAACGCGAGCTCATAACCCATGTCGCGCCAGTCGCGCATGACCACGATCGCCTGTTCGACAGCCTTGAAATAGAGCGCTTCCGCAGCCAGGAAAGGATTTTCCGCTGCTGCGTTCGCCCGGGAGTTCCGTACCTGCTCTGAAATTGACTTATAGCCAACCATGATCGGATTCTGAGAAGACAGCAGCGATCGCTCCAGCCGCTTTGGATGGAACATTCGGCTGGCGTCTGCTGAGATGTCTGTGACCGCGGCCTGCACAAAGGGGCGGGCAACTGTGTGATAGATCTGCGCTTGCAGTTCAGAGACGCGGGCGACGGCAGCGAAGGGACCTCCATCGTCATGGCCATCGTTAAACTCACGGATATTCTCGAAGGTGCGCTCGATCAGTTCAACACTATAGCTCTTGTGTCCAGCATCTTCTTGAATGTCCGTGATGCGCATCTCGTAAAGGCCAGGCAACAACGCCTCAATTGCCTCGAGCGTGCTTGCAACCTCATTGTATTCTTTGTTGATTACTCTCGAGGAAACGAATGTACCGAGGTGACCGACGTCGTTGTGTACCATATAAATAATGTGCTGGCCGAGAAGGCGGATTTCCTCCTCGTTGTCATAGATTTCGGGGATCCAATTCAGCGCCTGCTGCGGCGGCGTTACATTGTCGCCATGACTGGCAAATATGATAATAGGCGCCCTGATCTTCTTAAGGTCGAAATGCCGCCGGTCCGGCTCCCCATACGCCTTGTTGTGCGCCAGTCGATTACCAACAAAGAGGTGCTCAACTATCCAGCGGATCTCGTCTCCCCGCATCAGGCAGAAGCCGCCCCACCACTTCTCAGCCTTAAGGAAGGCTTCGCTCGCCGCATCCACATCTCGGAACAGTTCGACATACTTCATGAATAACTGGCGCTCGGGATTGAGCGTTTAGAAATTCTGTACGAGATGGGCGCCGTCGAAGATGCCTCCGCCCAGATCTGACAAAAACATGGTTATCCAAGCTCCCCCGAAGAGGCCCGCCATGTAGCGGAGGGTATTTTCACCGATATTTCCCGAGGTAGGTGTCACCGGCGATCCGTTGAGGATGATCGGGCCAGCTAAGTCGAGATTTGTCGCAACCATCAGAAGGGTAGCCCAGCCAGCTTGGCAGTTGCCGACTACGACTGGAAGGCGGGCAAGCGGATGCAGGCGCATGACCTCACGAACAAAGGCCGCTTCCGCATACGTGACATTAGAGAGATACTGCCCCCCCCTCTGGCTCTCGGCGGAAGGACACCAAATAAACCGGGTGACCTTCCCGGAACGCTACGCCGACCTGGCTGTCTTCTTTGTGGCCACCGACGCCGGGACTATGTCCGGCGCGCGGGCAAATGATTATGAAGGGGCGCTTCGTGTCATCGACGTTAACACCTTGGGGCGGGATCATTCGAAGTAACACGTAATTGGATTTCAAGGGCAGATCGTTTCCATCCATAACTGTCTCGTAGTCGCAGAAGAAAACCGGCGGACAGCCTGCCGCTTCATGTTCGAGGAAGATGTCGCCGCGCTGTCGGAGAAGATCCATGCACAATATGGCGCGCTCACTAGCGTCGCGCAGGTATTCCGCCCAAGCGTAGCCCAAATTCCCATTGCCGTGCACCTCGCGTAGACTCTCGGCAAGACGTTCGGCCTCAGTAAAGAGCTTTCCCTGGCGGGTAGAGTGGCTGTCGCACATGACTTGCACGCGGCGCAATAAGGCAACCTGCAGAATTTTAGCGGTTTCAGCGCCCGCTTCCGCCAAGCGTTGGAACATCGGGAATAGACTTTGGGTCACTTGGCTCTCCAGTTCCGTGGATGGCGCTTCAATCCACCGGAGCGGGTTTAGAGATGTAAGAATATCCGCCATCGTTTCAACTCCTCTATGGTTATGATCCCGTACGCATACATACGTGCCAGATCGATCGTGCTTCCGTCTGGCGAGGTGCTCGGTAGGCAATGCCGACGCCTAGGAAAGCAGTTTGACGACTTCCGACCCCAACGAGTTACCGCCGCATTCATCCCCTGCAATGTCTATGCCAAGCACTGGGTCAGCCAGCTACGCCGGGAGAGGGGCAGCAAGCTCGTCGCCAGGGAATGCCACACAAAGTCTTCATTCAGCCTGGATCAGCAGTTTCTCCCAGCTCGTTGGAGACTATCGGAGGACAGGAGGTGATGGATTCGCCTGCGGTGTGGGATCCCACCAACTAGGATGTTTCAGCGGCCGTCCGCGTGGCTTTGGTTGGGGCTAAGGCTGGTGGTGGCATGGTTTATAGACGATGCCTTCTGTCTGACGCTCACCGATGACGGCAGTCTTCATCCGGTCGCAAAGCACTCCCGCGGAGCGCCGCCGAGAGCCTCGAAGGCCGCGATGTGGAAACGCAGGCCGGTCATCTCATGCATGACGAAGCGTGCCCAGATGGGACGGCTATGACCCGGCACTATCGTGAACTGCCAGATGATCCTCGGCGCCAGTTAAAGTGCCGATCGCGTGACACCGCCATTTTCGCTGGCGTTAGTGTTGGTCAGGTTTACAGCAGATCACCGATAACAGTGGACAGGTTAAACGGAACGATTCCGATCTCACCACGCGGCATCCTGTCGAGCAAGTCGACCGTGCGGGCAAAGGTTTCGACTTGCTGAAAGGCGTAATCAGGGTCGAGCCGGTCCAAGCCTCCGCCCGGCAAGACCTGGCAAAGATAGTCCGGTATCGGACAGCTTGATATCGTCGGAATTCCTGATGCGTATAATGGCTGTCCTTCGCCCAACATCACCTGCGCCGCCGCTGGGGCGACTATCAGCGCGCGTACCTTTTTGCGCCCGCGTGCGGCAGCGATGTACACGCCACTCATCGACTTATTACTGGTATAGATCAAATCGAGTTCCGGCTTCCCGGTGGGCGCGGGGTGCCCTTTTGCAAAGTCATCTCGCCACTCGGTACATCCAAGATGCTCAATCGTAGCTCCTGCAACGGCTTTAGCATGGCCGGGTTTGCCGTCCCACAATTCTGGATGCATTTCGAGCCAGGTCGCCGTCGCCTGATTCCCGTGGCGGCCGAACTGGGCAAGCTGGAAATGACCCGTGACGAGTACGAAGACGAGGCTTCGGTTGCGGGCAGATTTCGGTAGCGAGGAGAAATAATGCGCCAGAGCGAGTACCCCAGCACCGCCGTTCTCTTCGCACGCATTAGGTCCATCGGTGTGGGTGTTGATGATGATTGTCTCAAGCAGGTTGCAGCCCGGCAAAACCGCATAAATCGTATCGGTCGCAACGTCTTCCAACGTGCCATCCAAGGTCAGGCGACCGCTCAAACCGTGCTTGATCGCGGCTTTGATCCGCTCTCCTTCAGATTGCGCCACCCATATTGCAGGTAAGCCCCAATACGGTGTGGTGAATGGCAGCACCTGCCCCTTCAACTGCACTTCCGAGACGCCTTCGAAAATGCAAACGACGGCTAAAACCCCTGCTTCACGCGCCTTGTCGATCGGTACGCCAAGCAAACCGGTGATAAGCGGCGTGGTTACGGCTTTGGGAAAGTCTATGCCTTCCGGCAGGCTGCCGCGTCGATTGGTCACCAGTTCGAGGAATGCCGCCAGATCCCGACGCTTTACCGTCACCACCGCAATTTTGCCGCGGGCTTTCTCAAACGCCTGAACCCGACCGTTGAAAAGAACCATCTTACCCGAGATACCGCCGGGAGGTGTAAGCCCGGAATACGGGAACGGCGCCGCTACCTCAATTACTTCACCATTTGACAGTTTGAACGCGGTGGTTCGTGGCATCCACCGGCGCATCGTGAGTTGATCGCGCTTCACCTCAAGGCCCATCCCTCTCAACTCACCAGCAAGATAATCGATTGCCCGTGCTTGCGCCGGGCTGCCGGTCAATCGGGGGCCGAAACTGTTGAGCCTTTTGATCCAACTCCAAAGTTTCCGCTGATCAGGGAGTGCGGGGATGGACGGCTTTCGCTGCTCACTGAATCCGGTGCTGGGAAAAGCCGGGAATACGATCCCGGCGAGAAGAGCAGTGAGCCCAACAGTCGAAAAATCTCTTCGTTTCAAGACTAACCTCCGCGCCTCTCTATCACGATACCTATGGCCGCACGCCGCCCGTGTCCTTGCAAATCCAGTGCCATTAAAAGCACACGTCTAATCTTCAGTTTTGAATTGAACGCGCAGTCTGAATCGGTTTTGGACCGCGTGCGAAGTCAATGCAGCTTTCGGACAGACTCCGCGCAAGCATCTGAAGTGGTTGAAGAGTCACTTTACTGATCTAGGAACGCGTCGTTGGTTCAATGCCTTTAAGAGCGACTTTATCTTGAGCCTAGTCTCGGGTCGGCCAAAAACCTTTGCCTGCTTGCAGACGACCATCAGTCGCCGAATGCAGCGGCAAGACTGTAAACTGTTGACCACGATAGGCGCTGCGCGTTGGACCTTTGTCACAACAACCTATCAAAACCCTCTATTTTATCCGGCGGACTTTCATTGCCGCCAAGGTTCTGGAGCTAGCGGCAAATCAGCCCCGACTGCCAATCTATTCGATGCTTGCGTCGCTGATAGTGATGCTGGCGCCCGAACCGCCGCCTGTTTGAGGCTCCAGCCGGATAATGACGGTCTGTGGCTGACGGCAAGACGGGTCATCGGGCAAGGGAAACCCAAATCGTTGAGGCTTTGCCCCGTCCAATACCGAAAACGCCTTGTTCGGAAAAATACCAAACCTACCAATTTCGCGAACGTTACTGCCGCAGTCAAGCGAAACGACCGTCGTCACTGGTCCTGAAGTCGACGGTTCATAACCAGTGACAGTAAGGACGACCCGCGCACTGGTATCAGCCGATGAGTGGACTGCTCTGCTCGATATGGTTATCGTCGCGGGCTTACTGGTCGTTGCCCGCATGTCGCTCTCGTTAGCTTGAACCGGGCTGACGATGCGCAGCATCGATAATGCCGCCGCACGAATAGCGATAAGCACCCAACGATGATAGCGCATCGATGTCTCCACAACCCAGCCAGTCCGGATGTTAGGCGGACACTATGGCTATTTCTAGCTTTGCGGGCTCTACGGCGCCGGGTTTGCCCGCTCCCGATCCGACAGGAATGAGCTGCAGGTCGATGGCCTCGCCATCCGTCTGCCCCCTTCCGCCGTAAACCCGCTGGATCGCGTCCGTCAGATCGAGGACGAAGGATGGTTTGCGATGATGGTCGCCGTCATGACCGAGAACGGCGAAAGAACCGACGTAATGGGGATCGGTGACGGGCGTATCGGCCTTAAGGTCGTTCTTGCCGAGAAACACCCGAACGCTGGTCGTGCTGGCACTGGTGATCTCGACATCGCGCAGGAATGCCAGCACACGAGGAGCGGAGGCCGCCTGCTCCTGTGCCGCGCCGAAATCCATTGTATCCATGCCGGATGGCAGAGGCGGTTGGCGGACGATCTCCTGCAATGCGCCCGCCGGGATCTTGATCGGCAGCGAAAGCGGCACGTTTTCCGTTGCCGCCTTGCTGTTGTCCGTGGAGGTGGTCGTCACGCCGGCGACTGCAGCATCGGTCGCCGTCGCCGCGATCACGGACGTGAGTTTATCGTTCAGGGCCAGCGTTTTGGCGCTCGCCGCCGCGACCTTGAAGTAGGTCCGGAAACCATAATTGTATCCGAGTTCCTCTGGAACATAAAGGTCAGAGACCTTCGGGGACCAGAAGTTGCCGTCGACATCGTAAAAATTGTCGGTGAACGGCATGTCGGCCCAGAGCCGATCCGTGCTGTTGGCGTTGCGCAAATTCCACGTCGCCCAGATGCGGTCGATGTTGCAATGATGCATGAAGAAGATCGGATCGCGGGGCGACGACATTTCCGGCATCCAGCCACCGATATTGTTGTGCACCTGATTGTGCGGTGTGTATTCCAGCGTCCCCTGCGTGCCGCTGCTGGTGGTGACCCAGGAAGGATCGAGTGAGTTCTGTCCCTGGGGGCGGGTGGTGCCGAAGACCTCGTATGGCTTCGCCGTTAGGATGGTGTTGAGAACCTGTGGCCCAACTATATTGTCCGGCATCGGCTGCGTGATTGGCCAGGTGCGCGACGAAACATAAAGTGGATTGTCCTTGCCGTCGGGCGTCTTTTGCATTGTGAACACTTCGGGCAGGTACGGATTGTCGGTCCAGTCCCAGAACGGCATAGCGAAATCGTTGTTCTTGGTCACGTGCCGAACGATGCGCTCGTACATAGCCGTATAGGCCCTGTGCCACGGCAGGAAATACCAGTTGCCATGCGGGCAGTATTTGACGACGTCACCGCTGCCGTGAATTTTCGAGAGGTTGACCCAGTTGAATTTGTCGCTGGCGGGAAGGGCGTTGAGAAGGCGCACTGCGTCGCGATAGGTCTCGATGATCGGGTCGTTCCAGGCCAAGCCCTGCAGTGAGCGCCGCCAAGGGATTGACGGTATCTGCGCGAAGGCTTTTGTCCCCGGTAGGCCGCTGGCGAGCAGGCCTGCTGCAATGACGCCACCCTGAACGATGACATGTCTGCGTGTGATGCTCATCTTACTCTCCCTTGGATTTGAATTGTCCTTCGCCAAGATTAATGCCGCTTTTAGGACGGTTCCGCGCCGTCTGGGCGCGGGAGCAGTGGGCAATTCGCACCACCATAGAGCTTGCGTTGGCTCTTTCTGAGTTTCGGTGAATCGGCGGCACGAGAAATGAAGCAAGCGACGTGCCACTCGAAAATGCAGCGTAAAATGCGAGCTAAAAACGCTACTACCGATCGTCTTCCTGCATTCCAGTTGGAATCCAGATTCCGGAAAACTTAGTATCGCATTCCATGATCGTTCGAGCGACGGCTTGCCGACCAGCCACGGCAAGCACGTTCGGTTGCGAAAACCTCAAATGATCAAGCTGAAACAGTTGTTCAGACCGGTGAGAGGGCCCAAGATGCTGAAAACGCCCTGTGCGACGATAGAGAAGCACGCATCTCGAACAGGCTTTCGCTATCGGACCCCCAGCAATGACGGAGCCGTAGCCCGCTCGCTCTCAAATTCAAAACTGCGAAGCAGGCACCACTCCGTGGCTTGACGGGTGCGTAGAGCAGAGCGGGACAAACCGATTGTCGTGATCTCGACAAATGCGACAAAGGGCGGCGGCTGTCCGACATTTGCGAGAATAGCGGCGGGATCTCCGCGCGGGAACAACGGGCTCACCAAGTGATCCCACTTTCAGTCCCATTGTGCCCACTCATTCGGGCTTACTGTCGGACCCTATCGAGACCTCGCCGCAGCTGCGAAGCCCCACTCATATCCGTTTGAATTTGGCATCAAGGCTTGACGCTTGCCGTCCACACGGGGCAATTCGGGCAGTGTATTAGCCTGCTGTCCCGCTCGTTTCCTGACCCGACATCACAGCGGGGCAGGCCGATTTGGGG
The DNA here is from genome assembly GCF_001908375.1 of Rhizobium etli 8C-3. NCBI lineage: Bacteria > Pseudomonadati > Pseudomonadota > Alphaproteobacteria > Hyphomicrobiales > Rhizobiaceae > Rhizobium > Rhizobium etli. Next base: position 100,876 of record NZ_CP017243.1, on the reverse strand, counting down.
ATCATCGCTCATTTGGGCCATGGTCTCAAGCGTCATATACCTGGCGCGTTGAACGGCCCATTCATCATTCTGTTCGAGCAGCAATGCACCGACGAGACGGACGATGGCTTCGTCGTTCGGAAAGATGCCGACGACCTCGGTGCGTCGCTTGATTTCGCCGTTGAGACGCTCAATTGGATTCGTCGAGTGCAGCTTTGCCCGGTGCTCTTTCGGGAAGGTCATGTAGGCGAGCACGTCCTCTTCAGCGTCGTCCATGATGGTGGCAAGCTTCGGCACTTTCGGCCTGATTTGATCGGCGACACTGCGCCATTGTGCGGCTTGCTGCCTCCGGGGTCTCCTGGGCAAAGGCCGTCGCGATGAAGGCGGATACGACCCGCCTGCCGCTCTTTCCAGCATGCGCGAGCACGTTCCTCATGAAGTGAACCCGGCACCTTTGCCAAGTGGCATTGAGAACCTTGGAAACGGCAGCCTTGATGCCCTCATGTGCATCAGAGACAACAAGGTTCACACCACGTAATCCTCGACGTGTCAGCCTGCGCAGGAATTCCGTCCAGATCGGTTCGGCCTCCGAGGTGCCAACTTCCATACCCAGGACCTCGCGCCGACCGTCGTTATTGACGCCGACCGCGATAATGACGGCGACTGAGACGATGCGGCCGCCACGCCGGACCTTGAGATAGGTCGCGTCCACCACAGGTCGTCGACAGAACGAGTCGAGATTCCCTGGATATACGCTTCCTGGATAACGGCCGTCAGAGCTTTCTCTGCCATGCGGCGCGGTTCAAGGAAGCTCGGAAAGTAGCTGCCCTTGCGCAGCTTCGGAATGCGAAGCTCGACGGTGCCAGCCCGCGTCTCCCAATCGCGGTCACGGTAGCCATTGCGTTGAGTGAGCCGCATCGGGTTCTTCACACCGAAGTCAGCACCCGTGGCCGAGCCGACCTCCAACTCCATCAGCCGCTCGGCAGCAAGACCGATCATCTCACGCAACAAATCTGCATCGGCACTCTTCTCAACAAGCGAACGCACGTTCATCATGTCATTGGTCATCGGTGATCTTTCCGTCAGGTTGGTCTTGAACAACCCGACCCTAGCGGAAAACACTGATGGCCGCCCGCAAAGCCGATCACCCGCTACAGCGCAACGAGAAGCGCGCGGGCGCTCGGCTTTACTCCCTACCGTCAGCTACACCAGGTGCTGGGACACGATCCGCGTTGCCGGTTGCTCACACCGCGCCACTTGGCGTATCAAAACCGCCGAGGCTCTAATCGCCGCTGGATGAAAGTTCAGTGGCAGGTCACGCAGGCTCAAGACCCTCAAGGGCCTCACACTACGAGTTCGTCTGCAAGACATAGACTTCGCAGCCTGAACGTTTCACCCTCGATCCGCTCCATGAAAATGCCGGGACTGAACAACGACGGCTGAGTGCAGGCATCAAGACTTAAGTCTGTCGTAAAGCAGACAAAGCGAATACAAACGTGGTGCGAACTGTCGGCTATTGGCTGACACGAAGATGCAGAACCCTCGACGTGCTGGAGGTGCCCCAGGCACCTGCTATCATCGCAGGTTGGGGCCAAGGCTGGCCTGCTCTGATCCCCGGTAGTGGGCGGGGTACACCCTGCCGATTTCAATGAAGCTACGCCTTTTTTCCCGGCTGATCTCGTCCACCGTTCAAAGGCCCAACCGCCACGTCAGCAGCGTTTAGGCGAATATACGCTCCAGCATCTCTCTTAACTGCAGCGCTTCGCCGCCATCTGAGGTTTCGCGACCGCACGCGCTTGCCATGGCAGGTCCCGCAATCCGTCGCCCAAAGCCGTTATGGATGCAATACGAAATTTCCCGGCAATCTGGACATCTGCCGCGTGAGACCTGGAATGCAATATTCGAGTTCTGGTGCCTATTCAGCTCGCATTCGTGCTGCATGTCCGAGTGGCACGTCCCTTGCTTCACTTCATGCTACTGATTCACCGCAGAGAGCGAGGATGAACTGACGTAAACTCTATTTCTATCGCCCCAGTCGCTTTGTCGGAGATGGGTCACGAGCCGCATCGACGGGGCAGGAAGGCCTCAGATCGGGATTTAGCCCCAACGAAGCTGAAACCAGGGAGGCGCTCGCGCCGTGCTGGCCTTCGCGCCAAGGGCCGGCGAATTCTCCTGCGATATCGTGGCGCGGATGCACTCTGAGCCTCGAGAGGTAAGTGCTACCCTGCTCGTCAACGAGACGCCAATGAGCGTGCGGCGTCACGGAAACATATGGCACGGATTTTTTCCACGGTAAACGTCCGTACTTTCGAAAGCTGGCAATGGTGAATCCTTCAACATACTCTGCGCAACTCGCCGACGGCACTATCTCGGTTCACGTGGATCGAAGCCTTGTACCCCCCATCGAGATGTTCGGCTTCGGGCAGCGAATCAACCCGAACCGCTCGTTTCTGTTTGTTTCCAAGGTTCTTGGTCGATTCCTGCCGATCCGCCCTTCGGTCATGGGAAATGCATTCGACCTCCTTGCACGTCAGATTCCTGCCGATATTCCTGGTCCGGTTTTGTTCATCGGAATAGCCGAAGCGGGCATTGGCCTTGGTGCGGGTGTCCATCGGCGGTTCCGCGAACTCACTGGTCGCGGCGATGCAATATATATCTGCTCCACTCGCCATGATCTTAAACTGCCGCTGCTGTGCGAATTTGAGGAAGAGCATAGCCATGCCCCGCGGCACCTCCTGCACGAACCATGCGAGGCAAGGCTCCGCGACTTGGTTCATGGTGCGACCGGCTTGGTACTCGTTGACGATGAGGCTTCGACAGGTAAGACATTTGCCAACATCTTCGCTGCCCTTCCCGCAAAAATTCGTTTGAAGCTGAAGCACACAGTCCTACTTACGCTTACCGACTGGTCAGAAGGCGCTGCCCGCGCGGAGATCACGGGAACAGTCAGTGAGGCTACTATCGTTTCCGGACGGTACAGTTGGACTCCGCGTGGGGATTTCACGGCAGCTACTCCGCAGGTCCCTTCCTGTGACCGTCCTAAGCGGCCCGAGGTCTGTCCCGACGTCGCTCGAGACTGGGCGCGTCTCGGCGTCGTCGATCACTTGCAGGGTCTCAATGCAAACGCTGCCGATGACGGGATTACCCTCGTACTCGGAACGGGCGAACACGTGTGGCAGCCCTTCCTGCTTGCGGAGCGCTTGGAAAAGGAGGGCGCTGAGGTTTTCTATTCATCCGTGACGCGTTCTCCCCTGTCGAAAGGCCACGCGATCGGTTCAGTACTTTCGTTCTCCGACAACTACGGCGGAACAGTTCCACATTACCTCTACAACGTCGATCCAGCGCTGTACTCGAAAATTATACTCTGCTCGGAGACAGGCCCGGAAAATGTCTGTGCCAGCCTGATGTCCGCACTGGGCGATCCCATTGTCCTTTCAGACGTAGAAGGTGAATGAAGCCGCCTTAGGCCATGCGGTCTGCCGCTTCGAAATCGGCTCACTCGATCGGACATTTCCGCCAGTCCACGGCGACACAACACTGCTGTCGCGTTATCTAAGGACATCACTCCCATGGGGGATACCTATGACAGCATCGCCTCCCCTGCCACACTAGGCTCCTACGCCGAATACGACGTGACGCTCCTTCTCAAGAGAGTGGATATTCAGCCTACTGACACGGCCACGAGGGAAGAGGCCATCCAATCCGGGCGGCGGCATTACTCGGAAATGATTTCCGCCGAGATGGCCCCGACCCGCGAATACATGGAGCTGTTTGCTAAGGCCATGGCCACTGGTGGCCCGCGCATGGGCGCCGAGACGGCACGCCTCGCCCTCGCGATCGTGCAGTCGGTCGAGGGTCCTATTACCCTTGTCAGTTTGGTCCGCGCCGGCGTGCCCTTCGGCATCCTTCTCAAGAGGGCCATCGCCTTACTCGGCCGGGACGTCGGACACTACGGGTTGTCGATCATTCGCGACAAGGGCGTTGACGACGAGGCTATGCGCCACATTCTTGCCAGGCGTCCTGTCGAGAGCATCGTCTTCGTAGATAGCTGGACGGGCAAAGGAGCAATTGCGAACCAACTCGAAAAGAGCTTCAAGGACTACTCAGACCGGCCTGCGCGGCTAGTTGTATTGGCCGACCCCTGCGGCTGCGCATGGCTCGCCGCATCGGGCGACGACTGGCTTATTCCCTCCGGAATGCTAGGATGCACCGTATCCGGGCTTATCAGCCGCTCGATCCTCAACGCTGCCCTCGTCGGTCCCGGTGACTTCCACGCCTGCGTCCAGTGGGATAATCTCGCGGAACACGATATTTCCCGATCATTCGTGGATGGTATGTGGAATGATGTCTCCACTGTGATTGCAACCGAAATCCCGAGCGTCTGGAGTATCGAGACCCGCCGGGCGCATCGCGATGCCGCCGCCGCTGCCGTCGCCTGGGTGATGGGGGAGGACGCCGTAACGAACATCAACCGAGTAAAGCCGGGCATTGCGGAGGCGACCAGGGCCATCCTGCGACGTGTGCCGGAAAAGGTGTACGTCTCGTCGCCAACCGATCCAGAACTCGCGGCCCTCATGTACCTGATCGACAACAAAGGCGTCCCGTATGTCGTCTCCCCTAGAAAGATCGCCCCCTACCGCGCCGTCACGCTGATCCGGCACGTCTCCTAATCTCCACGTATGTCTACTTACGAGCTCGGCGCGCAGGTCAAGGAAACTGAGATGTGACAAATTCCGTATCGTAAAATTCATTGCCAATGGAGAATCCGCGAAAGCTCACATCTGGCAATCGATCAAATATTTAACCAGTCGCATTTTGGAGTACGCATATGAAGCCCATTGCTCTGGTGGACCTCGACGACACCTTGTTTCAAACCAAGAAAAAGATACCGGAGATTGCGGAAGCCGATCTGGTATTGGCGTCCAAATCCATTAATGGAAGCAACTCCTATATGACGAAGATTCAAGCTGCCTTTGTCGAGTGGCTGCTCGTCTCCACGGAGGCCATCCCGGTTACGGCGCGCGGCTCTGAGGCTCTTTCGCGCGTTACGATCGCGTTTGAAAGCTACTCAATCGTATCGAACGGTGCCGTCATCCTCAAAAAGGACGGCAAGCCTGACGCCGAATGGCATGAGGTCGTCGCAAGGGAGCTCCGGCCGCTTGCCGGCTTTTTCGATAAGCTCCTCGATGAGGGCAGGACCAAGGCGAGGGAACTTGGCGTCCACATCCGGTGCTGGTCGGTGATGGAAGCTGATCTCGCGACATATGTTGTCTTCAAAGAGATTGACGGAGACGGCTCACGCCTTGAAGAGATTGTGCCGATCATTCGAGAAAAACGGGGTTGGGTTCGACACCACAACGGCAATAACCTTGCGCTAGTTCCGCCTGCGATCTCAAAACGGGTGGCCTCACAATTTCTGCTCAAAAAGCTTCGGACGGAGCATCCAGGTCGCCCAGTGATCGGCTACGGTGACAGTGTGAGCGACTTCTCCTACCTGTCCCTCTGCGACTGGTGGGGCGCTCCGGGTAACTCTCAAATGACAGACCTTGTCGTTTCCGCTGTTGCGCGTGAGAGATAGGTGACACGCGTACTGCGAACGTGGTGATATGTGAGGAGGGTGCAGGAATGATCCTGCACCTCCAGTCTTTTAGTAGAAACTTCCTATAGGTAAAACGCCGCGCCATATCGCGGTAAGAACCATGGCAAGCGCGGCGAGGATCGCGAGATTCCCGTCGGCTTTTACCACGAGTACGTAGAGCTTGTATTTCAGCATGATATGACCTTTCGATGAGCTCATTAGGAACTGCCGTCTCGACGGTTCGTGCCTTACTTGCGCAGAGCGAAATTTCGCGCCCATGATCCTCTCGGCGTCGATCCGCCGGAAATGGTCGACGATGGGTTGATCGTCATAGACCATGGCCGCGCTCTTGACGCAGCCGAACATCATGGCCTTCAAAGACGCGACCGGGCCCTCGCCCGCAGCCGGCGCTGGAGATAGGAAAACTTGGTTGCTTGCCAAACGCGTCCTGTCGATCTTATAAAAACGCAACGTTAGCCGAAGCGGGATCCATTTGGGATCCACGGCAACCAGCCGCCGGTCTCCCGCTCGAAACAGCAGCACATCGGCGCGCATGTCCGGCGTGAACCGTTTGCCGAACCAGCCAAGATCTTCGAGCACACCATCGAACGATGCCCCGTCGATTGGCGACTGTCTATCCATTCAAGCGGCCAGTGCGGCTGCTCGGCGTCACGCTTTCAACGCTGACGACCTCCGATCGGCAATGCACGACCCCAGTCCCAACTTGATCTCGGGCTCTGACGGCCCATCGCCCCGAAATAGAAAAGCCTGCCGCGGGAGGAGGTGCGGCAGGCTTTCCTAAAAGAACCGAACGGCGACCTGGGAGGAGGAGTGCCGCTGTTCCCACAGACGTCCCTTTGGGAGGAGGAGTGGGCCGTCTAAACTTCGAAGCGTTGCGGGAGGAAGCATCGCTTCGATGAAAATAGCAATACTCGGGCCAGCGCCATGAAGCCAGCGTCTATGTTGCACTGCAGCTATGCACCCGCCGCAACAATCGGCAGGACATCGAGCATTCCTACCCCTGATTTTGTCGGCGGCTCTGCCGCTGTTACAGAGTGGAACCGCTACAACGTCAATTTCGATATCGAAAGCCCCAAGAAGGCCGTGACAGTTCGCGGCGGCCCTGCCGTCATGGAAAGTAGCGCCGCTGGAGACGGTGGCCGGCAGCTAAGCTGGATCGGTGCGGTTCGCGACAGTCATTAGGGGACACCCGGTGACAGACAGTATGAAGTGGCAGTCGCTCCCAGAAGCGCAAGATGTTCTGCGGGTATGTTTTCACCGTTAAGACCCGGCTGTACAATCCCGATCCGGTACTCGATGAACTTGCGTTGGGCAGCCTTTCGAAGCGTGGCCAAGTCATTCAGGCTGCCTCGAATGAAACGGGCCCGGCCCTTAAGATGTGATGTTTCTCTCACGGTCAGGTGGTTGATGAGGTTCTTCAAGCTCCATGTCCCCTTCACCCCCTTCTGTGCTTGACCGCAAACGAGGTAAAGATCGTCCGCCCGGCGCCCCATTACTGCCTGCGAGTATTTCAGATGCCAGAGAAGTACGGTGACGGTATCGTCCGTCTCCTCGATCGCCACGACGTCCGCGCTCTCCCAGGTGTCATCGTCATCTCTTCCGGGAGAGTGGGCAGACAATCCTCGCAATGGGCGTTCCGCTGATCGCACCTCCTTTGGTTTTCTGACCACTTTACCGCCCGAAGCGTGACCTCTCGCTTTTGAGGCAAGTGTCCGAGCGTAAAGGGAAGCCATTGAATCTTGTAAAGAATTCGGTTGCGCAGCGGGCGGATTCCCGCTATCTTTTTCGATAGGGCAGTACGCGCTGCCCTGGGGTGTGGAAACCCCTACACGTGGTTGATGCCGGCCGTAACGGCATCACACTCCTTGACCTTCGGTCGAGGAGCCTGTGGCGTATGTCCAGGTTCCTCGGAACTAAAGGCCACAGGACCGTCGTGTACGGTTTCCAACTCCCCGATCAGTGGGTTTAGCGAGTTTTCAGCGGGGGCGCACCGCGTGAAACTCTCCATCGGGGTGTCCACCATGAAGCGCTATGCAGCAGCACAGGTCCGGACTTCGAGGCCTGCGCAAGCCGAACAGTCGAATGTAGCGCGCGAGTTGGTGCATCCAGTTGATCGGCATGTCGGACAGCAAATCCGTATCCGCCGAATGCAGTCGAATGTATCCCTAGGGGATCTCGGCGCCGGCATCGGGGTCAGTTTGCAGCAGGTACAAAAATATGAAAGCGGTAAGAACCGCGTCAGCGCTTCGATGCTCTACGAGCTTGCCAATTGCCTCAAGATCCCTGTTTCGAGGTTTTTCGAAGGTCTTCCAGATCCCGAAACCACTCAGGGCCAGCAAATCATAACAGAGATCGATGAGAAGATTGCCTACATTTCCACGGCGGAGGGACGGCGTCTGATAGACGACGTTTTGCTCCTTTCTCCGCGTGTGCGCAGCCGGGTCGTTGCCCTCGTCAGCTCGATTGTCGAGGAAGAGATGGAAGAACAGAAGCCGGTTGGTTCATCTGCTGGTTCTTAGCTCCCTACCGGTCGATTTTCTCCGCTGCTTCAAGCGAAAATTCGGTGCGCAATACCGCCTTCTGTGCCCGCGAAAAATCGGCGGCGACGTGTTCTGCCCGCTCTTGCGCAGCCAGCCGGTCGGCTTTGCGCTGCGCAAGCGATAGGCCGGCAACGGCTTCATGGCTGCGCAATACGGATTGTCGCATCAGCGCGTCCTGAAGCTCGGCGGCGGAGATAGCGCCGCTCTTGCGCAATGCGTCGACGACAGGATTGCCGGCGGCCAGGCTTGCCGCGATGTCGAGCGCTTCGGAGGCTTCCGTTTCCCGCTCCCGCGCGTTTTCGGCGTCCGCCCGCGCCTCAGAGAGGCTGCGGGAAAGATTATCCGCCCGCAGGCTGCGGATCTCCAGCAACTGCCTGAGAGACTTCAGCGCCTTCATATCAGCCGCTCAGGCACCGTTGTTCGTCGTCAGGACTTCCAACTGGCCGCCCTTGATGACCTTGATGCTGTCGGCTTGCGGCCGGCTCAGCACGTCTTCGACGGCCTTGGTGAAGACCGCGGGCCCGCGCACCAGCACCAATCCGCTGGCGGGATCTTCACGCAGCGCATCGTCCGGCAGCAGCGGGAACAGCGCGCGAATGGCGTTTTGCTCGGTCTTCCAGCTGCGGCCGCCGCGATCGAGGACGACGGTGGAGACCTCCTGCTTCGGCGCGATGATGATGCGGCTGCCGTCATAGGCGACGAAGAGATTGCTGGCATCGCCAAGCTTGACGAAGGCCTTGGCTCCGCTTTCCCGGACGGACCAGTGCTCGACCTTGCCGCTCAGCGTCCCGACTGTCGTGACCGGGATGCCGGACATGAAGGACAGCGTCTGGACAACTTCGCCAAGCGGCAGGGAGACGACATCCAGGCGCACCTCCCGCTCGCTGGCGCCGGCCGATGGAGGAAAGGAGGCCAGCAGTCCGATAGCGGCCATGTAAACAAAACGCGCAAACATCTGAGTTTACCTCACGATCCGGATATCGCCCGACAACTAATGAACGAAGGCAGGCAGTGAGTACGGAATCCAGTCTATTAATAATTATCCGATCTACTGTTGCAGATCATCGGTCCTCTGGGAACAGGACGGATATCCATTTCGCGCATTTGTTGTACATATCGCGAATTAATAACTTTTTAACATAAGCTATTGAATTCGATCTTGAATTCTGCAAGGCTCTGGCCGCCAAAACCATGCAAGGAGTTCAAGACATGGCTAGTACTTCGACACTTGATGCGGGCATCGGCTCGGCGATTTCCGCCTTCAAGTCGGCCCAGAACGAAGCGACCGAGCAGAGCCTGAAGGTTGCAACCGAAATCACCAAGATCAACGGCGTCGCAAACGCCATCAAGAAGATCGGCCCAGGCTGATTGAAACAATGGCGAGACGGGTTCGCCCGTCTCGCTTCCCCGCTTTCGAAGACAATAAAAGCCGCTCGACGGACGGTTCGGGAACAAGATGGTTATGGATCTAGATTCCTCTTCGCCGACATTCAGAGGTAACGCCGGCAACGCTGCGTCAGGCAGCGGCGGACCGGTCTTGCGCATCACGCGCGCCGGGCGCAGCTCCAATCTGCCGCTGACGACAGAGCGGCAGGTGGTCGGCGGCAGCGCCGATTGTGACCTGATCGTCCTAGGCGCCAAACCGGAACCCGCCTTTGCCATCAGTCTGCAGCGCTCCCGCGGCTCCGACACGGTGTCGTTGACCGCGTTGCGGGATGACGTCGTGATCGACGGTCGTTCCATCCCGCGCGATCGGACAATGACCCTTACGAAGAGACAGACCATCTCCTTCGACGGCACGATCTGTGAGCTCGAAGGTCTCGGCGCCGGGCGCGTGCGGTTCGCGCCGCGCCGGATTGCGGCTGCCGGCCTTCTCGGGCTGGCGGCGTTGCTTTTGCTGGCCGGCCTTTACAACAGCGATGCGCCGGCTCACGAAGCCCCGCTCGTCAGGGTTTCCGCCGCACCCGAACCGGCGCCGGCGGCGGCGGCGATCGCGGCCGAAATCCGCCAGGCCATTCGTATGGCGCAGCTTCCCCAAGATCTGAGCATCGTCGCCACCGCCGACGAAATTCGCATCGGCGAAGGATCGCGGCCTCTCGGCCTGCCCGACAAGACCAAGCTGCGCAGCATCATCGCCTCGATGAGCCGGCGCGGTTCCGTTTCCATCGTCGATCTCACCGCCCTCTCTTCCGGTCTCGACGGCTTCGTTGCCGCCGCCGGCTATACGCCCGTCAGGTTCATCATCGGCTCCGACGGCCGCCGCTACGAGGAAGGCGATGTCGTTTCGAGCGGCTGGCGCATCAAGGAGATCGGCAAAGACCAGATGATCGTTTCCCGTGACAGTGAGGACGATACGGTCAATTTCGCCTCTGCCGGCAATGCCGAGCCGAAGCTCGCCGAAATTTCCAGCAGCGAACAAGAATAGGCGATGGCGTCGGAAGCCGGATCATGAAGGTAAGGTCATCCGCCTTCGCCATGCTTGCGCAGCGCACCGATATGCTGCTTGCGGTTTTTTTCGCCTCCGTCGTGACGATGCTGGTGCTGCCGCTTCCGACAATCGTTCTGGACGTGCTGATCGCTTTCAATCTCTCCTTCGCTTTCGTGGTGCTGATCACCACGACCTATCTGAAGAGCGTGCTTGAAATCTCGACCTTTCCCGCGGTCATTCTGATCGGCACGCTGTTCCGCCTGGCCTTGACGATTTCCTCGACCCGGCTCGTGCTGGCGGACGCCGATGCCGGCGAGATCATCATGGCCTTCGGCGATTTCGTCGTTGCGGGAAATGTCGTCGTCGGGCTGATCATTTTCCTGATCGTGGCGCTGGTGCAGTTCATCGTGGTGACGAAGGGCGCCGAGCGCATCGCCGAGGTCGGCGCCCGTTTCACGCTCGACGCCATGCCGGGCAAGCAGCTCGCCATCGACAGCGACCTGCGCAACGGCCATATCAGCACGGAAGCCGCGCAGAAGCGCCGGTCGCGTCTCGAACAGGAGAGCCAGTTCTTCGGCGCGATGGACGGCGCCATGCGCTTCGTCAAGGGCGATGCGGTCGCAGGATTGGTGATCGTCGCCGTCAATCTCATCGGCGGCCTGGCGATCGGTATCTTCCAGAAGGGCCTGAGCTTCGCCGAGGCCGCCCATCTCTATACGCTGCTGTCGATCGGCGACGGTCTGGTGTCGCAGATTCCGTCCATTCTGATGGCAGTCTCGGCCGGTATCGTCGTGACCCGCGTGTCCGATGACGGCAACGGCAGTCTCGGCAGCGATATCGGCCGCGAACTCTTCCGGGAGCCCCGTGCATTGGCGATTGCGGCGGCGCTGACGATCTGCGCGGGCTTCGTGCCGGGATTTCCCACAGGCGTGCTCGGCGCGATCGGCCTGTGTCTGGCGGGCCTTGCCTTCATGGTGCATCGCCGGCGCGCCGGCCCAGCCGCGGCCGCATCGGCGAATGCCGTGGAAAGCGCCAATTCCTATCCGCTCGACAGGACGAAATATGGCGATCCCGTCATCGCCACCGTCGCGGTGGAAACGCTGGCGCGGCTTGAGGCGATGCGACTCGGCGAAATGCTGGACGGGCGGATCCGCATGGCGGCGCGCGCCGTCGGCGTCTCCGTGACGGTGCCGACGTTCAACGCCGATCCCCGCATGGCCGAGGATCTGATCCACCTTCAGGTCGAAAACGTGCCCGCCGGTCTCGTCAGCTGCGGTCCCGAACGGACGGCCGAACAGATTGCCGACGGCATCGTGCGCATCGTCCGCCGCCATATCGGCGCCCTGTTCAGCGTCGACGACGCGGCACAATGGCTGGGCAGCCTCGAACCGCGTCTCGGCAAACTGGCGATCGACGTCGCCACCCAGGTGCCGCTGATGCTGACGGTCGCGGTCGTCAGACGCCTGCTGGATTCCGGCGTGACGCTTTCCCAGCCGCGCGGACTGCTGGAAGTGATGCTGCACGCCGGCACCGATCACGCGCCGGATGCCCTGGCCGAAATGGCGCGCGCCGCGCTGGTCAAGCAGATCGCCTTCGGGCTTCTCGACCGGCGCGGATTGCTGCCGGCGCTGGTGCTTCCCGCCGAATGGGACCACTTCATCCGCTCCTATGACGCCGCTGGAGCGACCGAGAAGATCGAGATAGCCGAAAGGCTGCGCCTGCTGGCCGAGAAAGCCAGGCAGGCTCTCGAGGACGCCAACGAGCGGGGATACGATCCCATCATCATCGTGCCGGGCGAGTGGCGCCTGCTCACCCAGACGCTGATGATCCACCACAACTGCCGCATTCCGGTGCTGGCGGCGGAGGAGATCGACAGGGATATAACGATCGAAACCATCGGAGAGATCGGGCAAATCCGGAACGCTGCCGGCTCCAAACAAAGGCCGGGCTGATAGAGCAAGTGAAGTAGACGAGACCAACTGGGGATGAATGCAATGTGTGGCGTAGATGGACAAAGGCCCATAGACTTCGACAGAACCTCCCGTTTCGACCTTGAGTCCGATTGCCTTGGCGGCAGCAATAGGGCCGACACGGATTTCACCACCATCCGAACCCGCAAGGTCTCGCCCTTCGAAGATTTCTCCGGCAACCCGCCGACACTGACCTCCTATGTGCCGAATTCGCGGGAAACGTCGGAAAACGGCATGGATTCCGACCCCAAGGATCTGCTGCGCAAGCACATCAACTGGCAATCCGACTCCAAGAAGGTGGATCCATCCGACGAGAAACAGGCCACGACTTTGCAGACCACGACGGAAAAACCCGACCTCTCGAAAGAGGGCAGCGTCATCGTCGTCAACGAGCCGATCGTCGTGGATGGCGGCGTGTTCGACGGCAAGGGCGCGACCTATACGGCCTCGTCCAAGCTCGGCGATGGCGGCCAGTCCGAAACCCAATCGCCGCTGTTCATTCTCAAGAACGGCGCGACGCTCAAGAATGTCGATCTCGGCGAGAATGGCGCCGACGGAATCCACGTCTATGACGGCGCGACGCTCGAAAACGTCAATTGGCAGAATGTCGGCGAGGATGCGCTGACGGTAAAAAGCGCCGGCGACATCACTATTATCGGTGGCTCCGCCAAGGGCGCGACCGACAAGATCTTCCAGATCAATGCCGACACGAGGTTCTATCTGAAGGATTTCGTCGCTGACGGCTTTACCACGCTCGTGCGCACCAACGGCGGCAAGCAGATCGACGCCGACGTCACCATCGATGGCGGGGCGTTCTCCCACGGCAGCAACGTCTTCCGCACCGACAGCTCACTTGCCAGCGTGACGTTCCTCTCCGATATCACGCTGGACGATGTGAAGAACTGGACGCGTGTAGGTGACAACCAATCGGGCGTCTGAGACGCCCGACCACCGGAACCGCAAAGCGAAGATCAAGCGGGCGGCTTAGGCTCCCGCTTTTCATTGCCGGCCTGATCCTTGCCTGCGCGGCGGGCTGCTGCGCATTTCCGCGCCGATTTGCCGGCGCGCCGATTTCAGCTTCGGGTCGCCCTGGGTATCCTTGTATTCGCGCCGCGCCTCGGTCTTGGTCATGCGGTGTTCGTGCCTGAACAACGCGCGCGAAATGCGGATATCGAAAAACGCCGCCGCCACCATGATGCCGGCGGCAATGACGAGGATCGAGCCGAGGAGATGGGCTGTCGTGGAGAGCGTGCATGCTTCTCCGCAAAGAGGCGACCAGAAGATGCTGTTGAGGAAATAGAGGATCGCACCGCCGCCGGCGGTTGCGAGCAGGACAAACTTGACGAGCCCCTTGACGAACTCGGCGATGCTCGCGAGCGAAAAAAGCCTCTTGATGCCCTCGAACGGATTGAGCCGGGTGAAATCGAAGCTCATATGTTTGAACGATACGGGAAACCCCTGCCCGTCGAGGATCGACACCAGGATGGTCGCGGCAAGACCCATGGCAAGCGGCAGCCAGATGAGATCGAGCAGCGCCACGCCGGTTTCGCTCAAGCCGACAGTGACGGCGTCGGAGACGTCGGCTCGCGCGGCGGACTGAAGGCCGGCATCGAAACTGCGGGTGAAATCCTCGAGGATATCAGGCAAGCCCCAGGTGACGTAGACGGCGATGGCAAGGACGGAGATCGCAACCGGGATTTCCTTCGAGCGGGGAACCTGGCCCTCGCGGCGGAGCCGATCGAGCTTCACCCGGCTCGGCGGCAGGGTTTTTTCCTCGGTATCGTCATTTTTGGCCATGGGTCACCTCCAGCATGGCTTTCACCTCGTTGAATCCGTCGATCCAGAGATCGTGGAAATAGCTGGAGATAAAGGCCGTGTAGATGACGAGAATGACCACGACCGCGAAGTTCTTGATGGCCGGCAGGCTATCGTTCAGCGGGAATTGTTTCGACGAGCGGCCAACGAAGGCCAGCGACAATTCGAGCGCGCAGGTGACGATCATGAACGGGGCGGCAAGCAATCCGGCCGCTTTGAACAGCCGGCCGAATACACCGAGGATCATGTCGAGCGGATCGTCGGGCATGGCGGGCATGAGCTTGAAGAGCGGCCAGAACTCGAACGACTTGTAGAAAATCGCGACCAGATCGATGATGCCGCCGGCGCTGACGAAAATCACCAGGGCGATCGACATCATCAGCGAGCCGAGCGGCGCGGTTTCCAGCGCGTTGATCTGGTCGAAGAGATTGGCGGCATTGGCCCCGCGATAGACATCGGTCATATCACCCGCCGCCTGGGCCGCCCAGAAGGGAATGCCGAGCCCCATGCCGATGAGCGCCCCGAAGCAAAGTTCCTTCATCGAAAGGGCGGCCAGATCGAACCAGGACGTATCTCCGATAGCCAGCACCGAATAGGCGAAGGCGACGGAGGGCGCCGAAAGGCCGATTGCCAGGCCGAAACGCAGAATGCCGACGATGCTGAACAGCGAGAAGATCGGGAAGATCAGCAGGATCCCGAGCGCGCGGGCGGCGCCGAGCATGGCTGCGGCCGGTGCCGCGACCTCGATGCCGACGAGCGGAAGATGATCCGGCCCCATCCGCCCCGCCTCACTGAACCATGGTCGGGAAGTCGTTCAGGATATGAACGGAATGTTCGATCAGCGGCGTTGCCAGCACCCGGCCGAACAGCAGCAGGGTGATGGAGATCACGAAAATCTTGACGATCTGCGCGATGGTCTGTTCCTGGATTTGCGTTGCAGCCTGGAAAATGGCGATGATCAGCCCGAGAAGCGCGGCCAGGCCCAGAATGGGGCCGGCCAAGGCGAAGGTCGCCATGACGGACATGCCGATTTCAGCTGCGACCTGGTCTTCACCCATGGTGGCAGGCCTTTCGCGTGGGCGCGGCAGGCGCTCGAACCGGGGCTTTCGTCAAGGCGCGATGCTCACTGCGCATAGGACAGCACCAGACCTTCCAGCAATCGCCGCCAGCCGTCGATCGAGACGAACAGCAGCAGCTTCAGCGGTGTCGACACCACGGTCGGGGACATCATCTGCATGCCGAGCGCCACCAGAATGGCGGAGACGGCGAAGTCGATCATCAGGAAGGGCAGATAAATCAGAAATCCGATTTCAAAGGCCCGCGTCAGTTCCGAAACGAGGAAGCTTGGCGTCAGCACGGTGATATCGTCGGAGGCAATGGGGGTTGCCGGCGCGTTTGCCCAGATCTTCTGCGACGCCTGCACGAAAAAGTCGCGCACCTCGGCGTCGGAAAATTTCAGCATGAAATCCTTCAGCGGCGCTGCCACTTTGATCATGCCGTCCGCCATGCCACTGACCGTGCCGAAATCGCCGCTATGGGCGAGCAGCAATTGCCAGCTGTTTTGCAGCACCGGGTTCATCACGAAGGCCGAGAGCACGATGGCAATCGCAAAGACCAGGAGATTCGGCGGCGTCTGCTGGATGCCGATCGCATTGCGCACGATCAGCAGGACGACTGAAATCTTGGTGAAGGAGGTTGCGATCACGGCAATGACCGGCAGCATCGAGATCGCCGCCATTGCCGCGAGGCTCTGGGCAAGAGGAAAGCTCTGTTCCATCAGTCGTGCAGCGCCGTGACGCGAACGGCGCTCAACCCATCCACGGAAATGATTTCGCCCCGTCCGATAATGCGGCCCTGGGCGATGATATCGACGGCGTCCGACAATGGCCTGTCGAGGTTGAACACATAGCCCTCGCCGATCGTCTCGAGTGTGCGCAGCGGCAACTCCAGCCGTCCGGCATCGAAGACCAGCTTGATCGGGATGCTGTCGACAGGCGACGGACGCGGCTCGCCCTGCAATTGCTGATCGACGGTGTCATTCGTCATGAAATGCCTCATTGGTCCGGTTGGCGTCGACAGGAGCGGCTCGGTGAGGACCGCGCCTTTGTCCGAGCGCATGCAGGTTGCAAGGTAACGTTCACCCGTGATCGCGACCACGGTCTCCGGTGCCCCCCCATCGATGACGATGCCGTCCCCCAATCGCAGGGATTTGATCTGACCGACCGACAGCACGGCATAACCGCGCCGGATGTTGACCGCCGTCGTCAGGGCATTGAGCGTGCGGCGCGGTAGGCGGCTTGCCCAGCCGACGAGGCCGGCAAGGAAGGTTTCATCGAAACGGCCGCTCAAGGGCAGGCTCATGCCGCTCCAGCCGATTTCGAAGCCGAAATTGCCGCTAAAATCCGGCTCCGGCTGCGCGCCGATCTCCAGCAGCGAAAGGCCGATGCCGATCTTGTTCTCGATTGCCTCGAAGGCCTCGGCGAACTGATGTTCCACCACCGCCGCCTTTTCATGCGGTGACAGTTTTTCCCAGAGCAGCAGCGGTTCCAGCCTTTCGGCCAGCAGCCGCAATGCTCCGGCCGAAGCAATCAGCATCTGATCCTGCTCGCCGACGCGGCAGAGAATGCCGACAGGATCGGCGATCCGCGTGGCCGCGATATCGGGGGACAGCGGGCGAACGGAAAGCGTCTGCTCCCGGACCGGAATTTGCCAGGCGGCGCGCATCGTCGTGCCGGAACGGGAAAAGAAGCTCCCGGCCATCGATGAGTCGGGCCATGCGGGCGCGGCGATATTCATCGGACAAGCTCCTCGAGCGCTTCGACGATCGCGCCGAACGGCTGCGGCTTGCCCTGGCCGTCAAACAGGAAGCGCTGGATGAGCCCGTGTTTGGCGACGGCCTCGTCGACGGCGGCATCGCGCCCCTGGCGATATTCGCCGACGCGGATCAGCAGTTCCACCTCGTCATAGAGGGCCAGCAGGGCGCGCAGCCTGTCGGCTGCCTGGCGATGGCTCTCGCTCACCACCGCGCTCATCGTCCGGCTTCGGCTGGCCAGCACATCGATCGCCGGAAAATTGCCCGCCCTGGCAATCTTGTCAGAGAGCACGATATGGCCGTCCAGCAGCGACCTGGTTTCTTCGGCGATCGGATCGTCCTGCTCTTCGCCTTCGACGAGGACCGTATAGAAAGCCGTCATCGTGCCGTTTGCGCTGTTGCCGGCGCGCTCGAAGATCTGCGGCAAGACGGCGAATACGGAAGGCGGAAAGCCGCGCCGCACCGGCGGTTCGCCGGCAGCAAGCCCGACTTCGCGCAAGGCGCGGGCCATGCGGGTGACGCTGTCGATGACGAGCAGCACATGTTTTCCCTGCTCGCGAAAATATTCGGCGATCGCCGTTGCCGTCATCACCGCCTTGAACCGCTCCAGCGCCGGGCGATCCGATGTCGCCAGAACCAGCGCCACATTCGAGGCAACGCCTTCCGGCATGTTGTCGGCAACGAATTCGCCGACCTCGCGTCCGCGTTCCCCCACCAGCGCGCAGACGATCACATCGGCCTTGTTGTTGGCGACGATCTGGGACACCAACGTCGACTTGCCGGCGCCGGGCGCGCCGAAAATACCGATGCGCTGGCCCTGCCCGCAGGTCAGCAATCCGTCCAGGGCGGCAATCCCCGAGGTGAACGGCTGGCGGATGGGACGGCGCGACAAGGGGTTGACCGGCTGGCCGTAGAGCGGCTGCAGGAAACGCGCGTCATCGCCGGCCGGATTGGCGGAGGGACGCAGGACGTTGCCGTGCGCATCGACGACCGCGCCGAGCAGGAAGTTGCCGACAGAGATCGCCGGCTCCCGGCCGGTCGGGACGATTTCCGTGCGCTGGGAGATGCCGCGGGTTTCGCCGTGAAGCGAGAGAAGTGCCGTCTCGCCGTCGATACCGACGACATCGGCGAGGCCGATGCGGCCCCTGCCCGGCTCATGCAGTTCGCAGAGCTCGCCGATCCGAACCGAGGGGATGAGCGCCCGCACCAGCAGGCCCGAAACACTCGTCACGCGGCCGCTCTGCCGCCGCACGTCCGTCTGTTCGAGCGTCCGCTCCATGCGAAGCAATGCGTCAGCCATGGACGAGGGCCTCGATCACGGTGGCGAGCTGGTCTTTCAAGCCGATCTGGCTTCGTCCCGCCGATGTCTCCAGGACGATCTCGCCGGCAGACATCAGCGGATCCGTTTCGATAGTGATGCGATGATCGATATCCGCAATTGCCTGGGCGATCATGGCGGCATCCTCGGGGGCGACATGGAGGGCGATCTCCTGGGCCTCTGCGGTCTGGGATATGGCGTGGCGGACCAATCGCCTGGTGCGTTCGTCGGCCTCCATCGATCCGAGGATCAATCCGACCGATTTCAGAACCACCGCCTCGACCCAGCTGTCGAGATTGGCAATCTCCTGTTCGGCTTTTCCGAGCGAGGCGGCAAGCCGTGCGGCGGCATCACGAACGCCCTGTTCGAACCCGTCGCGATAGCCGTTTTGGGCGGCCTGCTCGCTGGCGGCTGCAAGTGTGGCCTGGGATTGGGCGGCGTCCTGGCGGGCAGCCGCCAGAATTTGCGCCGCCTCCCTGATCTGGCCGAAGTTTTCCGCCGGAATGATGCGGTCGTGGCGTGCAAATCCCGAGCTCATCGTCCGGCGCCTTCCTGTGTGGAGGCGACCTCGTCGACGGCGGCCGTCGCCAGAACGAGCGCCGGGCTCTTCAACAGGGAAGCCGAGCCGTTTTCGGCCATGTCGCGCCAGCCCGCCCACCGCCATGCCGCAGAGATCCGATATTCGTCTGCCAGAAGCGTCAGCATCGACCAGCCATCGGCCTCGACGACATGCCTTGCCTGCTCGCTCAACAGATCAAGCGGCGGCGTTGCCGTGGAAAGATTGATGTGGCCGAGGGCGAATGCGACCGCTTCCTCGCCGTAGGCGGCCCTGAGCCTCGCAAGGGTCGGGCGATCGACCGCGGGGCAGAAGGCTGCGAGATGATAGGCGAAGCCCGCCCGGAACGCGGCCTTTGAGAGTCCGTCCGCGTCCATGGAAATCAGGCGGCGGGCGCCGTCGGCAAATGTGGCGGGGTCGCCATGGGCTTCTGCGATCTCCGTGAAAAGCCGCCGGTGCAGCCGCCGCGACAGGGTAGACCCATCGGCAAGGAGCGGCGCGGTCCCATCCCATCGGGCGGCCGTCAGCATATCCGCGGAAAGCAGCGCTGCCCTGCGGATCCTCGCCGCATCCGAGATCGCCTCGCCGTCCGAACGCGGCGTGCGCATGCTCAGCGCTCCTTCCGCTGCGGCAACAGCAGCAGCAGGCATGCCCCGATGGCGAGGATAATTGCGCCGATCACGGCCAGATTGGGGGCCTTGAAAGCCGAGAGAGCGCTTTGCACCATCGAGAATGGCGCTGCGGCGGGTGCCGGCGTCACGGTTGCCGCCGGGGCCGATGCTGCCGTTGCCGGCGGGGCCGCCGGCGCGCCGACCTCCGACCAGGGGCTGACCACCACCGAGACATCTTCGTAAGAGAGATCACGGATGCTGTTGACCAGAACGGACCGGCTTTTCATGTCGATCTCGTTGAGATTGGCGCCGGGGCGATATTGCAACACGGCCGCCGCCTTCGCCTTTTCCTTGATGAGCCCGCGGCCGTTTTCCTCCGGCAGCACCACATGGACGCGCGCCGTCGCCACGCCGTCAAGCCCCGAAAGCGTTTCGGCAAGCTGCTGCTCGATGGCGTAGCTCATCCGGGCTTTTTGTTCGTAAGGCGTCACAAGGAAGCCGTTGCCGGGAAAGAGTTCGGCGACATTTCCGAACGACTGACGCGGCAGACCGGCGCCCGCCAGCAACTCGATCGCCCGGGCATGATCGGCTGATTCAGCGGCGATCGCATAGGTCCCGCCCTTTTCGCTCCTCATGGTGACGGAGATGCCGGCGCGTTCGAGCAGGACCTGAGCATCCAGCGCATCGCGCTGATCGAGTCCCGTCAGCACGTCCTGGCTGCAGGCGGCGAGGAACAGGCAGAAAGCGAGCATGGCGGCCTTCGGAAGGACTTTGCGCGCGGGCGAAGTGATCGGTGATCTCGCAAGGGCCGATGTGATCATGATATTCACTGGCCCTGCGTCAGCCGTTTGGACGACGACATCACCGACTGGGTGAGTGACGACAGCAGCGTCGTGCCGGTCGCGAATTGCTGTGATTTCTCCAGCCGGTCGATCGATGTCGTGATGTCTTCGATCTTCGGGCCGCTGTGATCCTTGTCCGCGGCAAATCGCACCAGCGGCGTCTCCGGCTGGCCGTTCCCGGCCACCGGCATGAAGAATGCCGACAGCCGGTCGAGAATGCTGGAGGGCCTGGTATTGCCTTCCGGTGAATAGGAGGGCGGGACGGCGTCGGACTCAGGCGCGATCTTGCGGCCCTGGATGTTGGGAATGGAGGTGAGTTCGGTTGGCCGAAGGCCGGCGAAATCCGCCGGCTGCAGCCCGATCCGCTCCGCCACGATCTCCGAGGTCTTCAGCACATTGCCTGTCGATACGCCATCAACGGGCGGCGTAAAGGCGCGGCCGGTAAGTTCTTCTCCGCTCATTGCAATTCCTCAACTCGGTACACGTCAACTGCAAACGATGAACGGGAACGCTACTCGTCGCTGCCTTCGTCGATCGCCTCCTTGGCGAAATTGAAAAGCGAATTGTTCAGCATCAGGGTGTTGGAAATCATGCCTGGCAGAAACGCGTCCACGGCAGCGGAGAGTATCTCGCTCTCGCTGTTCGGATCGACCTTTTTCGTCGTGCTGCCGGTGGTGTCCTTGGAATCTGTCTTATCAGTCGTCAGCTCCACCGAGACAGGGTTTGCAGGCGCCAGGTTCAGGTCGGAATTCACTGCATCTACGGCCATATGAGCACTTCCATCAAGGAGTTATCAAAATGAATGCATGATTTGATATGGATAAAAAAACGGCCGGTCAATTGTTTAAACTTAACCGATGGTTAATTTTCGGAAATTACAATCGCTTTGACAACTTTCTCGACCTTTATATTAAAATTGAACGTTTTTATCCATAAAGCGCAGCAGATATCCAGATTGCGCATGAAATTCATACTTAAATTTATTGCTATCAAATATTCACAGGCCCGACCGCCTCTACGCCAACCGGGCCTGTGAGTACCCAGATATTTGGTGTTGCGAAAGCGTCCCGGATCAGCCCACCGCCGTACCGCGGCGCTTCTCGATATCGGCGATGATCGCGTCCCAGTTCTCAGGGGTCAGCTCGCGCTGTTCCGGGTCGCGGGGCGCGGGGGCGACGCCGCCCTTGGCGCCGACGCGCTGACCTGTTTTGGCGTAGATGCCGACCGTGTCGTTGACAGTGCGCTTAAGCATGTCGTTCATCATGTCGGTCTGCTTGTGGAAGGCTTTTTCCTGCTTGATGCTCTGGTAGATGGCAAAGCCCGCCCAGGCCGCCCAGGACACCGCGCCGGCGATCGCGAAGGCGAGCGAGAAGCCGCCGGAGACGAGCGCTACCGTTGCGCCCGTGCGCCCGAGGAAGGTGGAATTCACCAGCATATTGGCAACGCCTGCGATGCCCTCGATCGCGCCGACCGTGTCCGCCGCGGTTCCGATACCCATGAAGATGAGATCGACCGGATCGCCCTTGCCACTGGTGAGCCCCTGCAGGAACTGGTAATATTCCACCGGCAGCCAAGCGACGCCGGCAACGGCGCCAACCGTCGTCCCGGTATTCTTGAAAAAGGCGGAGAGCACGCTGCGCTGCGCCCGCGCCAGCTCGTCGGAAACGCCGACGAGTGAACTGATCCCATCCAGCAGCGAAAAATTCGAGGCTTTGATCGCCGAGCCGAGCGCACTGCCCATGTGCGCGAGAGCGCCAAGGGCGTGCAGAACCACGATGCCGATGCTGTCCCAGGTCGGGCTCGTCATGTTGAGGCCGGCATAGATGGAGCGGGATGCGGTAAGCACCGACATCACGCCGGAAGAGAGCGCCGCCTTGTATTTGACAGGATCGACCCCTGCCGGCGCCGCCGTCGCGGTCTTGTCGATCAGCTTGGCAAGGTCGGCCTTGATCGTTTCGACGCTGCCGCCCGGTCGCATCGTCGCCCAAAGCGCGGTGAAGATCGTCGTGAAATTGGTCTTGTATTGCGCCATGGCATCGGCATTGCCCTTGAACAGGGTTTCCGCCAGCGCGTCGAGGCTCGGGGCGATGATCCTCTTGATCGCCTCTTCGGCGGTCTTGCCGTCGACGATGATTGGATCGATCACATCCGTGCCGGGCATCAGCGTCTTCATCAGGCCTGACATGGAAAGTCCCATGTCCTTGAGGCTCGATGTCAGATATTCGCTGTCGATATAGGGCAGATCGAGACTTTGGATGGTCTTGCTCCAGCCATTGTCCTTGGTGGCGAACATGCGCTCGGCGATCCAGGCGTCGCCCCCGCTGCCGGCGAAGAAGCGCCCGCCGTCTGAGCCGTTGGCGGCAATGCCCTTGCCGGCCAGCCCGGTGCCGATCATGATTGCCGCCATGACGTCGTTGAACGAATAGCTGGCGAGATTGCTGGAGGGCAGCGGCGAGACGCTCTTGTCCCACTCGGCATTGGCCGGCAACTTCGAGACCAGGCTGGCGCCCATGACGAGCCCTTCCAGCGCGGTCTGCACCGCATGGCGGTAGCCCAAGACCTCCTTGCCGCCGGGTGCGCTCAGGCGCGACGTCAGGCGCTCCAGATTGCCGGCGAGATCGCCGATGCCGATTTCTCCGGCGCCTACCTTGTCGAGCAGCGGACCGAGAAGCGCCTTGACGTCGGCCTTGAACTGATCGCGCACCTCGGGGCTGTCTGACCCGTAAAACTGGTTGGCCATCGCCTGGATGGTCGGGTTGAACAGGTGGGTGATATTGTTGGGAACGGTGCTGCCGAATTCGGAAGCGGCAACCTTTTTCAAACCGTCGAGGTCGATCTTGAGATCGGGGAACAGGCTCCCGCCGAGCCCGAGCGACTGGTCGAAATCCACAACCGGCAGGATGGAGCCGAGCCCCTTCAGTTCCCGCTCGGTCTTGTTGCCGGCCAGTCCCATGCGGATCAGGCCATCGAGCGCCGTCGTCGGATCGGAGATCGTCGGCAGCACGTTCTTGTCGAAGAATTCGGCATAGGTCTTGTCGGCAATCGCCGAGCGCTGCTTTACGAAATCGTCGGGAAGCACCATGGAATAGAAGCCGAGGGCGGCATTATATTCCTTGAGAATGGTGGTGACGTCCTTGCCGGATTTGAGACCGTCATTCAGCAGGCCGCCATTGACGATGTCGCGCTCAAAGGCATCCTCGACCTTCGTACGCAGGTCCTTCATCTTCTCGTCACGCGTTATCGTGTCGTTGATGATCTCGGAAGCGTCCTTGTTCGTATCGGCCGGCGCCACGCGATAACCGGAGAAGATCAGCTTGAAGGCCTTCAGCGCCTTCTCCGTCATCAGCGAGTTGACGTCGGGGTCCGAGCCCAGGATGGCGATCGACTTGTCGAGATCCTTCAGGATCTCCTGGTCGTTGTAGATGCCGCGCTGGTTGTCGCCGAGGCTGTCCTTGTATTGGCCGAAGGTCGCCTTGGTCTGAAGCAGATCGAGATACATGATCAGTTTCTGCTCGGCAGTGTAATTGTGAGGGTTTTTGACGACGTCGATGCTCTCGAAGGATTTGTCCTTGTCCTTCAGCCCTTCCATGAAGCCCTGATTGATCTCGCTCATGAAATCGGAATTGAACAGGAGATCGATGACCGGCTGGATCGGCGCGGTAGGGCGGGACGTGCCATTCGACGTGGCGGCCAGCGAAACGAACTTCGGACTGCTCGTCTGCGCCGATATAGAGGAGAAAATCGTCAGGGCTGCCGTCGTGGTCCCGTCAGAGGCAAAAGGCGATGCCTTCTTGACCGTGGTGCTCGTGGTTTTGCCCTGGCTCGTGGAATTTTCGGACTTTGGATCGGAATTGGCGTTTAGCCGGAGAAATGAAACCGTATCGATATCCGAAGATGCTGGTGCGATCGATGACATGCGTTCCCTTTGATTTTCTTTTTCCGCTTTTCGCGGATGACGTCGTTTACCTTACGTTAGGCATAAGATCGACCTTTGCGTGATAATTCAAGCCCGATCGGACATCGCGGTTGCATAAAATGCAGCGGCCTCGCGCCTGGAGATCAAAAATCACATTTTTACCGAGGGGTCGCAGGGTATTTCCCAGGCTGTGGCGGTCATCGTTGCCGCCCCTCTGCCTCTACCAGATGAATGACGGGTCTGGCCCAAATTCGAGATGCACGGACTCGCCGGTGTAGCGTTCAAGCTTCTCGTTCAGCTGCTTTTCCATTTTGTCGAGCTTCTTCACGCCATTGGCCATATCCCACAGACCAAGCGCCAGCCCGACGGCCGAGGCAACGAGGCCGGTGACCAGTCCGGCCGCGGCAAGGCCGGTTTTGGCGGCGCTGCTGAAGATGGTCACGACTTCCGGCGCCACCGTTCCGAGTCCGGAAAAGGCACGGGACATGGCATTGGTCAGATAAAGCATCGCCTCGGAGAAACCGATCAGCGCGTTGCCGGTACCGGCAATGCCGCCGATTATTTCGAGCGCGCCCTTGGCGCGGTCGCCGGCCTTCATCGACCGCGACGCCGAATAGAAGCCGAGGCCGGCCATGGCGAGGCCGCCGGCCGCGCCGAGGATCTTGCCTGCCGCTTCCATCGTCTTCGGCGAGAAGTTCATCGAGATCCCCTTGCCCCAGCTGCCAGGCTGATTGCCGAAGGCGCTGAACGGTTTGCCGGCAACGTCGAGGTTCTTGCCGAGCCCCTCCATCGTCATGCCGACGATCTGTGTCGCCGAGCCGACCGCAGCGGCGATATCGGCCGGCGTCCACTTGCCGCCGACACCGAGGCCGTGCGCCACCAGCACGCTCGACATCGTCAGCATCTGCACGGCGTGCATCAGACCGGCCTTGTACACTTCGGCATCGATGCCGGCAGGTGTACGGGTCTGGCGCGGCAGGTCGAGCGAATCCTTGAAGGAGGCAAGCGCGTCGTCGAGCTTCATACCGCCGCGCACCATGCGCAGAACGCCGTCGACGTCGCGCGCTATATCCTGCGCCAGGTTCTGCTTCAGCGTCTCGCCGCCATCTGCCGGGCCGTTTTTGCTGATGAAATCCTCGGCGAAGGTGTTTGCCAACTGGCTGATGGCGTCATTCGTTGCGCCGGGCACAAATGTGTCATCCGGACCCGACAGCAGCGGCTCGAGATCGACACCCTGGCCGTCGCCGATATAATGTTCCTTGACGATGTTCGAGAAGGTGACGTTCGCGGCGTCGAGATGCGCGTCGATATAATCCTGGGGCAGGAGATCGACGAGCGTGTTGAGTTCGGAATAATAATCCTTCAGGGCATCTTCGAAGCTCTTGCCGGCGCTCAGCGCCCGGTCGATCGCCTTGCCGCCGCCGATATCGATCAGATAGGCGTCTTCGATGTTGGTGAGCAGATCGGAATTCTCCGGGCTTTGCAGATATTCCTTCATGCCGCTCGCGAAGATATCCGAGAGATGCTGCTGCGTCGCCGGATCGGCCGTCAGCTTTTCGATCCGCGCATCGAGGTCCTTGCCGACGCGCTCGCCATCGGGCACGCTGTCGCCATACTGGTTCATATAGCCATTGAACTGCTGTTTGATCTCGATGAGATCGTAGAGCACCGTCGCCTTCTGTTCCGGCGTCAGCTGGTCGAGGTGGTCCATGTTGTCGGGCGCGACGAAATTCCGGTTCACGTCCTTCACGGCGTCGCCGAGAATGCCGTATTTGAGTTCGTCGAGCTTCTTCAGCGTCGGCTCATAGGCGGTCGACGGAGCGTAGCCGCGCAGCACCTTGCTTTCCAGGATGTCGTTCTCGTCGATCGGGCGCTCCACGACCGGCTCGATGGCATCCGAGCCCGACATGACAAGGTCCATCTTCTTGAGGCTCGATGTCAGATAGTCGCTGTCGATATAGGGCAGATCGAGATTTTGGACGGTCTTGCTCCAGCCATTGTCCGTGGTGGCGAACATACGCTCGGCGATCCAGGCGTCACCGCCGCTGCCGGCGAAGAAGCGCCCGCGATCTGAGCCGTTGGCCGCAATGCCCTTGCCGGCCAGCCCGGCGCCGATCATGATTGCCGCCATGACGTCGTTGAACGAATAGCTGGCGAGATTGCTGGAGGGTAGCGGCGAGACGCTCTTGTCCCACTCGGCATTGGCCGGGAGCTTCGAGACCAGGCTGGCGCCCATGACGAGCCCTTCGAGCGCGGTCTGTACCGCGTGGCGGTAACCCCAGACTTCCTTGCCGCCGGGAGCGCTCAGACGCGAGGTCAGGCGCTCCAGAAGGCCGCCAAGATCAGCCTGACTGACCTCTCCGGCGCCTACCTTGTCGAGCAGCGGACCGAGAAGCGCCTTGACGTCGGCCTTGAACTGATCGCGCACCGCGGGGCTGTCTCCCCCGTAAAACTGCTTGGCCATCGCCTGGATGGTCGGGTTGAACAGGTGGGTGATGTTGTTGGGAACGGTGCTGCCGAATTCGGAAGCGGCAACCTTTTTCAAACCGTCCAGGTCGATCTTGAGATCGTTGCCCGGGTCGGTTTCGGGCGTGCTCACCTTTGCATCGACCAGGATCGCGGTGGCGCCGCTTTTGCTCTGGGTAAACCCGACGAAGCCCCGCGCAGCGGAGATGTCGAGTGCCTGCCCGTTGCCGCTCGGCGCGATCTTGCGTATTTCGCCGGCGTCGATGGTTTTTGTCGATGCAGAACGGCCAGTCACGTCTTTCTGGTCGAGGTCCACGACCAGGGTTTCGACCTCTTTCGATCCGCTGCCAACACGTTCCAACATGATTTCGTCACTCCTGATCGACGGCCGCACCCTGAACGGAGGCCCGGAAAGCCTCGTTAGGTCAGAAGTTTTTCAGTGATATGACAAATGGGTGCTATCGGAGCGGCAAAATTGAACCATTGACCCCCACATAGCGCTTCCAAATTATACCGCAGTACAAATGCTGGTGACACCGCAGTCGCCAAGGTGCGGCGCAATAGAGCACGCTACCGTAGGGAATGCGCTCACGAGACAGATCAAAGTCGGTCCTCGGGCTCGGTTTTCAGACTGCATTGTCCGGCAAATCGGTATAAGCCGTCCTCTCGAACAAATCAGGGGACAACATGGAAACCGTGGAAATCAGCAGCCGCAGCGACTTCGGCCTTTGGGCAATTGAGCGGGCGCGGGAAATCGTAACGTCCGAGGGAACTGCTTTTGCGATGGCCGCTCGCGATATGGACGACGAGGCGCTTGCAAACGCTGCAGCCGCGCTAGGCAAGGCCATCAGCGATGCGATGGTGGAAGTGTTTGACGGCCTGATAGATGAATCGTGATTGTGAAGAGACAGCGGGTCACTGACCGATAAAAATTGGTCAGCACCGTCCGGGCTCGCCGTCTTCCCCTCTCATTGCAAACTGTCAGAAACTTGCATATAATTCTGACAAGAGAAATGCCATGCAAAAGCTGACATAGCAAATCATGGGACATGCTGAACGACTGCCGGAAGGACCGCGCTTTCGGCAAAGAGTTTTTTGCATCTCGGAAATCGAGCCGCCCTGGATCAGGCTCTGTCGCGCCTGGCCGAGCGTGGCGAGCTCGTCCGGGCGGGCCGTGGTATCTATATGCGGCCCGTCAAAAGTCGCTTTGGCAGTCGGCCGCCGACGGTCGAACAGGCCGTAGAGGCGGTGGCGCAGCAGCGCGGTGAGGTCATCGTCTCGATGGCGCCGCCGCGGCAAATGCCCTGGGCCTGACCTCCCAGGTCCCGGTCCGCTCCGTCTACCTGACATCCGGCCGTAGCCGGACGATGACCCTTGGACAGCAGACGGTCGAGCTCAAGCACGTGCCGCGCTGGCAATTGGCCTTGGCCGATCGACCTGCTGGCGTGGCGGTCCGCGCACTTGCATGGCTTGGGCCGGAAAGGGCCGATGAAGCACTGTCGCGGATCAAGCGAAAGCTGCCGCCAAACGCGTTCGGCGAGCTGGTGGCGGCGGCTCCGCAGTTTCCGACCTGGCTTGCAAGAAGCGTAGGAAAGGCTGCGCATCGCTGATCTGTTTCTGACCTTGTCAAAGGATAACCGACGCGAAGCCTTGGCGGTGGCGGCCGACCGCACCGGACGGCCCATTCATCTCCTCGAAAAGGATGTCTGGGTCGTCTGGACGCTGCAGACGCTCTTTTCGTCCAAGCTCGGTGAGCATCTCGTCTTCAAGGGCGGCACCTCGCTTTCGAAAGCCTACGGTGTCATCAAAAGGTTCTCCGAGGATGTCGACCTGACCTACGATATCCGCGCCCTGGCGCCGGACTTGGTTGGCGACAATGACGAAGCACTGCCGAAAACCCGCAGCGAGGAGAAACACTGGACCAGCGAGGTGCGAAAGCGGCTTCCGGTCTGGGTGGCGGGCTCGGTGGAGCCGGTTATGGCGCGTTGCGCGTTCAATCTCTTCCGGCGGCAATCCGCCTCGAGGACGATACGCTCTACCTCGACTATGAAGCGGTGAGCAGCGGATCCGGCTATGTCGCCCCGAGCGTCATGCTCGAATTCGGAGCGCGGTCGACCGGCGAGCCGGCCAGTATCCGTCGACTGTGACGCGTCGGGCCAGGTTGATGGTGTCGAATTTCCGAAAGCGAGTCCCCGCGTCATGCACGCGGAGCGGACGTTGTGGGAGAAAGCGACCGCCATCCATGTCTTCTGCCTGCAGGAGCGCCTTCGCGGCGATCGTTTTGCCCGCCACTGGCATGATGTCGTCCGGCTGGACGATGCTGGTTTCGCCGACAAAGCATCCGCGGATCGGCAACTCGCCAATGCCGTGGCGAAACACAAATCCATGTTTTTTGCGGAAAAGGCGGCCGACCGCTCGCCCATCGACTACGCCGCAGCCGTCAACGGCAATCTGGTTCTGACGCCATCCGGAGAAGGTCTGCGTGCGCTCGGCGAGGATTACGCGCGCATGGTCGACGACGGCCTGCTGCTCGGCGATTCCGAGCCGTTCGAGCACCTGATCGAGCGATGCACGCAAATTCAGGCGCATGCCAACAAAAGCGACGCGTCAAAATAAGCAATTGCCGGCCCACAGCCGCACCCTGCCCATTACTGTGAGTGCCCTGTCACCGACGCGGTTTGGCTTCGCGCCAATTATAAGGCGTTTGCTCGTGGCAGGCACCCTTGATGTGATGAGAGTGAAGCTCGGACCCGGTTATTCCGGCTCCGGCCTCGGCGAGGATGTGGCCAAATACCGCACGGGTGCGGGTTCGTTTGAGGAAAGTTGCGCCACGTAAAATGAAGATCCGGTGTGTTTGCAGTGAAGGCATTCAAATTCCCAATTTCAATCTCGCCGGAAGCCCGAGCAAGCTCAAAATCGCTGACGCGAGAATCGACACGGATGTTCCACTTGCCGCAACGGCACGTTCTCGCGCCAAGTGCCGTCCTCCCACTGGCGCGCCGCACGCTTGATTGGCTCTATTCCCGCAGGGGGGGTCGACAAGACGAAGGTCACTTCTTGGCGTCCAGCGGATCGACGTCGCCTTTCATCAGGAAGGCCGCAATCTCGACAGGGCCAGCGCGCGCGGGCGTGACGATGATTTTTGCCATCGCCTTGTCTGAATGAAGATGCGTCGAAGCCGGCTGTGCTGCCGCAGCGATAGGCGCGCGGTGGCGGCGTGAATCGCCAAGTTGCCGCAACGGCCAGCACGAGGAACTCGACCAACGTCTCGGCGGCGAAATAGCGGAAGGTGCATTCCGGTAAACCACGGCGATCGAAACTTAAATCCGTCGCAATCTTCTCGACACTCACGTAGCATGAGCCTCGCGAACAAACGCCGCCACGCCACTATGGCAATTTCACTTCTCCTCCTCGGGATGAAATGGGACCATTCCTGAGGCGCTCTATTCCATCTCGAATACGGAGGATCCGGCATGCCTACGGTGTTGTTCAGACACGACCTCGCTTAACGATGTACTGAAGATTGCAGTCTACACGAAGCACGTTGCAGGCAGTGCTATGAAGTGTTCGCGGAAGATGGTTCGAGGTCTCGTCGGACGCTCTGTCGCGGCGAGCGCGGGACGTGTCTGATGCCCTCGATTTCAGTGAAGAACCATATTTCACGTGTTGCCCACCTGCCGACAACTTCCACCATCGCAAAAATGCACGTCCGCCTACCGAAGCTGAACGCTAACGATCCCCAAATGAGCTCAAAGATCACCTGTCGGCGGCGGCGGCGGAATTGGACTGATGAGGTGAGGGCACAGATTCTTGCCCACAACGTTCTTCAACTCGGCCCAATCCGGCGATATGTTCCCTCATCCTGGTTTCAGGCCTGCCTTCAAGGCCCTGTCGGCTCGACACTTGGATTTTACAGGCGCCTGGCTGCTGGCCGACTGCCGCGCCCATTCCGTGATGATAAAAGTATTGTGCCGTGTTGGGTTCTTCACAAATATGTCCAGCACCCGACGTAGTTCTCTGCTCGGAAGCGGTTGAGGTCTGCGCCTTGACGCCGAAGATGGCCCTCTACAAGTTGGGTGACAATGTCCCGAGAGTTCTGCTCGCATTGGTTAGACGGGCAGGCTGGCTCTTTTATGCGTAGCGGCGATCTCGATGAGATTCAGCGTCAATCAGGATGAGACTCGCGCCGGGGTGTGACGGAGTGAGGGCGTAGCCCGATCGTAGTCATACCCCGGCGTGGCGCAGATTTTCGGCGTCTCATGATCGCGGTCGGTCCGGTACATTTGCGGTTTTCTGGATTGGAGAACCAGTTTGTGCCGGGTCGCCATTTAACCGATCATCAGATGAGACTCTTCATGAAGTACCGACAAACGCATTCCGTAGAGGTCGCCGCGTCAAAAGCGTCGATCAGCCGAGCCACGGCATACCGCCTCGACAAGGAGGTACAACTGCCTTCTCAGAGCAAAGCGCCGCGCGGACGCCGCCGCCCTGATCCCTTAGAGCTGATATTCGAGACCGAAGTCGTCCCGCTCCTGAAGGCCGCACCCGGTATCCGTGCCGTCGCTGTCTACAACGAGATGCTGCGCCGACATCCAGAACTCTCTGAAGGTATCCGCCGCACGCTTGAACGACGCATTCGGTCGTGGCGTGCTGTCCATGGCGAAGCGCAGGGGGTCATCTTCCGCCAAACGCACGAGCCAGGCCGGTTGGGCCTTTCGGATTTTACCGACGCCAGCGGTCTTGGTGTGACCATCGCCGGCCAGCCGCTTGATCACCTGTTCTATCACTTCCGGCTTGTCTGGTCGGGCTTCGAACATGCCCATGTCATTCTCGGCGGCGAAAGCTTTGTCGCGCTGGCTGAAGGGCTTCAAAATGCCCTGTGGTCCGTGGGAGGTACGCCGCTTTATCATCGAAGCGACAGCCTGTCGGCGGCATTCCGCAACCTCGACGCCGATGCCAAGGTCGATCTCACCCACCGATACGATCAGCTTTGCTCCCATTATCGAATGACGCCGACGCGCAACAACAAAGGCGTCGCGCATGAGAACGGCTCTATCGAAAGCTCCCATGGCCATCTCAAGAACTCTGTTCATGACGCCCTGCTGATGCGGGGGGCCAAGGAATTCGACGACCTCAGTTCTTACCGCGCCTTTGTCGATGACATCGTCAGCCGTCGCAACGCTGCCCATGGCAAGCGCATTGATGCTGAGCGATCCCATCTGCAGGCGCTGCCCGAGCGCCGGACCACGGACTTCGAAGAGATTGTCGTTACGGTGTCCCGGACGGGCGGCTTCACCTTGCGCAAGGTCTTCTACACCGTGCCATCCCGCCTGATCGGCCACAGGTTAAGAGTTCGCCTGTTCGACGATCGGCTGGATGTCTTTGTCGGCGGTACGCATCTGATGACGTTGCGCCGAGGACGCGGCCATCCCGACGGCCGACACGACCAGGTCGTCAACTACCACCACGTCATCCATTCCCTGCGCAAAAAGCCGATGGCGCTCCGCGGCCTCGTTTATCGCGACAAGCTCTTCCCGCGTCAGGAATATCGCAAGGCCTTCGAAGCCCTCATCGAGCATCTTCCCGACAAGCAGGCTTGCAAGATCACCGTCGAACTCCTGGCGCTCGCGCATGACCGTGGTTGCGAACGCGAACTTGCCGAAGAATTGGCCAGGATACTCGATGCTGGTGACTTACCCAATCTGGCTACCATGCGAGCGCTCTTCGGTCCGGATCCAGCCAAGCTGCCGACCGTTCATGTGCAACTCGCATCGCTCAACGGTTATGAGGCCCTGATCGGGACGGGAGAAGCGGCATGAAGAACGCCCACGTTATCGATGAAGCACGCCTCGGCATCATGCTCAACGAGCTCCGGCTGCCGACGATCAAAATGCTGTGGCCACGATTTGCCGAAGAGGCGGACCGGGAAGGATGGCCGGCAGCTCGCTTCCTGTCGGCTATTGCCGAGCACGAGCTGGCAGAGCGTGCCAATCGCAGGATTGAACGGCATCTCGCCGAAGCGCACCTGCCGCCCGGAAAGACCTTAGACAGCTTCGCCTTTGACGCTGTACCCATGATCTCGAAGGCGCAGGTCATGGCAATCACCGCCGGCGACAGCTGGCTTGCCAAGGGAGCTAACATCCTCATGTTCGGTCCGCCCGGCGGAGGAAAGAGCCATCTTGCTGCTGCCATCGGCCTTGCGCTGATCGAGAACGGATGGCGGGTCCTGTTCACCCGGACCACCGATCTTGTGCAGAAGCTTCAGGTCGCCCGAAGGGAACTGCAGCTTGAGTCTGCCATCGACAAACTCAACAGGTACGACTTGCTCATCCTCGATGACCTCGCCTACGTCACCAAGGACCAGGCGGAAACAAGCGTGCTATTCGAGCTGATCTCGGCACGATACGAGCACCGGTCGATCCTGATCACCGCCAACCAGCCGTTCGGAGAGTGGAACCGGGTCTTTCCCGACCCTGCCATGACACTCGCAGCAGTCGACCGGCTCGTGCACCATGCCACGATCTTCGAGATGAACGTCGAAAGCTATCGCCGCAGAACTGCGCTTGAGGAAAAACGCCAGCGCGGCCGACCGGCCTCGTTTGCGACAATCAGGACATCAACGCTGTCTGTCGCGGAGCGGCAATCAGAAAACGACGAAGAACTTGTCAGCGGCAATCAGCATGATAATTTGATCCCGACCGCGACCTAAGAATCTCATCCAGATTGTCGCAAGCGTCTCATCCTGATTGCCGCGCTATTAGCTATTTTGCATCGATGGGCAGGCTCAAGGTTCTCTTGGAAGTCAGCATTTAGCTGCCTCACCATGGCGTTGAATAGGCTGAGTCGACCAAAGTGCTGCGCCCATTACCGAAGATTGCGATGAGGCATCAGCGTCCTTCAGCAATCTTGCCAAAGAATGCAGGCTTGCGAGATCGACGTGCGGAACCGCCAGGCTGCGCCAACAACCACTCATTGATCGGTCGAACATCCACGATGGGACCTCAAGAAGTCGACCAGAAGAAGAACCAGAAAGGCTGCAGCGGAAATATGCTTCCCTTTGGACACCGCCTCATGCACGTGAACGGGTTGCCCGGACCAGGGATGCCACGGATACAAAAGCTCGCGAACCTCGGTCCCGTGGGTGTTCTGTCGTCGTGTTGTACAACCATTTCCGGCCGCACTCATCGCTCGGATACCAGACCCCGGCCGAGGCTCTAATTGTGAGCTTTCGGGAGGTTGTCCATTCAAAGCGGATTTAGGAGACTGGAGCTATCACACCTCGAGTCGGAAGGATCGCCGCGAATGAACATTCATAAGAATGCCCGACTGACGCCGTTGCGCCGGGAACAAATGGCGCTTGCTGTTATCGAAGGGCATCTGACCCAGGCTCAGGCAGCACAGGCCTATGGCGTCGCGGCCAAGATCGTCGCCCGTTGGGTCGAGCGTTTCAAGGCCGGTGGTCGAGAGGCGATGCTCGATCGTTCCTCCCGACCTCATGCCATGCCCCGGCAGACCAGTCAGGCGCTGGCGGAGCGCATCATCACGCTTCGCCGCCAGCGCCTGACTGGCAAGCACATCGCGAT
This sequence comes from Rhizobium etli 8C-3, assembly GCF_001908375.1. Lineage (NCBI taxonomy): Bacteria > Pseudomonadati > Pseudomonadota > Alphaproteobacteria > Hyphomicrobiales > Rhizobiaceae > Rhizobium > Rhizobium etli. The sequence goes on along the minus strand of NZ_CP017243.1, from coordinate 66,441 downwards.
CGAAACCGGTGTATCTGCAGCGACGGTGAGCCGGGTTCTCAAGCGCGCAGGCCACTCCCGCCTCAAGGATATCGAGCCGGCCGAGCCTGTGCGTCGTTATGAACGCCAGGCTCCCGGCGAGATGATTCATATCGACATCAAGAAGCTCGGCCGGTTTCATGAGGTCGGCCACCGCATCACCGGCGATCGCACTCGCCAGAGTTCGCGCAGAGGCAAGAGTTGGGGCGCCGGTTGGGAATGCGTTCATGTGGCCATCGACGATGCCTCTCGCATCGCTTTCTCACAGATATTGCCGGACGAGACGAAAGAAAGCGCCGTGGCCTTCTTGAAGGCGGCATTGGCCTATTATGCCAGCCTCGGGATCGCGGTCGAGCGCGTCATGACCGACAATGGTCCCTGCTACACATCAAAGCCATTCGGCCAAGCTTGTCGCGACAACGGCCTCAAGCACGTCCGCACCAGACCATATACGCCTAAAACCAACGGAAAGGCCGAACGCTTCATCCAGACCGCCCTCAGAGAGTGGGCCTACGCCGTCGCCTATCCCAACTCGGACATGCGCGCCGCCGAACTGCCACGATGGCTTCATCGCTACAATTGGCACAGGCCTCACGGAAGTCTAAACTCAAAACCACCAATCACTAGGCTCGCTCTTACCCAGGACAACCTGTTGAGGCTCCACATCTAGTCGCCGCCGGATGAAAATTCAGTGGCAGGTCACTTCTTCCATCCCTTGGTGTCCACCTATTTTGGTGGACACCTCATGCCAAAGCTCACTCAATTGCAGAAGGTGCGGGGAAAATCGCGCTTACGATCGTTCAGAAAACATTGCCTGTTTTTGGAGGCGCAGGCGGTGTTTCGCCATGCCATTAACCAAGTACCGGTTTTGAGGCATTCTCTCACTCAACTCACCCAGCTTCACCGCCAAAACTGCATACGTTGGAACTCGACCACTGCCCAATGTGGTCATTGATTTGCGGCCCATTCAGAGCGCCAAGACAGCGCCCTTTTGCGTGACAGTTAAACTCAAACGGATGTCGGTGGCCGAGAACCCAGCCATCACTGCAAATTCCCCCGCCTCTATCCGCCAACGCCGCTCGGTCGTGTCGAAGAAGGCAAATGTTCGGGCGTCAAGTATGAAACGCAACCTTCGTTTCTCACCGGGTTCCAGGGCAATTTTCGAGAAGGCTTTCAGCTCTTTAACCGGTCTGGGTATAGATGCTTCAACATCGCCGACATAGATTTGCACCACTGCCGAACCTGGCCGCTCGCTGATGTTGGTCAATTCCAGTGTCACTGTCACCGCGCCGGCAGCGTCTGGTAGCCCTACCGTCAGGTCCGACATCGCAAAGCTTGAATAACCGAGACCATGACCGAACGGGAACAGCGGCTTAATGCCGTGGCGGTCGTAGTGCCGATAACCGACGAACACACCTTCGTCATATCGCACATGGCCGTCCTTACCTGGATAGACCGCGTCATCCTCAGTATGTGTGGGGTTGTCAGCCCAGCGCACGGGGAAGGTCTGTGCCAGTCGGCCCGAGGGCTCGGCCTTGCCGAGGAGCACATCGGCGATCGCGTTGCCAGCCTCCTGTCCGGGATACCAGCATTGCAGTACTGCACGAGCACCGGAAAGCCAGGGCATTTCCACCGGTCCACCGGTTTGTAGTACGACGATCGTGTTCGGATTGGCCGCAATTACCGCCTCAACAAGCTGGTTCTGCAGACCGGGAAGTGCAATACCGCGAAGATCGGAGCCCTCGGTATCCCAGTCGCCCGTTCTGCCCACGAAGACTACCGCATGATCAGCCTTTGCCGCGACGGCTGCTGCCTCGGCAATCTCCGCTTCGGCCGAAAATCTGCCTATTCCTACCCGAATTGCGGCGATATAGAGGTTGACGTGGTCGTGCCGGGCGTACTCGGCGACGACCTCGTATGTACGGCCGGCTTCGAGCGTGATTTCACCCACGACCTCTTCGCAGCCTTCTTCAAAGAATGTGGTACCACGTATCCAGGAAGCCCAAGCGTCCACCACAAGTCTGCCGTCCACATAGACCCGGCCAAGCCCGGCCGAGGTTAGTCCGACGCGATAGACGCCGGCTTCCGAGGCTGTGAAGATGGTGCGCATTCTAGCCGAAAAGCGAAGGGGATCGACAAAGCCCTCGGCCACGGGGGGCAACCATACACCAAGGCTCGACGGTTCCTCGACGACCTTCACCGGTTCGCCAGCTAGCTCCCTTCCTTGGAAAAACTCGAAGGTTGTGGGGTTTTCGATTAGCGGCTGAAACCGATAATTGTTGCAGCCCTGAGCGTAGCACAGATTCTCCTCACCCAGCGCGTCCACCAGCCCCTGCCACGGACTGATGACATAGTGAGGGTTCAACTGCGCCGAGCCGCCTCCCATCACCTGCGCGACCTTGGCATTGGGTCCAATGATGGCGACCATACCTTGCTGAGCCAATGGCAGGATCCCGTCATTCTGTAGCAGAACTGCGCTTTCCGCTCCCGCGCGCCTGATCAATGCCCTATGTTTCGGTTGATCAATGGCGTACTCCTTAAACTCGCGATGATCGTTGATAGCGCCGGTGCGTTCCATCAAAGTCAGGATATTGCGCACACAGGCGCGGATCGTCTCGACACTAACCTCGCCGCCTTCGACCGCAGCCAGTAGCTTGGAGCCGCGATCGCGAGTCGGGCCCGGCATCTCCAGATCCAGCCCGGCATTCACGGTGGGTGCGGTCGAACGCGAGCCGAACCAGTCCGACATCACCACGCCGTTAAAACCCCAGTCACCGCGCAGAACCTCGTTCAACAGCCAATGGCTTTCCGCCGTGTAAGTACCGTTTAGCTTGTTATACGAAGACATCACGGCCCAGACCTTTGCCCGCTTCACCGCCGTCTCAAAGGGTATCAGGTAGACTTCGCGCAGCGTGCGTTCATCGATATCTGAAGAGATGGTTGTACGTTCAATCTCGGACTCGTTGCCGACGAAATGTTTTATCGTGGCACCGACTTTCGTGGACTGCAGACCTTCGATATAGCCGACTGCAAGTTCCGCCGTCAGGATCGGATCCTCAGAGAAGCACTCAAAGTTGCGGCCGTTTGTGACGCTACGCTGGATGTTAACGGTGGGGGCTAACGAGACGTGGGCACCTTTTGAAAGAACCTCGTCACCTAGGGCACTGCCGATTTCCTTGGCTAGATCCGGGTTCCAACTCGCTCCGATGGCGATGCCCACCGGGAAAGCCGCTGCAGTCACACCTCCGACAAAAGACCCCGCCCCGCGGGCGCCGTTGGGGCCGTCGGTCAAGCGCAATCTCCCTATCCCTAGGCGGTCGATGGGCGGTAAAGACCAGAACGTATCGCCGGAAAGTAGCGAGACCTGCTCCGCCAAGGTCATATTATCGAGCAATGCTTTCTTATCAATCATCTTCTCTGCTTCTTGAATCTCAATACTTACCTGTCCCAGATCAACATCTCAAGATGCATATCGGGGAAGCTGGTGATCTCGGCGCCATGGAGCCGTCCATCCATAAAAAGGACGCCCGTTTGTTCATCAAGGCGTCGCGTCCCGCCGTCGCGAGGACGACGACATGTTCGAAGCCTTCACATAGCCGAGATGCGGTCACCGCTTTCCATTGAAAACAAGGAACATCGCGGCAATCGATTTCAGCAGTGAAAGTTGTGCCGGCTGCGGCAGCGCCGGTTCTGTTACGGAGTTATTCCTCCGCAAGTTTGTGAGACAGTTCGAACATTAGCAAGCTTTATCAGACAATCTGTTGACAGACAACCTCGGTCGCGCAGCTTTCGTGTCGTCATTGATGATTCGATGCTTCCCTCGGAGGCGGATCCCGATTGATGAAGTTTCTTCACCGCCTATGGACAAGGATCGACCACAATGGACAGGCTGTTGTCCCGTTTCCGGCTACAGAGTAATCATTTTCGTACTGTCTTTCATAATCAGCATTTGCGCGGTGGGGTTTTCGGGGCACTACGCCGCGGGTCTCCTACAAGGCCGCCTGGAAACCTCGAGCGAGGTGATGCAGGTGCTCTCGGGTTTCCGTGACGTCTCCGCCTCGTCCGTCTGCATCGCCCTCACGCCGTGCTTGAATCCTCCCTACATATGCAGGCATTCCCGGTTGATATCGATCCAGATTGTCTGAGAGCTACCAGTATTCGTTGATCCTGCCGTTATAGCTTTGCCTGCTCGTCTGCACAAATTTAGATATCGAGAGATCAAAAACGGGCGCCTGGAGGAGAGCCGTGGCAGTACCGCATTCGTACCGGCTGGTCGTGTCAGACAGCCGAAGACTTGCGGATTCTCTACCATCATGGATGGCCTCGGCTCAGAGAGGGATCGGAGGCTGTCACGTATTTTTTTCCGCTTTCGGCATGTTAAAGGATGCCAGGCGATCTTGCTGCCAATTATTTTTCTGGCTGCGAGCGACCGCTTTCTGCCGGCACTCAAATTCCCCTGGTGAAGCAGGGCTATCGCATATGAGCGATGATAGAGATGAGGAACTGATCGTCCCACCCTGCCTTCTTGATCTTTCGACGAATGGAGGCCTTATCTGGATGGGCCCGGATGAGGTTGAGGGCAATCTTTCGTAACAGAGCAATGTTTGCCGGTCCGTGATCCTTACGGTTTCTGGCGGCATCCTCGCGGAACTGGACGTCGAGCACCCAGTGCAGTTTGTTTTCGATCTGCCAATGAGTTCTGGTTACCTCGATCAGGGCGGCAGCCGACATGACGGTGGAGAGCAGGAAGTAGCGGACATGGCTGGTCAGACGGCCATCGGCATGACGGCTTGTGGCCTCGACGGAGCCGATGGCCTGCAGGCCGGGGAAGTCGATGTCATTGACGGCGACGATGCAGGCACGGCGTCTTTCGCAGCGGTCATGGTCATTCTCGGCGGCGGTCTGGACGCCGAGTGGCTCGACGTCGTCCAGACGAGCAATCGTCTGTGCCAGGAGGCCGGGCTGATTGGCCTTCAACGCCAGGGCATAGTCGCCGCCGGCGGAAAGGATGGCATGAGCGGTATCGGCGCGGCAATGCAGGGCATCGGCGGTGACGATGGCACCTTCCAGCGACAAAAGCGCAAGCGCATCGAGCGCCCCTTGGACCTCGTTGCGGCCCGGCGCGGTCTGTTGGCCGATGACCAGGCCGCAACCGGCAGCCCAGACCTTGACGAGGGGCAGCGGCGTCGCCTCGTACCGCCTTGCCGTCGACCGCCACCACGCCTTCCATGCCCTTTGCAAAGGCTTCGGTAAAGCGGCTTCGAAGGCAACCTGATTGAGGCAGCGGAAAACGGTGGAGAAGGTGCCATGGCCGGCGATGCCATAGGGCAGCGGCACGATCGTCTTGAGCCACTTCTTTTTGGAAACGCCGAATCGGCCATGTCGGCGCAGCTTTCGGCGCCGCAAACGATCGCGGCAATGGCAATGAACAGGATCGACATCAGCGGATGACGTGTGTTGCGCCCCGAGGGTCGGGCAGATCTTTAAAACAGGTGGCAAATCGATTCATCCGTACCTCCAAATTATCGGAGAGTTCTTGAGTCGATTTGCCTCAGCAAAACAACTCCTTACCATCCATATGCGATTCTCCTGCCTGGTGAAGCTGTCTCGTCTGGCCGTCACTTCAATCGCCCGCAACCGGCGCCTTAAGGTAGTCGAGAAACGTCCGGAGAGCGGACGGCACCTGTCGATGCGAAACGTAGTATGCATGAAAACCCGGCCCGGTAGAGGTCCAGTCCGGCAGCACGACTTCGAGTGAACCGGCCGCAAGTTTGTCCTCGACCCGGGCCTGCAGGCAATAAAAGAGACCGCCTCCCTCCTCCGCCATGCGGATAGATAGTTCCGAATCTCCGAGCGTGAGAAGTCCCGGAACGTCGAGAGAAACCATGCGATCGCCGTCGCCAAGTTCCCATTTGCAGAGGTGATCCGTACCGGTTCGGATCCGGATGCACTCGTGCGTCAAGAGATCTTCCGGCCGCGCGGGCCGCCCTCGTTCGTTGAGATAGGCCGGAGAACCGACTACGATCCATTCGAGTTCGGATGTCAGACGCGACGCGATCATCCCCTCGGGAACCGTTCCCCCATAACGGATGCCCGCGTCAAAACCTTCGGCGACCATATCGATGAAGCGATCCTCGACGCTGACTTCGACCTCGACATCTGGGTAGCTCTTGCGAAAACTGTGCAGTCGAGGAGCGATCAGCAGCTCGGCGGCGTCACGCAGGGTGGTCACTCTCACTCTGCCCGTAGGCCCGCTCCTGAAACTGTCTAGGAGATCCATCGCAGCTTGAATGCCGAGGAAACGGGGCTCCAGTTCGGCAAGCAGCACTTCGCCGGCGGCGGTGAGACTGATGCTCCTGCTTGTCCGATGAAACAGACGGACGCCCAGACGGGCCTCCAAACCCCTGATCGAGTGGCTGAGGGCAGACCCGGAAACGCCGCGAAGCGCGGCGGCCTTTCGGAACCCCCCCGCACGCGCGATCGCGACGAAAGTTTCAAGGTCGGCCAGATCGGCCCGCGTTGATACCATGAGTTATGGATACTCGCACTTGTACTGAAAAAGATCGCCCTTGCCGGCGCCGACCTTGCTTCAGGCCGGCCGGCACCTTCAATCCTTATTTAACTGGCCCTGTATTTGGTATGTGATGGCCGAGGAAGCAGTCAAAAATTTGACCTAGTGATCCATGTTGGATCCTGCGAAGGACGGCGGAGATGGCCCGGTCGCTGAAAAACGAAAACGTCCGGGATTAGATCGTCATGCAATGAAGATCTTCGTGTCCACAGCCACGAGAGACGGCACCGGTTGGTTCCGCGAGGCGGTCTAACAGTCCCGGAGGTTCTAGTTCTGAGCTCTCGAAAACGCGGGCTACCAGTCCTGCCGGGTTGGATGGACGAAATGTCGTTGATCGTGATCTCCGGGGGCTGGTCTAGTGCATAGACCACGGCTTCAGCCACCGACGACGGCGGAATACCCTGCTTGTTGAGCTCTCCGGCGATCTTTCTGCCCGTCTCGTCATGAACCTTGTCGGCCCAGCCGGTATCGATCACGCCAGGGCTGATCATAGACACTTGGATCCCGCTACCCACGCCCACCTCCTTCCTGAGGCTTTCGGTAATACCGCGTATGAAGAACTTCGTGGCTCCGTAAACCCCTGCCGCCTCGCCGACATGAACGCCGGCGATAGAGCTCATATTCAGGATGCGGCCGGACCGGCGCTCCAACATCGACGGCAGCACCGCGGCGATCGCATGCAGATAGCCACGCAGGTTGGTATCGATCATCTTGTTCCAATCGCCGACGGCGGCATCCTTCCAATAGGAAAAGAGCATGAGGCCGGCATTGTTGACCAATATATCGACCGGGCCGTACGTCGTTGTGGCGAACGCGACGAGGGCCTTGGTACTCTCAAAATCCGTGGCATCAGCAACCTTGTAGCTGGCAATACCTCCCGAACCGGTGATGTCTTCGACGATCTGACTGAGGCGTTCCTCATTGCGGCCGGCAAGGACGACGCGCGCACCTTTTTCCGCCAATCCTCTGGCGGTCGCCGCTCCAATGCCCGAGGAAGCCCCTGTGACGATGGCGACCTTGTTTTTCAGATGTGACATGACGTGCTCCTTCACTGCGGTTGGGTCAATTCGGCTTGCCGCGCGGCTTTGACGGGCTCGGGGGTCGTCCGGTTTTCCAACACCTGCCGCTTGGTTTTCTGATCTCCGCCGACGATATGGTCGATGCCGTTCATGAGGGCCTCGAAGCCCTGCTTGGCGACGAGCGTCTTGTCGTTTTTTTGTTGGCCACCGAGCTTCGTACCGCCCATTCCAGCGTTCGCGTGGAAGTCGCTGTTGGTGGCGCCCGGAAGGAGTGCCGTCACCGTGACCCCGGTCGAGCGCAACTCCTCGCGCAGAGATTCCGCGACCATGTAACCGAATGCCTTCGACGGGCCGTAAACGGTTTCGTATGGCGTGGGCAGGGTCGCCGAAACCGAGGAGGTGATGAGAATCCTGCCGCGGCCGTTCTTGACCATATGTTGGACGACGCGTTTGGCCATATGGACGGTCCCGGTTACATTGATCGCAAGCAGGCGAAGCTCATCCTCGAGATCGTTATCGACAAAGGCGCCGCCAATACCGATACCGACGTTCAGAGCCGCGGCTTCCAAGGGGCGCCCCAGCCCCTGCGTAAAGGTCCAGAACCTCTCGACGCCATCGTACGTCGAGGCATCCGCTTTGAACGGATATGCTTCGGCATCAAGGCTTCGTAGCGCATCGGCGGCCTCGTTCACCTTGTCGCTTGAGCCTGAAATGGCGACATCGAATCCATTCTTGGCGAATTGTTTGGCAAGCTCGAAGCCTATTCCAGATGAGCCGCCCGTGATCATTGCGAGTGGTTTATTCCCTGTCATGATTTCACTCCTTTGGTTTGGTCAGCACCACGATCGTCTCGAGGCGCTGGTGACCAAATGCCCGTGGAGCCGATTGGTTACATGAGCAAAATTGATCGGGGCGGCGAGTGAAAATCATCCACCGATCTGGCAGGGACCAGGAGTGCGTTACCTTTTTGGTCCCGTCCGCGGTCGAACTGGCCAGGCATTCCCTACGTCACGAAGGCCCTTGAGTGAACACGGCTCATCGGTGCGTGCGATCCCGCTCACTTCAAGTAGCCGTCGCGCTACCCTATTCTTATAGTGCGATCGAACGGTCGTTCGCAGCCCGCGGATATGATCCGACGACCCAAGCGCCCGAGTAGCGTTGATGGACTTCTCTGCGCTGGTGCCATCGGCCGGCACGCTTCTCGGAGAAAAATTCCACGGCGACGGCTTGTCCGGCACACCTTCCAGCGGTGACGGTCCAATGACGGGAAAGACAAAAAATGAGCGAGAGAATGAACAGCGTCGTTGCTCCTGGCCGCGTTGCGGTCATCACGGGAGCTGCGAAGGGCATCGGCTTGGCAATCGCGAGGGCTCTCGCGGCCCGCGGCATGAAGCTCGCGCTGCTGGATCTCGACGCCGACGCACTTGAGGATGTTACTTCGACACTCGACACGGACATCCTGATCGTGAGCGGCGACGTATCAGATTTGTCGGCACTGACCAGGTTGCGGGACGAAACGATTTCGCGGTTTGGCGACGTGGCCGTCCTAGTAAACAACGCGGGCATAACGCAAGGAGCCGGCCCTTGGGACAATCCTGCAAAGTGGCGACGCCAGATCGATGTAAACTTCGGAGGTGTTCTGGCCGCGCAACACGTCTTCGTGCCCTACATGATCGAAGCCGGTCGCCAGTCGGCCGTTGTCAACCTCGGCTCCAAGGAAGGTATTACGACTCCTCCAGGTAACGCCGCATATTCGGTGGCAAAGGCAGCTGTCAAAGTCCTGACCGAACAGCTGTCGCACGAGCTTCTGAAGGAGACGGGAGGTCGTGTTTCGGCTCATCTCCTCGTCCCTGGCTACACGTGGACACCCATGAACATCGCACTCAAGCCGCAGGGCATTGCGAAACCCGATGAGGCATGGACCGCAGAGCAACTGGTGGAATACTTCCTGGTCCGTCTGCTCGACGAGAATTTTTACATCATCTGTCCGGATAACGCGGTTACGTCTGCGATAGATGCCAGACGGATCCGCTGGGCGGCCGATGACATGATTCTGAACCGACCCGCGCTTTCACGTTGGCACCCCGACTGGATGGATAAATTCGCAGCCTGGTTGAAGGCAGGCCACTGACGGTGGAATGTTTGTAGAGGAGAGTAATCCAATGCCCAGACCCTATGTAATCTGTCACATGATGTCGCCGCTGGATGGCCGATTGATCGTCAATGATTGGGCCGAGGCAACCGGCCATTCGGTCGATGAGCTCGTGAAGATCTATGACGGCCTGCATGAGAAGATCGGTGCCGACGCCTGGCTTTCGGGAAGAGCGACGGGAGAAGAGTTCGCGGACGCCGTCGACCGCCCCTATCAAGCAACCGGCACAGCCGCGCGACCGATCCATATCGCCAACCCGGACGCCGGCGAGTTCGCTGTCATCGTGGATAAGGACGGTCGGCTACGCTGGGACAAGAGCGACATTGAGGGAGCTCACCTTGTGGTCCTGACAGGATCTGACGTGGATGATGCTTACCTGGCGGGCCTCACCCAGGCTGGCGTTTCCTATATCGTCTCGGAGAAAGATGGCGTCGATCTGAAAAACGCGCTTGACCTTCTTGGAACCGAGTTCGGTGTGAAGCGCTTGATGCTGGAAGGCGGGGCGCAAACCAATGGCCATTTCTTGAAGGCGGGTCTTGTTGACGAGGTCAGCCTGGTCATCTTCCCTGCGATCGGAGGCAAGTCGAATACACCGGCCATATTCGAGGGCGGCGAGGATGGGCTTGCCGGCAGGGCGAGGCTCACGTTTATCAGCGCCGAAGCCGCTGGCCTCGGCTCCGTGCATCTGAGATATCGCGTTGGACGTCCATAAGAGACGTCCGTAGGAGAAGATTGTGGAAGGGCTCCCTCCTGCCGTCGTCGAAATGATCGTCGAGGAGCAGGGCGCGATACTCCTGAGCAAGCAACCTTGTTTCGAGATCATCGCGCAGCGCAGAGAGCCGGAAGAACTGGCGTAGTCTGCCCGTGGTGTCTCTCCGATTAGGCGGTGTGATGAACGGTATGTGACGCCGACATTAATGCCCGCGGCGGTGACCGCGATATGAGCGTCAAGGCGTTGCTCGAGTGCAGCTCGACAAACAAACAAGGTGAGACGCGTATTGCCGCACGTAACGATGCTCCCCACAAAAATGTCGGGCCTACTACACCTGCTGTCAGGTTTGTCAGGTGCGCGCCATGGTGCTGTTCCGCCCGACTTCCTACCGCGCTCTCGTGGAAGTCCTTGAAGCATAGGCACAAGATTCCTTCTGAGGCTCGATCCGGCCAGAGTGGCATGAGTCTTGAAACTTTCTCGTCGCGCGGCGGCAGCTGTCTTCTCCCGAGAAAGCGCGCGAGTCAAAGTCGAATTGCAGGTGAACGCATGGTGACGCAGTAGAACTTTGTGGATGCGGTTCGACCCGGGGAGAACAAAACTCCGGGCAGAGGTTTGGGAGGGTTGTTTGTCTGTGTCTGACAAAATTGCGATCTTCGGTATGGCGAGCGTTTTTTCGGTCACCCATGCGCTATTCGCAGTCGCTCAAGAGGCCAGGGCCGTGACTAACCCCCTGGCCTATATGCTGCAACCTATCACAAAATCCCAGGGGATGCTGAAAACCTTCGAACAAAGCCGGGAGACATTTCCGGGCGAGGTTCTGCTCGATATGAACGCTACCTATCTCGACCGACAGATCTACAATCCGGCCACGGCGCGCTACGACCACGTTAAACTGCGCGGCTATCAAGACGCCCGCCAGACCGGCTTATCCGGTGCCGACACGCCATTGGTTGGACCGACCATCGATCTACGGCCCGGTCAGACGGTGCGGGTAACGCTTCACAACCTGTTCCCTCAGGATTCCACCTGCGGCATCGGCGGTGGCAGTGCCAATACCCCCCATTGCTTCAACGGTACCAACCTGCATTCGCACGGTCTCTGGGTAAATCCGTCTGGCAATGGCGATAATGTGCTGATCTCAATCCGTCCCGGCGTTTCGTTCCAATATGAATACAACATCGCCGTTGAGCATCCCGCCGGCACCTTCTGGTATCACCCACACCTACACGGATCAACCGCATTGCAGGTGTCGAGTGGCATGTCCGGGGCGTTGATCATCCGTGGCGATCGCATGCCGACACCGACCGAGACTGGCGATATCGACCGCCTATTGAAGCAGCCGGGCGGCTCCGATATCGCCGAACGGGTTTTGGTGCTACAGCAGATTCAATATGCTTGCACCGATAACAATGGCGACATCACTTATGATTGCCAGCCAGGACAGGTGGGCGGCATCGAAAGCTACGATCAGTTCGGACCTGGCAGTTGGCCGGCTTCGGGCCGCTTCACCAGCGTCAACGGCCAGGTGCTTGGTCAGTTGGCATTAGCGGAGGCTGGCTCGGTCGAGCGGTGGCGGATGATACACGCCGGGGTTCGCGACACCATCAATTTCGAAATCCGGCGCAAGACCGGGACGACCGCGTTCCGCACGCTTGCGGCAGCGGACACCGACAGATGGATCGATCAGAATTGCGGCAAGGATACTATTCCGTATGGGGTGGTGGCCCAGGACGGGCTGACAATGGCGCAGGTGCAGATGCGGCAGCAAGCGATCCTGCAACCGGGCTACCGCGTTGACGCGCTGGTGGTGTTGCCAGGAGCGGGTGACTACTGCATCATCGATGGCGCCGCACCGGCAGCGGCCAGCGTCAACCAGGAGGCTCCAAGCCGACGGCTTCTCGGCATAGTCACTGCAGTAGGCGGCCATGCCGTCAATGGCGAGATCGGCACCTATCTGCAGGATTGGCTGATTTCGGCGGCTGAGCGCACGATGTCACAGAATGTCGCCGGCAAGGTTATCGATGACCTCAAGAACGAGATGTCGCTCTCAAGCTTTATTCCCCATCCGGACATCGACGCGGGCGAGGTCACCGGCGAGCAGCAACTGGTGTTTAACATCGATGTGAAACAGCCGGGTGCCACCTTCTTCGAGGTTGACGGCAAACCTTATGATCCCAACCGCATCGACCGGACGTTGCCGCTGAGCGGAGTCGACGAATGGACGCTCCGCTCGGATTTCGTCAGCCACCCATTCCATATCCATGTCAATCCGTTTCAGATCATCAAAATTGTCGATGCGGCCGGCAACGATGTCAGCGCGCTTGGCGCCGATGACGACGGCGATCCGCAATATCCAGGCTTGAAAAATGTCTGGAAGGACACGCTGTGGATCAAGAATCCCGGCACCGATCCGTCGGCGCGCTACACGATCACCGTGCGGACGCACTACCAGCGCTATATCGGCGAGTTCGTTCTGCATTGCCACATCCTCGATCATGAGGACCAGGGCATGATGCAGAACATCAGGATCACCCTGCCGGACGGCCAGGGTGGCACCGTTTCCGGCCATCATTAGGGCGTCGATCGCCATTGGGAGGAACTATGAGCTTCACTGGCACTTGGAGTTATCGCAGCCTGATCAACAATCCCGATTTATCGGTTGATTTCAATGCACTGGAATTTGGCCAGGGAACGCTGGTGCTGACCGAGTTGGCTCGGCGCAAGGTCGGCGGAACCATTGGTGGGCCCGGGTGGTCGCTGGAATTGACCGGTACGGTGCGTCCGGGAGACCCTGTCGAGCTGCAATTCACTGGAAAGGGCGATGTGGCCGGCGAGACCTGGATCTACAGCTATCGCGGCTACATCGTGCCGAACTGGCCGAATGGCGTCGATCAAAGGGACGCCATTGTCGGTAGCATCGTCCGCGACGTCCCGCATTCGCATGGGGTCGCCGCAGCCGGCTACGTTGCCTCCTGGTATGCCGTGCGACAGTGATGCTCCAGCATTTGCCGCAGCTCGAAGACATTCGGATCAACATTCACCGGCCAGGGTCTGGGTCGACGGACCGATGCCTCACATTTGAACCGCGTGCTCTGGCGGTTCAGCGGGATGTGCTGCCCGAACTTGTCGAACACGATCGTCGCCAGCAACTGAGGGCCGATGAAGCCGCGCGGGCGTCGCATGGAACGGTGCGGGAGCCTGACTGATCGCCTCGCAATCGCGGCAGGTAAATTTCTCGCGCACCGTCTCGATCACCTTGAATCGGCGCGGGATATCCTCCAGCGTTTCCGTCACGTCCTCGCCCAGCTTCGACAGCCGCGAGCCGCCACAGCAGGCACATGCCGTCGGCGCTTCGATGACGATGCGTGCGCGCTCGACGTCTTTGGGCCACGCCTTGCGCACTGGACGCTTGCGGGCGAAGGCGCGCACGGACTGCGTTCTGGCCGCGGCCTCTTGGACGCTCAGTTCGTCCTCGGCGGCCTACGCCACGAGCTCTTCGAGCTGCAAATTCCAACTGATCGATCAGCCGCTGCGTGCGCTCGCGGCGCGGCCCGTGCTTCTCGCGCTCCAGCTTGCCGATCAGCAACTGCAAATGCACGTTGAGCGCCTCAATGTTCGACAGCCGCGCCTTCGCGTTGGCCGCTTCCGCCTCAGCTTGCAGCCGCGCAGCAGGTTCGGCCAGCAGCGCCGGATGAGCGCTGGCAAGGTCCGATGGCAGGGTAAGCGGCGGCAATGTCATAACGACATTGAATCAGATTTCTCAACAATCTCAATGTAAAAATTCAGTCAAACCCGGCTGGGGCGCCAGGTTTCCTGCCGTGCGCGCCAGTCAATTCCCTCCAGCGACAACGGATGTTGATGCCCCTCCTGGTGAGGCTGAATGATTCTCAGATCGAGTTGATGAATGGTACGGTTGCGAAGGTCGCGAACCGCGTTGACGACCGCCGGGGAATTTTGGAACAAATATGCTCCGGTTGATTGCTGGTCGATGAGCAGGCGCTTCCGCCTGATTTGAACGTAAATCCAATTGACGGGAATATCGAGCCTGGCGGCAAGTTGTACGGCGCTGAGCAAACTAGGTTCGTGTGTCCATCTGTTGCGCTGTGCCTTTACCTAGATGCCCGCTGCAAGGCGGAGGCGTTGCACAGTGATTGGCAAAACCTTCTCCTCACAATTGGGCGAATGGTGTCCTTTGCGCGTCAGTATTTCAGGCTTCGACATATCCCTGTGTCGCAGACACGGGTATCAGCAAGGTCGATCCACCACGATGTTCAACCTCATACGACGGCGCGAAGTTGCCGCCTCTACGTCCCACCTCACGGATCACATTAAAGGAGCGTCCAAATAACGGATGGCTCGGATCCAGCACCTCGATCTTGTCCGGTGATGATTCGTCAGACTCACAAGCAGGGATATTTCTGTAGACCTTCGAGCAGATAACCGAGCTGCGCCGGTGTGATCACCACCGTGCCGTCAGCGGCTGACGGCCAGATGAAGCGGCCGCGCTCCAGCTTCTTCGTGAACAGACAAGCGCCCTGGCCGTCACGCTAGATAAACCTTCCTCGCTCCAATTTTTTCGTGAACAGGCAGGCCCCCTGGCCATCGTGCCAAACGACCTTGATCAGATCGCCGCGTTTGCCCCAAGGCGGCGCATCCTCGGATGCTTACTTTTGTCCGGAAAGCTTGCCGTTTTGGCCGCATTGAACTCATCAAATAAGGATTTGCGCCGCGCGGACGAGCACGCGGCGCTTTTATTCGGCAGGGAAAGCAGCTTCGTCTAAGCCTTTGGCCATATTCGATGAATTCTTGCTCCACAATCTCTGACGGGCCAGCGCCGGCAGGGCAGAGGAGATTAATCCTTCAAGAGGCTTTTGTTCTCAGTCGTCGGCACGTACTGGAAAGTGTCTTGTCCTTGCTCAATGGCCGGACCGGAGCCGCCTTCGTAAGCGAGGTTCCAGCTCGTGA
This sequence comes from Rhizobium etli 8C-3, assembly GCF_001908375.1. NCBI lineage: Bacteria > Pseudomonadati > Pseudomonadota > Alphaproteobacteria > Hyphomicrobiales > Rhizobiaceae > Rhizobium > Rhizobium etli. The sequence goes on along the minus strand of NZ_CP017243.1, from coordinate 51,004 downwards.
CTATCTCAGTGTTGTTGCCGTTGACCTGTGCGTAGCCGGTCCATCCGGTTGCGGAATTGCAGTTCTCCGTCGAATTGTTCCAGCCGACCGAAAATGCGATGAACGTCCCGTTTACCCTTCCTGTTAGCGGATAGGGCGAGTTCTGGCATCCGGTGCCCTGGGCTCTGTTTACATATTGGCCGGAGACGTTTCCGAACGAGTCGACTTGAATGATCATCGTCGAGCCGGACTGGTTCTGCCAACTGCTGGAAGCCGATGCGATGCTTGAAAAATCCTTGAAGTTGCTTGCATCGAAAGCAAGAGCTGAGGTTGCTACAGCAAACACAAGTGCTGCAACTGCATTAGTACGGATCATGGTTTTTCCTCCTGATGTGCGCCGACCGTCGGCGATCGTACCGAAGGTTGCATATAAACTCGTAATAATCAATCAATCCGAGTAGCAATTTCCCGGGTTGAGAAAACCGAAAGACGGGCCGCGCGTTGCGTGGCGCGGCCCGAGAACGAGCATCAGGAGTGAAGACTTACACGATGCAAATTACGAACGGGATAGCGCAACGCTAATATCTTGACCATCATTGGAACGGACAAACTGCATGGCCGCAACCCCGAGAGCTACCTCACGGACGTCCTAACCCAGATCAAAGATTAACCGGTAGATAGGCTTGAAGACCTGTTGCCGTGGAATATGCTTCCGACGGTCTCCACTGCGCAAAAGGCCGCCTGATGGCTCGTTCGATGCATATCTGCACGATCGAAGACGTGGCCACCATGACCGGCGAGAACCTCGAACTGCTCAGAGAGATCGTATCCATCCGAGCAGGGCCGCGGGATTTTGGGCGCCGCGCGTAGTAACTTCGGTTCATGGAGATCGGATCGAACTGCACGGAGATCGGGTGAGAATCGGCGCCGACGGTACGCCATCACATGACCGCGACAGACCCGATCATCCGCCAACACTTGCCGATCGTGCATGAGGCGATGCATCACGTCACCCATATGACCGTGCGCAACCGCGGCACCTTCGGCGGCAGCGTCGCGCATGCGGATCCAGCGACCGAGATGCCGATGATGACACGGTTCCTCGGTGGGACGGTCATCGCCTCCTCTCAGCGCGGCAGACGCGAAATACCTGCAGCCGATTTTTTTGTCGGATCGCTGGTCAACTCGTTGGAACCGGACGAGTTTGTAATTCGCGTCGAGCTCGACGCGATGAGACCGGATGCCGGATGGGGATTTGAGGAGTTTGCAAAACGCCACGGGGACTTCGCACTCGCTTGCTTTGCGACGACGCTGCATTGTGTAGATGGCAGGGCGTCTGACGTTCGCGTTGGCATGATGGGCGTTGGTGAAACCCCGCTGCGGCTTGAAGAGATCGAGGGCATCATCGAGGGGACGGATGTTTCCGAGCCGGTTCTCGATACGGTGGCGGATCGCCTGGCTGGAATCCTCACGCCCAACACGGATATCCATGCCTCTGCAGATTACCGCAGGCATCTCTCAGGCGTCCTTGCCAAACGGGCCCTTCGCGCCGCCTGGAGCCGCGCGAACCACGAAAGGCTTCAAGCAAGATGAGTGAGAAGACGATCACCGTCAGCGTCAACGAAGCGTATATGACGCGCACGATCGAAGCACGAACGCTGCTGAGCCACTTCCTGCGCCAGGATCCTTTGCCTGACCGGAACCCATGTCGGGTGCGAACATGGCGTTTGCGGTGCCTGCACCGTCATTCTCGATGGAAGGAGCGCACGCTCCTGTCTGATGCTTGCAGTGCAGGCAGACGGGAGCGAAATCGAAACCATGGCCAGGGAAGCGTCGATACTCGGACGAATCCAAGAAGCGTTCCGCCAGCATCATGGCCTGCAATGCGAATTTGTAGGCCCAGTTTCATCGTTGGCGATCATCGACCTTCTTCGCCACCATCCGCTGGAAACCGATGATAAGATCAGGGAAGCGCTCTCAGGAAACATCTGTCGTTGTACGGGCTATGAAAACATCGTCAACGCCGTCCGCGAACTGGCTAGCAAGAGAGGACCTTTAAGATGAAGATGCATTTTCTCGAGGCCGGCCGGCTTCGTATGCGCCGGTCCATTTACGTCCCTGGGGCGCTGAAGGAAGAAGCGATTGAATTGCCGGTTCACGCCACCCTGATGCGCCATCCCCAAGGCAACGCGCTGTTCGATAGCGGATGCAATCCAGAGGCCGCCATCGATCCAGGCGCGCGATGGGGTGGGTTAAGCAAGGTTATGACCCCGATCTTTTCGCCAGAGCGGACGGTCGTTCATCAGTTGAAGACTCTTGCTCTCGATCCCGAGGACATAGATGTTGTGATCTGTTCACATCTGCATCCCGATCATTGCGGCTGCAACGCGTACTTTCGGCGCGCAACGATCCTCTGCCACGAAGCGGAGGCGCAGGCCGCCACGGCAAGCGGTGCAGAAAATCAAGGCTATCTTCGAGGAGAATGGGACCAGCCCCAGGGTTTCCAGACCTTCAATGCCGAGCATGACGTCTTTGGCGACGGGCGCATCGTCTTGCTGCCCATGCCGGGTCATACCCCCGGAATGACCGTCGCCCGTGTCGAGCTGGAAAAAGATGGTTCATTTATACTCGCTTCAGATGCTGCCCCGCTCCAGGCGAGCGTCGACACCGGTATCGCTCCGAGAAATACTTGGAACATCGAACTCGCCGCAGAGGCACTCGCTCGCCTGAAAGCTCTTCGGGAGCGGGGAGCTTCTATCATTTTCGGCCACGACGACGCGCAATGGCAAGAGTTGCGAAAGGGTGTGGAGTTCTACGAATGAGCCAGCAGGACCATTCCGTCGAGCTGCGGCCCAAACTTGTCGGCAAGCGGGACAAGCGCACCGAAGATCCACGTCTGCTGACGGGTGTTGGTCAGTATGTCGATACATGGCGCCGCGGTATGTTGCATATCGCATTGCGACGCTCCGACCAGCCACATGCCCGAATCCTGAACATCGATGTCGGCGATGCGTTCTCGGTGCCCGGCGTCGTCGCGATCTATGACGCGAGCGACCTGGAAGGAGAGATCAAACCTGCCATACCGACCTCGCGTATGCCTGGTTATTACGCCACCCCCATATGGCCACTTGCACGCGGGAAAAGGTGGCCGTTCTACTGGATCGTGTCCCAGTACGTGGCGTAGGTGACGGTAGGGAGTAAAGCCGAGCGCCCGCGCGTTTCATTGCGCTGTAGCGGGTGATCGGCTTTGCGGGCGGCCATCCTCATCAGCGGCTGGAGATAGATCAGATAACCGCCCACGGTGACAAGGATGCCGATCTGGAGTAGCGGCTCGGAGATGCTGGTCCCAACGAAACTGCCCACCGGTTCCGCTTCCGCAAAGATGATCGACAGCTCAACCCCCTCGAGCGTGGATTCCGATGGCGGCGTCTCGGCCCGATGCAGAACGCGCGCCCCGAGCCAAAGCGTGCTTTTTTCGCCCACCCAGCTTCTTTAGAGGTTGGAGGTGAATTTTATCGCGCCCTTCAACACTGCGACCGCGAGATAGAGGGATACGAGAAAGAGAAGAGACCGGTATGACGCTTGCTCGGTCGCCTCATTGACGATCCGGCGCTGGAGTTCGAGAGGCGCCGCGCCGATAACGAAAAGAGCCAGGGACAGCCCTGCGACCAACGCCTGATGACGCCTTCCCATCAGCCAGATGAAGCCGAATAGTTCGGAGAGCATCGAATCCGTCGCGCCTCCGGTCTTTTGCGGGACGCGGCCGGACAATTAAATCCTGGAGGGCCAGATGTTCATCGCGCACTCACGGGTCAGAGAGAGCGCTCGACGCGCCCGGTTCGGGAGTCGTGGGATGGCCTCACCAGTAGGACGCTCACGACCGTCCCCACCATGAGGATCAGGATGATGAGGAGAAGCCTCGACACGACGGCGTCTGCGATGACCCTGACAAACATGACGGAAACTCCAGGGACGATTTCATAGTTTGAGAGAGCTCACCATGCGGTAGCCAGGGTGATGTTGTTTACCACGCCGCCGACGCCGCGGATGCTTTCCGCCGCCACCCTGGCCGCCGAGCATTCCAGCTCCGTCTCGACCTCTCCCCTCAGGGTGACTGCCCCGTTGGAGACGGTCGCATTGACGATGGGGAACCTTATTTCGAACTCGGTTTCCAGGCGGCCACGAACGGCCGTCCCTAGGGCCTCGTCGCCGGAAGCAGTACACTGCCGTCGAACATCGAGAAGCGCTCGCATCAAGTCGTGACGGCTGATTATGCCGGCGAGTCTGCCGTTCGGTGTTTGATGTCGTGGGCCTGCAGGAGTTCTGCGAGCTGGCTCGCGGTTGCGCTCGGGGCGGCGCTGACGACGGGCGTCGACATCACGTCCTTGACGCGCCAGCTTCGGGCCTTCACATAGTCCGCCAGTGCATCTTCGCGGTCGCGCGTATGCGGTACCGCCCGTCTCGCCCAGGATGACGCCACCCGGCGCAGCAGGTCTCCCCGGTGACGATGCCGGTGAGCCGCCCTTCGCCATCGATGACGGGCACCGCGCCGATCTTGCTGGCGTTGACGATCTCGACGGCTTCCCTGACGTTGTGTCCCTCGTCGAGCGTCGTCACGGGGTCGTCATGATGTCTCTAGCAAGCATCGCGCTGTCTCCTTTTCGATCGGACAATTACGGAGCCAACTTGTTGAGCGCATTGACGTGGATCAAGGCAGACACGAAGCCGCGGGAGGCATTCTTCACGCGTCGTCGTCTCTGAAGCCTTCCGACGAAGTGCGGCGTCAGGCTCGCCCGCATTGCAACTTATTGAGGATCGAGGCGTTACGGTTCGGTCTCGTCCTCGCGCGGCGTACCAAATTCTTCCCGCGCCGTCGCAAGGAGTCTTATGCAGCAACCCGTCAAGCTGGTATCCGTCGGCACCGCCGTTCCGCCACATGTCATCGACCAGCGTGACGCGGCGCGAGCCTCGCACACCGCGTTCTCATCGCGATTTGACGATTTCGAAAAGCTGGCAAGGGTGTTCGAAACCTCGGGAATTCGGCGCCGCTATGCCGTCCGGCCGATCGAGTGGTATCTCGAGACGTCGGGATGGCCCGAACGAAACCTCGCTCATATCGAGGGCGCGGGTGCAATGTTCGTCGCCGCCGCCAGCAAAGCTCTCGTGTCGGCGGGCATTGCAGCAGGCGATGTCGACACGATCGTAACCGTCTCCTCGACTGGTATTGCGACACCTAGTCTGGAAGCGAGGGTAAGCCGAGAACTGGGCTTCCGGGACGATGTCGAACGGGTTCCCGTGTTTGGCCTCGGCTGTGCCGGCGGAGTCTCTGGGCTTTCAATCGGGTCACGGCTGGCGGCATCCCGGCCAGGCTCAGTCGTGCTGGTGGTCGCCGTCGAGACCTGCACGTTGGCATTTCGCATGGACAAGCTTACGAAGGCGAACATCGTGGCGACCGCCCTCTTCGGCGACGGGGCCGCCGCCTGCGTGGTGCGTGCTAGTGAGACCGGTCTGGCCGAGGTCGAACTTGCAGGCCAGCATACGTGGCCCGACACGCTAGACATCATGGGATGGAGCGTCGATCCGGAGGGTCTGGGCGTGATCTTCGATCGTGCGATACCACCGTTCGCCGAAACTCATGTGCTGAAGGGCGTAACGTCCATACTCGCCCGATCAGATCTTGCTCCTGCCGACGTTGACCGGTTTGCGTGCCACCCCGGTGGATCAAAGGTTATCACCGCCTTGGAATCGGCGCTTAAACTAAGCCAGGGAACCCTCGACCAGGAACGTGAGGTTCTCTCGGACTATGGGAACATGTCCTCGCCAACCGCGCTGTTCGTACTCGAGAAGCTTCTTGCGCAAGGACTACCCAGGAGAACTGTCCTGACGGCGATGGGACCGGGCTTCACCCTTAGCTGCCTCTCGTTGACGGCTGCAGCATGACCCGGCGATCATTCTCCAGGACGTATTAAGATCGCATCGTTTGCAGAACGAACAGGACTCGAAACAGATAGCTGACGCTGCAAAGGCTGCGATTGCCGTGGGACACCCCAAGTCGAAGGCGAGGTTGCCACCTCGCACTCGAATCCTTTCTCCTGCGTGCCGGCGTAGCTGCGGCAGTATGGCTGGTGGTAGTCGCTACCCAATCCGGTCCTCTGTCGCACTAGGAGGAGCGTGCCCAGCGCCAATTCTGGATTTCCGGCAAGTCTTCTCCACGCTCCCGTACGAACGCCCGGTGCTCGTCGAGCTTTGCATGCAAGGCTGCCGTCACATCTGGCACCTTTTCGGCGAGGCCGGGCACGCGCGCGATCGGTCGCGATGTCTATCTGCGTGTATCTGAACCATGCGATCCAGCCATGGCACTGAATGTGCATCGGCAAACAAAAGCGGATTTACAACCAACGTTGTCAGATACGTCTCCCCCAAGCGGCATTGATGTCTCGGGGCCAGTGTCTCTCGATTACGCCTGTCATCGATCGCCGACCTCGGCAGGCCACAAGGAGTGGGAAACTTTGATCTCCTACGCACTTTGCTCATCGCTTCCCATTCCTAGCTGCATTGAAGCGTGGGGCAGAGTGACTTCAAATAGGCGCTTCAGCGGAGTCCACCGACCGAGGCACTGGATGTTCGCAACCAACTGCCGCTTTTCCGGAAGATGATGAGTTAAGGTGGCAGGAAACGGAATAAGACTGGTTGACGAGAAGCCCGGGAAAAACAACAGAAACTGGTTCGAAAGTTCTTGTTCGTTCATCAGCGCTTTTTGTTGGATTGTGAGAGCACGGATCCTGCCAACTGCTTGGTAGCAGTGCTGTATTTCGTGCTCGATAGAACCTGCGAAGCCTTGTCCTCCATCGCAGCTCCTGTCTGCTTTGAGGTGCCCGCCTGCAAGGGCTCTGTTGCAAGATCGACTCCGACTATGTCCTGATGTACCCGGCGATCCGCCCCGGCAGCTACGTCCTCATTTCCGTGACCGACACCGGCACCGGAATGACGTCCGATGTGATGGAGAGGGCTTTCGACCGTTCTTCACCGCGAAACCGACGGGCTCGGGAACGGGGCTTGGGCTGAGCATGGTCTACGGTTTCGCAAAGCAATCCGCAGGGCACCTGCAGCTCTACAGCGAACTTGGCGAAGGGACGACGGTGCGCCTCTTTCTTCCACGCGCCGACGCCGGAAAGGATTCTCATCCGAACGAGCAGCGGGCTGAGGAAGCCCCGCCTCGGGGCACGGAAACTATCCTGGTGGTCGAGGACGACGCGAGAGTTCGCCGAGTGACGGTCAGCCGCCTGCAGACGCTTGCCTACTTCGTGATCGAAGCTACGAACGGGATCGACGCGTTGAAGGAGCTGGAGGCGGGGCATGACGTAGCGCTCCTGTTCAGTGATGTGGCCATGCCGGGAATGAACGACGACGAACTGGCCCGGAATGTCCGGGAGCGCTGGCCGAGGGTGAAAATTCTCCTGACGTCGGGCTTTTCTGAACCCCATGCCGCGGACAAGGAGATCGAAGCGGGCGCCGGCTGGCTGAAGAAGCCGTACACTGCATCGGAGATGTCGACCCGTCTCAGGCTGCTGCTCGCCGCGAGGCCTAATAGCGATTCTGCTCGACAGCAGGATTTCAATTTAGAAAAATCAAACCCGAACCTCAATCGCGCTGCCGTTGCGGGGACTCATATCTTTCTTCGCGGAAGATCCCAGCCTACGTCGCCACCCAAGGTCGCTCTCCAAGAACATCAATGGTCGCCTTGTGCTCGCGACGGAGGCTCTGCAACGGGTGGTGCGGAATTTCGTTCCGAAGACGAGATCTGCGCGCAAGTCGATCAAGGAAATTGGGCTCTATGCGAAGGGCGCTCAGCGGCGCCCTTGCTGCTGAGTGTGGGCAGAGCAGTAATGTCTAGCCAATCCCGATATTCGATCACCCGACCGTCAGTCGGTCGTCGAGAGTGCTGATCCCTGGAGCGGACCATGCAGCGCGCTCCGCCGCCTGCCGTTCCGACCAGGTCTTCACCTTGCCGGAGAGGATTACCTTTCTGCCTTGGACGTCGATTCTGATTGCATCGGCCTCAAGAGCGGCGTCGCGCTGGAAAGCATCCTCGATGCGTTTCTTGACATCCACCGCCGTAATATGCGGCTTCAGCTCCACTAGGTTGGACACCCCTACTACGCCGGCGAGATCCCGCACGGCGTCGTAGGCCGCGTTCTTTTGATATTGCCACTCGACCTCTCCCCGCAAGGTGATCCACCCTTTGAGGACCCGCACCTGCACCGAATCCTTTGGCACGGAAACGTTCCAGTCGAGCATTTTGACAGCGCGCCGGGCGATGTAGTCGTCGTCTGTTTCCTTCGGCCCGAAAATCCGGACCTCGATATCGGCAGCTATTCCGCGCACGCCCTTGACGCGACTAACCACGCGCTCTGCGGCTTCTTTCTCCGCGTAGGTGCGCACGTGACCAGTCAGTGTGACGATCCCGCTATCGACCGCGACGCCGATATCAGCCGCGTCGATGCTGGGCTCGAATTCCATTTCGTCGAGAATGTTCTGTCTGAGTTGAATGTCGTTCATGACAACCTCCTTCAGGTTTGCGACGTGCCGATCGTGACAGCGCCGCAGATTTTCGTCGTTGATCTTCATCAAGCACGAGAGCGACCTTGGAATTTCAGCGGACAGAACACGGTCTGCGGGCTGCTACTGGGTCTGCACGTCAGCGGCCACGAAGAGGCGGTGGCCGTTCCTCACGACGGTGATGAGAGCACGGGCATGCTCCTTCACGAGTATTGAGAGGAGTTGCCCGACGTCCGTCACCGGCTGCTGGTCGAGAGCGACGATAACGTCGTCCGGCTGCAGGCCGGCCTGTGCCGATGATTGCACTGTGGCGTTATAACATATTGCCAAAGTCTATTTATGGGAACTGCAGTATCGAAGCCAGAAGTGCACCTGTGTTGTGGAGTCGTTAGCGGCCGTAGCCGCGCCATGACCAATTCAAAATCAGCATCGAAGGTCACCATTCCGCCTTTAGCGTCATCACTGGCACAGATATTCCTGATACTCTGTGAAGCACATCTCGCCGCTCAGTTAGAAGCGTATAAGCGGATACGGCGGAATGGCGGGGACTCCATATAGTGCGGGATCAGGCGTTGTTACACACGTGGAACCAGGATGCTGAGCGCGAACGATTCGTACGGCGCGATGAGCCTGCGCCATTAGTGCACGTCGCGCGAGGCCCGCCGCTTTATTTGATATTCAAGAGCAACGGCACCTAAGACTTATGTTCGAAAAGGTAATGACGCTAACGTGATATCGACGATCGACATAAGATGGGATCGCGATGCGCCATCGCGTGCGAGGGTCGACATGCCCTGCGCAACAGCCATGATGAGCCCCGCAAGCGCTACCGGATTTACGTCTGGGCCTATTTCGCCTTTATCTATGGCGTAGGAAATTCGAATCAGTAGCTGTGCCTCAAGATGGCGCCTGATGCCGGCAAGCATCTCCTGCAGATCCATCGAGTCTTGTGAACAGCTTATGACCGACGTTGCCAGCAAGCAGCCCCGAGGGGTTTCCTCTCCGGTAAACTTGGTAGCCGCATTGACAAGCAACTCGTGGACGACCTCCGTGAGCGACTTTCCGTCGCTGACCACGTCCTCAACTGCCGGCCCGCTCGCGAGATAGAGTTCGACAGCCTCCAGAAACAACCGCTTCTTGTCTCCGAAGGCGGTGTAGATGCTCGACGGTTTGACCCCGAGCGCGGCGGTCAATGTGGCGAGAGATGTCCCTTCATAGCCGTACCGCCAGAACAGCACCATCGCCTTTTGGAGAGCAGCATCCCGGTCAAAGGACAGGGGCCGTCCACCCTTCCTAGGCGCATGATAAAGGTCGTCAATCATAGTGATCATTATTAAACTCTTGACGGCTGTGTTCAAGTCCCATAAATGTGTTTCCTAGTGATTGATAGGAAATTAAGATATGCAAAAGCTTACTGGGAAAGTCGCGATCGTGACCGGGTCGTCGAAGGGCATTGGCGCTGGCATTGCTGAGCGCTTGGCTGCGGATGGCGCCTCTGTAATCGTGAACTACGCCCGATCGTCGGACATGGCGCAGGCCGTCGTCGATAGAATTACGGCGGCTGGCGGCTCCGCATTCGCAATCAAAGCCGACATCTCCAACCCGGCCGAAATTTCGTCCCTCGTTCGCGCTACCATCGAGAAGTTCGGAAAGTTGGACATTCTCATCAACAATGCGGCTGTCTATAAAATGGACAGCCTTGAAAGCCTAACCGCTGCGAGCATCGACGAGCACTTTGCTCTTAACGTGCGCGGCCTTCTTCTTATGACGCAGGCCGCGGCTCGCGAATTGGGTGAAGGAGGCGTGATCGTTAATATCAGCTCCGGAATGGCGCAAAGTCCTTATCCTACTGTGCACGCTTACTGCTCAACGAAGGGAGCGGTCAACACGCTCACGCGGTCTCTCGCGCTTGAGCTGGGATCTCGCAAGATTCGGGTAGTAGGGATCGCCCCCGGTTTCACCGCCACGGAAGGCAACGCCGATATCCGAGACGTTGCGTCCGATGGCTACTTGATCGGTAAAACGCCGCTAGGTCGAATAGGCGAGCCTACTGACATCGCCGCAGCAGTCTCCTTCGCGGTATCTAGCGACGCGGATTGGATAACGGGAAGCACGATCGACGTCGCGGGCGGCATGATCTTTTAGATATTACCATCGAGCGACCGCGCAACGGTCGTTCTCAATGCGATCGAATTCTATTATCCTGGGTCAAGGGATAGCACGCAGTTAAACTCATGGGGTCGTCCAATCGCAGCCGGGCGCGTCAATAGTAAGTTGTGTCGAAGCAGCGCTTCCGGGTGCATTGTTGTCATCGCGTTCCATATCGCTCGCCGCATGAAGGAGCTTGCCGGCCCGAGCGAGATCACCTTCACCGTCTTCGACGAGATCGGCTATGCCGAAGCGGCTCCGGCTCAGTGAGCCGGCCGTACACTCATGTATGATCGCCCGGATATGTCCGGGTCGATCTTAGGGACGCTTGAGTTCGCCAGCCGGTGCAAGATTTATGGTGAAAAATACAATAATAATGTGCACCATTGTGGCAACCTGGGGGAACGACATGAGGAAACTTTTAATTGGACTTGCCGCCATCGTCGTGTTGGTCTGCGGTGTAGCTGGGACATATCTTTATCATCTGTTTGAAGAGCGGAGACTCGAAGAGACACTTGCGTTGCAAGAGCGCTCGCTGGCCCTCACCGAAGCCATTCTACAAACCGGGGCCAAGCCAGACGACTGGAGCAACCGCATCTTTCTACCCGAGCGCGCGCTGAGAGGACTTGTAAGCGGGCTCAATGGGATCGAACGCGTCGTTCGCCTCGGCGATAAGGATCCCGAAGGACACTATGATGGCGCAGTCATAGTGCGGGTCGAAGAAGCGGTGCTGAGCACGAACGATGGCTCATTTCATGCCAAATTATCGCTTTCCGCTCATTATCAAGCCGATAAAAAGACGTCTTGGTGGGCAGGAACGACAGCATTTGCTGAACTCGATACCATGCTCCTTCCGCTGCCCGACAAGGACGACAAAGGCCGGAACGCAATCCGCCTTCATCTCGTCCCGTACGCAGTTAAGCCTAAATTCAATTGGGGAAATTTATCATTAAGTTCGGGGGACCTCTTAGCCGAACTAATCGCCGACGGAGCTTTTACGGGTTGGGGCAAGGAACTCGTTATTCCGGGGCCAAGCATTGTGAGTGACTTAGAACTGGACATTGGCAAAGCGAATTCCAGTCACAACAAGTTCGAAGTGAGCGGCGGGTATGATCTTGCGATTAAGATCAATCGCGACAAGCTTCATAGAAGCATTGCAGCCGAAATCCCCGTATCGACGACAAACGGCATTTGGATGCTCGGCGGAAAAACTATCGACGAGGTCTTCTCGCACTTGGCCGAAACAAAAGAAACGACTTCTGAAGCGCTTGAGCGCCGCAGGAAATCGGTTTCCGACCGTCTGCGCCCTTTCCGCGACGATCGCGATCTCGTCTATGTCCGAATCCACAATACTCCGATTTTAGAGATGGCTTCAGAGCTCCGTCAGGCAACGACGGGCTCGATCAGCAGTTCCAATGCGAGCGGAGAGATCGCTCACCCAGCCTTGCTGAAGGACGACCTCTTAGGTGAGGTCAGCCTTGTCGTCACGCCACGTGGGCCGTCATTTCTCTCCGGATTGTTCGACGTTCAGCCACCAGACATCAAGTGGGTGCCTGGGGTTGGCCTTCAAACCGCACTTCGAGTAGATGCAAGCCTGAAAGTGGAACTGCACACCCACACGAATGCCGCCTTTGTTGGAGGAGGTTTTGGCAATGATATCGATCTTCACGCCAAAACGTCACTCGATCTTCCAGTCTCGATAAAAGTGGCGAAGCAAACGGTCGCCGCCGGCTCGGCGATTGTTCTGATACCCGAGCTTGCCTGCCGACGTATAACCATTGGCGTTACCCCGAGCGCGCCTAGCGACATCGCGGCGAATGCGTGGCTTACCATTCATCAGTTGAGGATTGACGTTGAGCGCAACATCGGCGGCGGGAAACAAGCGCCTTCAATTTTGATCTCCAGCCTCCCGACATTCTACCCCTTCGGCAAAAACGAGGAGCCAAGGCCCGACGAACGCGAGTATACGAACTTCGGTCGCAGAGGTGTTGAGGTCGCATGGGATCCGAAGGACGTCGTGGTGGGGGCGGATTATCTTGAGCTCTCCGCAGGTTACTCGATAGTTCCAAAAACGGGTGATGCGGGTCCGGTTTCGAAGGAACAGTTTGACGCTTTCAAGACAGCCCTTAACGAAGCCGTTCCCGCTATTGCCTGCGAGCCCGATGACAACTTCATTCTTAAGTCTTGGAATGTCACGCTACTAGATAAGAACTTGCTTGCCAAAGCAATCATGGACGCCGTTCGGGCGGGGCAGCATGTGGCGGAGGAAACGAAAAAAGAATTGACCAAGCTCTACGAGCGGCCTTTCGACTCCCTCAAAGATCTTCCTGACAACGCCTGGCGGGAGGGGACGAAAGGCGTTCAGGGCGCAGTCGACAACGCCAAAGCTGCAGCAGATGCCGCCGCGAAGGCTGCCGCCGATCTCGCGAAGGGGATCGCCGATGCCGCTCAGAAAGCAAAGGATGATCTTGAGCGTTCCGATCTTAACCCTGGGAATTGGCATTGGTGACACTATCAGTTCCGCGAAACTTCGACCAAGTTCTCTTTGTCTGAACGCCGATGTAACTGCACCACCCGAAGAGAGCGAAATAGACGTATATTTGTATCGGTTGATAGATCCACGGCATATTCCCGGTGACGTCTCCGATACAAAACATGCTCGGTGATCCGGAAGCATACCTAAGAGCCCGTCTCGAAAGGGTTGAGTAGCTGGCGCGGTCGTGATTCCGAATTGGGTGTCGAAGCCTAATCGGAGAGACCTGATGTGGACGCCAGCTACCCGTCGCCAGCATAACCGAGAAAGCCTGCGTTATGAAACCGATCTGACGGATCGCGAGTGGAATTTGATTGCGCCGATGATGCCGGCTGCGGCGAAGACGGGACGTCCGCGCGGATGGCCGCTGCGCGAGATCATGAATGCAATCTTCTATGTCATGCGCGGCGGCATCGGCTGGCGGCTTCTGCCGTCCGACTTTCCGCCGAGAAGCACGGTGTTCCGGTGGTTCTGCCGGTTCCGCGACGACTGCCTGTTCGAGAAGATCAATCACCAGCTTCTGATGCAGGATCGGCAGCGATGCGGACGCGAGGCCTCGCCCACGGCCTCGGTCATCGACAGCCAGACGGTCAAGACCTGCGAGAGCGGCGGGCCGCGCGGCTATGATGCGGGCAAGAAGATCAAGGGCCGCAAGCGCCATGCACTGGTCGACACCGACGGTCGGGCGCTGGTGCTGTTCCCGCATCCGGCCAATATCCAGGACCGCGACGGAGCGGGCCCGGTGCTGCAAGCCTCGCGGCGGCCATTTCCATTTGTCGGCAAGGTCTTCGCCGATGCAGGCTACCAAGGCCCGCGCGTGGCCGAAGCCACGTCCATTGCAGTCGAAATTGTCAGGCGAAAGCCCGATCAGATCGGCTTCGCCGTGCAGCCGAGGCGATGGGTGGTCGAGCGCTTCTTCGCCTGGATCAGCCGTAACCGCAGGCTATGGAAGGACGCCGAGGCGACCATCGAATCCGCCACCGCTTTCCTCTACGCGGCAGCCGTCATGATCCTCGTCAGACGCATCGCACGCCAATCATGACCAGTTTCGGCACGGACTCTTAGTGGCACGGTTTTTTACCTGCTCAGTGCCGACCATAGCTCTGTCGAGGTTTTTAGACGCAAATGCTCGTCACCCTTGAGATCTCCATGATCTCTTTGAAAAGTACCCGATTGCCCTATCGTCCAAGAGGTCAGCTTCAATATTGAAAGCCGCCGCCACGATGTCGTCCATTTCCTTGGCTCGATCAACCGTTGCGTAACGCGCTTCGAGCCTTTGCTGTTGCAGGTCTATGGTGTCCTTCCAATAGCGGGTGCCTTTTATATCTGCGTGTGTGTCAACGAAGCGGGCAAGGGGTCCCCCGGCCCCCCAGCCAACGAAACCTGGACATGCGCGGCAGAACTCGTAGAGTTTTTCGTCACGAGTCGCGATCCACACATCGTGCTCGATCACTCCAAACATGAACTGCTCTCGTGAATTATTCACGATATCAGCGGCGGAGATCAGTTTTAGGTCATTAGCACCGTTCAGCGCGATACGGTGTAGCTCTTGGACCCGGGTCAAGCCTTTGGCGCCGCCCTTCTTCAGTTTCGTGAAATTGTTCACAGTGGCCGACTTCCGCGTCCTCACAACGTCAGTCATACCCTTTTCAGGAGCGAATACGTATCGCGCGATCGACAATTCCTTCAGGCTGATGAGGTTAAGGACTTCCTCGCAGTAGTCGATGTAGAGCGTGAATTTTTCAAACCCGTCCAACGCTTCCAGGCGATAAATAATGTTTAAGGCCAGCAGTGACGCATAAGAGCAGGCGATGGTCGTCTGACGCTCCGGTGATAGTGCACTGAAGGCCTCGGGCTCAAAACTTTCGCCGGCGAAAGGAACCTTCACTGAGTTAGGGTCATCCCGGAACTTGGGCAGGTAGTCTCTGCAAAACCTTTCGAACGCAGCCTCGACCGGAGCCCGTCGCCCCGGCGGAAGCTCCTGGTAGGCAGCAGCAGGCGATATGAAAACGCCGTATTTTGACGTCGTCTCGATCAACCTTGCCAGATCGACAATGCCTGCGTCTTTCAAGTCCTTATGCCGCTGCGATCCGTTATACGCGATTTCAATCGTCAGCAGGATGTTGGTGTCCACCATCACATTTGTCTGCCTTCGGTTCCGGTAATTCTCGCGGATTAAGCCTTTGTTGATCTTAATTATTTCGGGAGAGCTGGAAGAGGATTTGAAAGTGTGTACGGTCATATTCTCTGTTTCTGCATTGAGCGTCTATTCATTTGCCCGGTCGCCATACATTCGCCACCGCCAATACACCTAAGTAACAACCTTACGTTACTAATTCTCTAGGTTCTTGGGCGACGAGACGAGCTTCGCTCGCAGGTCCGGACTAATCATCACAGTGCCTGAACACTGCGCGACGTTCTCAGCGAGAGCGTCGCATTGCGGGAGCCTAAATTCTCATTCCGTTCGCCCTTAGCGTATGCTTCGCACGCCTCTTGTTCCCCCAATAAACGACGAGTTTGGTGAGTGGTACACGACGCTGATCGAGGCCGTTCAGGACGATATTGTAAGGGCAGTCGGGGCTTCTAGAAGCCAAACGGCAGCAACTTCCTTTCCCTCCCCTTCTCATCCGACACCTTGCACAACAGAATGGCCCAGAAGGCCGTGCCCGCAAGATGAAGCGACAAAGACAATTCTCGAAGACTTGGCGCTACACGAGCTGCGCGTGGCCCGAAAAAACTCAGCAGGATCTGGCACGCGCACTCTATGTGAAGCAGCCGGCTGTCGCAAAGCTGGAGCAGCGTGGCGATATCTATGTCAGCAGCCTGCGACGCTATATGGAGGCTTTGGGCGGCACGTTCGAGATCACCGCGAAATTCCCCGACGCCTCGGTCAACATCTAGATTTTCAGCGAAGTGGCCACTGAGAAGTAACATCGCTTTGAACCAATAGCGCCTCCGACCAGACATTTACCCAGATCGCTCAATGAAAATTCCGGCTCTTCACCTTCAGCGTATCGATATGAAGATCGGGTGTGAACATGTCCCGCGGAACGACCGGCTTTAGCCGATCACGTGAATCCGGCCCACCCCCATGGGCAAACTCGTCGCCTCTCCCGGTCGGCAGCCTGAACTCCGTATCTCGATCGGCAAGGCCAACCAGATCGGCTGAGAGATCGAAGAGTTGCTGGGCGACGAGATGGACCACCTCCCCTTCTCGCTGGATCCGCCCGTTGATCGCCATCATTGAGGATCCCAGTACGATACGCCGACGCTTCTCGAATAGCGACGGCCACACAACGACGTTGGCCGGACCCGTCTCGTCCTCGATGGTGATGAACATCACACCCTTGGCCGATCCCGGCTTCTGCCGCACCAGCACGAGTCCAGCGGTGTAAACCCATCGGCCATCCCGAGCATTCATCGCCTCGGCACAGGTGATGATATTGCGTACCGACAGGCCCTTGCGCAGAAAGGCGACCGGATGCTGGCGCAAAGTCAGCCCGATGTGGCTGTAGTCCTCGATCACGTTGTGGCCGTCGTTCATCTGCCGAAGTGCCACCTCCGGCTCCTGTTGCTCGGCAATTGCTGTTGCCTCACGTTCGGCGGCGGCGGCAAACAGGGGTAACGGCTCGTCGCGCAGCGCCTTGATCGCCCAAAGCGCATCGCGTCGTTCGAGTTTCAGCGATGGCAGAAAGGCGTCGGCCTCCGCGAGTTGAACAAGCGCTTCGGTCGGCACGCTAGACCGGCGCCACATGTCATCGACTGAGGCGAACGGGTTGTTCATGCGCGCTGCAACGATCCGTGCGGCGTCCGCGACAGCCAGCCCTTTCACCTGCCGAAACCCGAGGCGCACAGCATGACGATCGCTGCCTCCAATCCTTTCCAGCGTGCAGTCCCATCGCGAGCGGTTGACGCAGACCGGCCGCACCTCGACGCCATGCTTGATCGCGTCCCCGACGATCTGGGCCGGAGCATAAAATCCCATTGGCTGGCTGTTGAGAAGGGCTGCACAAAAGACGTCGGGGCAATGGCACTTGATGTAGTTCGAAGCGTAGGCAATCAACGCAAAGGAGGCCGCATGACTTTCCGGAAAGCCGTATGAGCCAAAGCCCTCCAACTGCGAAAAGGTCTTTTCGGCGAACTCGGCCGAATATCCGTTCTTGACCATGCCTGACACCAGCTTGTCCTTGAAGCGCGAGACGCCGCCGGTGAACTTGAAGGTCGCCATGGATTTGCGCAGCTGGTCGGCCTCACCACCGGTAAAGCCGGCACAGACCATGGCGACGCGCATCGCTGACTCTTGAAACAGCGGCACGCCAAGTGTCTTGCCGAGCACCGCCTCCAACTCGGGTGTCGGATACTCGACGGGCTCCTTGCCTTCGCGACGACGGAGATAGGGATGCACCATGTCGCCCTGGATTGGGCCCGGCCGCACGATCGCCACCTGAACAACGAGATCGTAGAACGTGCGCGGTTTTAACCGCGGCAGCATCGCCATCTGCGCACGGCTTTCGATCTGGAAGGTGCCGAGCGTGTCAGCCTTGCGGATCATTGCATAGGTCGCCGCATCCTCTTGGCTGATTTTCGAGAGATCAAGATCCTGCCCTTTGTGCTCGCGGATGAGATCAAAAGCCTTGGCCATGCAGGTGAGCATCCCGAGCGCCAAGACATCCACCTTCATGAACTTCAGAGCCTCGACATCGTCCTTGTCCCATTCGATGATCTGCCGGTCTTTCATCGTCGCCGGCTCGATCGGTACAAGATCGTCCAGCCGGTCATGGGTGAGGACAAAGCCGCCGGGGTGCTGGCCGAGATGACGCGGCGCGCCCATCAGCTGCTGTGCCAGTTTCAGGGTGAGCGCTAAGCGCCGGTCGTCCGGGTTGAGATTGAGTTCCCTGATGTTTCGGTCGGGAATTTCTTCCGACCAGGACCACATGCCTGACGACAGCGCCTTGATGACATCTTCAGGCAGGCCAAGCGCCTTGCCGACATCGCGGATTGCGCCCTTGGCCCGGTATCGGGTGACGGTCGCACAAAGTGCCGCCTTCTCCTTGGTATAAGTCTTGTAGATCCACTGGATGACCTCCTCGCGCCGTTCGTGCTCGAAGTCGACATCGATATCCGGCGGCTCGTCGCGTTCCTGGCTGACGAAACGCTCGAAGAGGAGATCATTGGTCGAGGGGTCGATCGATGTGATGCCGAGAATATAGCAGACGGCGCTGTTGGCCGCCGATCCCCTGCCCTGACAGAGAATGCCCTGGCTTCTGGCAAAGCGCACGATCGAAAACACCGTCAGGAAGTACGGCGCGTATTTCATGGTGCGGATGAGATCGAGCTCGTGGCGTACGGTCTTCAACACGTCCGGCGGCAGACCTTCCGGGTACCGGTCCGGCGCACATTCCCAGACATA
Organism: Rhizobium etli 8C-3; assembly: GCF_001908375.1. Classification (NCBI taxonomy): domain Bacteria; kingdom Pseudomonadati; phylum Pseudomonadota; class Alphaproteobacteria; order Hyphomicrobiales; family Rhizobiaceae; genus Rhizobium; species Rhizobium etli. Next base: position 32,375 of record NZ_CP017243.1, on the reverse strand, counting down.
ATGCTCGAGAGACGCCTGGGCGTCCTTGCCCGGAACGATGGCTTCCTCCGGGTACTGGTAGGTCAGCTCCTCAAGCGAGAACTTGCAGCGATGCACGATTTCCAGGGTTCGCGCGAGTGCTTGCGCGTAGCGCGGAAACAGGCGTGCCATTTCCTCCGGTGGCTTGAGGTAGCGGTCGGCGTGGCGTTCGCGCTCGAAACCGACATCGTCGATCGTGGTGTTGTGCCGGATACAGGTAACGATGTCCTGCAATTGCCGCCGGCCCGGCTCATGAAACAGCACATCATTGGTGACGACGGTTCTGACCTTGAACCGAGCCGCCATGTTGGAAATCTCATGCAGCCGCAACTGGTCGTTCGGTCGCCGACGCAGACAGAGAGAGACGTAAGCGCGATCACCAAACAGCTCAGCCATTTTTCGAAGCTGGATCGCGCAAAGATCATCCGGCAGATCCGGCACCAAAATGCCGATCATCCCCTCGGAGTAAGCGACGATATCGTCCCAGTGCAGGATGCAGTTGTTCTTGCCGCCGCGCGATTTGCCCAGCGTGATGAGGCGCGTCAGGCGCGAATAGGCGGATCGGTCCATCGGATAGACCAGCACAGACATCCCATCCGCGAGATCGAGCCGACAGCCGACGACCAGGCGCAGACCCGTGGCGCGAGATGCTTCCAGGGCGCGGACGATCCCGGCCAGCGAATTGCGATCGACGACGCCGAGTGCTTCGATGCCGAGCTGTTTCGCCGTCTCGAACAATTCCTGTGCAGAGGAGGCGCCGCGCAGAAAGGAAAAGTGGGTCGTGACCTGCAGCTCGGCGTAGCTCATGCGAAGATCCCGTGGCAGAACCAGCGATGGGACCCGGTCTCGGGATCCACTCCGTCGCCGGAGCGGAACACCCACAGGCGCTCGCCTGCCTCGTCCTCGATGAGAAAGTAGTCCCGCACCGCCTCCATCTCGGCGTCACGCTGCCACCACTCCCCGAAGATGCGTTCCGGGCCGTCGGCGCGTTTGACCTTACGGCGCTTGCCGCGCCAGACGATGGAAACAGGCGGCCGGTCCGGCATCAGCGCAATCGCCTCGATCAGTTCGGGTCGTGGCAAAAGCCGGACTGGACGGCGCCAATGGCTCACCCAGGCAACAGGGATCGGTTCAGCAACGGGACTGATCCGCCGGACGGAACGTTCCGGCACATCGGATGCAACCGGCGCGACGCGATAGACCCGCTGGCCCCGATTTCCATAGATATCGATGAGCGGTGTCACATCGGTGATGTCATCCTCGACCAGAGCAGAGACTTTCTGCGCCTCCTCCAATGGCTCTACCATGACGGCGACAAGGGTGAGCCTCTCGATCCCGAAACCCGGCTCGATCTTTTCCGTCCGGTCCCGAAACAGTTTCGTCAGCCAGGCAACGTCGCGGGCAGGTTTGGCAGTGCCTGCGCGAATGGCTTGTCTGGTGCCGTCGACCTTCTCGACGATCAGGTCGGCGCGGCGCACCCCAAGGCCGCGCTTCTGAAGCTCATCGACCAGTTGGACGACGAGGCGGCCGACATATTTGTTGATCGTTTCGGCAGCGCCAATTGGTTCAGCGAAGGCTTTCGAGACTTCGACCAGCTCAGGCGTCCGGATTGGCTTGATCGGCTCGGCGATGCGACAGAGCATCTGGTCGAGACGGCGCCCAACCTCCGGCCCAAAGCGCAACGTCAGCGGCGCGCGCGGGGTATTGGCAAGCTCCCCGATCGTCTGAAATCCGAGAATGCGGAGATCGCTGACAATCGTTGCCGGCAGGCGCAGGAGCGATATAGGCAGCTTTTCGACGGCCCGCACTGTCTCACCCGGCGGAATGACAATCGTCTCGCGCTTGATTGCGCGGGCGCAGGCATGGGCTGCACCCCAGCTGTCGGCGACCGCCACGCGGGCAGTCAGCTTCCTGCCCAGAAACTGGTTGGCGATCTTTGTCACCATTGGCAGCTCGCCGCCCTGCAGGTGGTCGGCGCCTTCGGTGTCCATCACGATGCCGTCGATCCCGTCAATCGCGACGATCGGCGAATAGATTGTTAGTGCCCACAGTGTGATGCGTTCGAGGGCTACCCGATCGGCTTCGATATCCGCGTCGACCATCATCAGGCCATGAAACAGCGACTGCGCCTTTGCCGCCGGCATGCCGACATGCACGCCTGCCACCCGGGCAGCCGGGTCGGCAGCCGAAACCCATCGCTTCGACCCGCTTCTTGCGATCACGGCAATTGGCTGTTCAGGCGAAATGGAGGGATCCGCCCGCCGAATACGATCCGTCGGCAGATCCGGAAGATAGATCGAGACGACCCTTGTCATCACACGCCCTCACGAGAAACTCAGCACACTCACCCGCTTTCACGCGCATCAATTCAAGAAACCATTGAGGCCTGCCCACCCCCGGTACCGGCAGCTCTTCCGATGGCATCACACTGACCCGCCATCTGGTTGTTGACGCCGTCGGCTGGCCAAAATCATTCGCCTCGGTCTGCCGTCGCCATCGCCGGACGGCAAGAGCCATCGTCCCGGTTCGCTCGGCGGCTAGCTGCAATCGGCGGGAACTGACCATCGGCAGGCGGACAAGTTCGCCGACGACCGCTCCGAGACCGCCGAACGACAGTCCCTCCTCCATATTGGCCAGAACATCCTCTTCCCTGTCGGACTCGACAAAAATCACCCGGTCGGGATGGAGGCCCACCTGGGCAAGCGCCGGAAAGAATAGATCCGGTCGGGTCAAACACCAAACGACGGGGCCTTTGGTTCGCGCGGCAATGCCGGCCACACAGAGTGCCGCCGCCGCGCCATCAACAGTACCGGAACCGCCGCCCGCGAACTCATGCAGCGCTCCATGGGCGAGACCACCGCCCGGCAGGACCGCATCGATCTCCGACAGACCGAAGGGCAGACAGCCGGCACGTCTGGCCTGCGCACCCTCCATTGATGCGATGCGCTCGCGCAGATTGGCGATCACATCGGAAACCTCCTCAGGGGCCCTCGTGGCACGGGCAGCATTCATCGTTCACGGCTCCCTTCAAGGTCGCGTTGGCGGGATCGACATCATGTCGGGCGGGCGATATGTTCACTATCTGTTCTTGTGCCAGCAAAGAGTCAAGACACATTGAGCGTAGGAATATTCGCCTAGCATTAGCGATCTTGAAGATTGCGAACGGAATCAATCGCGTAAGGCCGAAAAGAATTTTTGGCGCAGTTTCCGGGCGTTTGGGCCCTGCCGGTGGATAGCGGGGAAAGAAGTCAGTTCGTCGCAATGTTCTTAAGCTTTTTGTGCTGCACTTCAGCCATGACAAAGCCTCCCAGGTCAAACCCACCTAGAACAAAGCCGCTTCTTCGTGACGGCGAAGCTCCGATCCGCTCGAAGCCACGCAGGAAACGCAATCCGGCACAGCCACAGCTGCTTTTCGATCCCATGCCCGATCGGGTTGAGCCAGCGCTGGCTGAGCTGAAGGCACATCCGCCAAAAGGTGATCAGTGGAGCTGGGAGCTGAAATGGGACGGCTATCGCCTGGCGGTCCATATCGAGCCGCAAGGTGTGCGCATCCTTACACGTGGTGGCCATGATTGGACGCATCGCTTTCCTGATATAGCAGAGGCCGCTCGGGCGCTCGGGCCGGCGACGATGATCATCGATGGCGAGGCGGTGGTGCTTGACCAAGAAGGGCGACCGGATTTTGAGCTGCTGCAGCAATCGCTCGGCGCTTCTGGAAAGGCCGCTGGCAACCGCGCCTCGGACGCCATTCTCTACGCCTTCGATCTAATTTATCTCGACGGCCATGATCTGCGCGGGATCGAATACCGCTCGCGCCGGCATCTTCTTGAGGATACGCTCACCGAGAAAGATGGCGCCATCCGTCTTTCGGAGACGTTCGACGCGGATCCCGCTGTCCTGCTTGAGAACGTTTGCCGCCTTGGTCTCGAAGGCATCGTCGGCAAGAACCTCGATCAGCCCTATCGCTCCGGCCGCACCGGCGACTGGGTGAAGGTCAAATGCGTTGAGAGCGAAGCCTTCATGATCGTCGGCTATGAGCCATCCACGGCGTCGCTTGGCGGCTTCGGGTCTCTCGTGCTTGCCGCCTACCGCGACCATGATCTTGTTCATGTTGGGAGCGTCGGCACGGGCTTCAAGCAAGCCGAGATGGATAGGCTGCGCAAGACGCTCGACAATCTGCGCTGGAAGCAAAAGCAGCCACCTGTGTCCTTCGCCGGGAAAGCTGACATCGTCTGGGTCGCGCCGACCTTGATCGCCGAGATCGAGTTTCGGGCCTGGACCGGAGACGGCAAACTGCGGCATCCATCCTACAAGGGCTTGCGGGAACGTCAGGACAATGCCGACGTCTTCACGCTCGACTAGCGAAATCGGTATCGTCCGTTAGATTGTCTTCCACGACCTTGCGAACGTGGATGGCGTTGGATGTGCAATCTCTACCGGATGGAAGACAAGGACTGGGTCGCGAAGTGGGCCCAGGATGCCGAAAGCCTGATCAATCTGATGCCGGCCTATCAGATGAACCCCGACCAGATGGGGCCGGTCGTCCGCAACACGGCTGACGGAAGAAAGCAGCTCGTGCATGCGCGCTGGGGCCTGCCATCGCCGATTTTCGTGCAAAAGAAGGCTGCGGAAGCTCGGGCGGAGAAACTGAGAGCCAAGGGTCAGGCAGTCGAAATGGACGAGCTCATCCGCATGGAACCGGACCGGGGCGTGACCAATGTCCGCAAGCTTAACCTTCCCCACTGGACACGATGGTTTGGCATCGAGCATCGATGCCTGGTCCCGGTCACAAGCTTTGCCGAACCGGATCCGGCAAGCCAGGAAACCGGCGGCAAGGTACCCAATACCTGGTTTGCCCGCGATGAGGCGAAATCGCTGATGTTCTTTGCGGGCATTCATGTGCCGCAGTGGAAAAGCGTGCGGAAGGTCAGGGACGGCCTGACCACTGACGACCTCTATGGGTTTCTCACCACGGATCCCAACGATCTCGTCAAGCCCATCCACGAGAAGGCCATGCCGGTACTGTTGCTGACAAAGGAAGAAACCGACATCTGGATGCGGGCGCCTTGGGACGAGGCAAAGCACCTCGCTCGACCACTACAGAATGATGCGCTCATCATTTCTTCACGCGAACCATACGGATCTACGATCGTGTCGAAATCCGGAGAGCCGGTGGAACAGGGTAGTCTGCTTTGACGCCTGATCTCAGACCACGAATCTGTCGTAAAACGAAAAAGCCTGCAGCGGGAGGAGGTGCGGCAGGCTTTTCGAAAGAATTGAACAACGGCTGGGAGGAGGAGTGCCGCTGTTCCGTCAGACGTCCCTTGGGAGGAGGGGTGGGTCGCCTGAAACACGAAGCCCTGCGGGAGGAGGTGCATTGCTTCGATGCCCTGAGGATACCAGAGGCTTCTTTGATCGCCAGCATTCAGATCGCAATGCAGCCATGCGTATGCTGCATTGCAACATAAATCTTTTGCTTATTTTTCGGCCACTATGATGAAGGCACAGCTTTCTGCGTACTCGGCTCAAAGCCGAGAACGAACTCGATCACCTTGGTGGATGACATTTCGCACGGCTTCAGCAGCGAGCCTGATGCAGCCAATCGATAGAAGTTGAAGCTGATGATATCTGTTCCGCCAAGCTCCTCGCCATAGAGCCAAGTCCGCTTTCCGTCCTCCGACCGCTTGACGGTCACGCCCCATGCTCGACCACCGAAATTCCCGTGAATATAGCCGTCAGATAGTCTGGCAAGCGCGGCTTCAAATGAGGCAGAAACAGCAGACGCTTCTTTGCTGGAGGTCAGGGCGCCAGGCATTCGTCACAAATCCCACAGCCATCGTCATCCATGCTCGATGCCGGGCGCAACTTTCGACAGCAGGGACAGATTGCTGCGTCCGGAGTGCAGGTGTCTTCCCGTTCCGGCGGAAGAATTTCGATGCACACCTTCGACACCATATCGGCCGCGCTTTGATCCATGGCGATGCTCCAATTCAGGCCCATACCAGAGATAGTGAGCATCGACGCCTGCACAAGCCGGCAGGTTGCTGCCAGGAGCGTGCCGATCCCAGCCATATCGTCGAGCGACCTTCTTGACGATCTCCTTGCGACCTTGTTCATTCCTGTCATGTTCAAGCCCGCAAACGCCGTGCAGATCAAAGTTTCCATCGACGAGATCCAGCCGCAAGTCTGGCGTCGGTTAGTCCTGCCCATCGACTGGAATCTTCAGCACCTGCATCTCGGAATTCAGGCTGCCTTCAACTGGTGGAACTATCATCTCTACGAGTTTCGGATTGGTGGTCTACGCTATGGTGATATCGAGGTCCTCACAGAGGACGCGACCGACGACGATCCTCGCGTCTTCGATCAGACAGAGGTTCGCTTGCTGGACTTTGAAGAAGGTTCTGTCTTCAGCTATAACTATGATTTCGGGGATGGCTGGCGGCACACCGTTGCGGTCGAGGAATTCCTGACACTCGCGCCTTCGCCAAAACAGGGAAGCTGCATTGCTGGCGAAAGGGCGCGGCCACCCGAAGATGTTGGCGGCGTTTCCGGCTATGAGCGCTTCCTGGAGATCATCGCCGACAAGGAAGATCCGGAATATACTGAAACTATCCGGTGGTGCGGCGGCTACTTCGATCCGGAATGGCTCGATCTTGCGGTGGTGGACAAGGATCTCCGCAACGCTTTGCGCTCGTCAAACGGCGCCTGTACCAACCAAAACCCAAACCCATGTCCACGAAATGAATTGGATGAGGTTCAAGATAGACGCCTTGAAGGGATATGAACCAACGACCCGCCAGAATTTCGGATGCAAGGCGGTAAATAAATCAGCCAGATCAAGCATCTGGTCTGCTATGGGCTGTCCGGAAGGGGACCGCAACCTGTCAGGCCGTTTGTTGGAGTGCAGCGGGTAAAGCAAACGTTCCGCGTTGAGAGCGGCTCGCTCACGCTCCTCAGGGGCCATTTGCGACAACCCTCGATGCTGCGCTAGAGCTTCGCCGAAGCGACCATTCGCATACTTGCTCGCTTTATGATCTTCAGTCGGGCATCAGGAAATAGAATTCCTAGGTGCAAACGGACAACCGGCGCGATAGGTAATGAAGAACAAGACCGTTTATGAGTTCCTGGCCCCATGTCCGATATTTCCAATCTAATCCTGTCCCTGACACCCGAAGATGGCTCCACCATTGGCAACGGGGCGATGCTTGCGCTGCTGCGCGAGCACATGCCGGACCTTGCCGAAGACGACTACATCGCCGCGCGCGATGCGCTGATCGATGAGGGCGTGCTGGGGAGTGGCCAGGGACGTGGCGGGTCGATCTTCCGTGTCACGGATGAACCGGACGATGATAAAGACGACCTAGACGAGGATGAGAGTGACGAGGACGACCAGTTCGAACTGATCCACACCGAAGAGGCCGCCTCGCGTCAGCGAAGGGCCAAGGCCGGGAAGAAGGTCGCGCGCAGGGCGGACGGGCTCGTGGAGGTGCTGTCCTACCGCCACGGCGAGACGCGGGTGAACAACCCCGAGGTCGGGATGGTCCATGCCGGTACAGATCCAGATGGCGACAAGACGGTCTGGGCCTATGACCCGCATCTCGACCCGGTGCTGAATTTTGACTCTGCGCGCGCGGGAATCGAGAAGCTGATCGACGACGCGCTGGCCAGCGAAGATCCCGAGCGGATGGAGGACGCGCTGCGGGAACTGAAGCGGCTGCAGGCGCCCTATTTGAACTGGACTGGCAAGGCAGAGCGATTGAGCTTCGAGGTCGATACCGTCTCGCTCCATGTCCATGAACGGGTGGACCCGGCGACGATCCTCGCCAATGCGGCGAAGCGGCTGAAGGGCAAGGATGCGCCGACCCAGTGGCGGCAGCCGGACCTGTTCGCCGCACCGTTCGAGAACCTGCCGCTGCGCCAAGCACTGGATTTCTATCACCATGAAAAGGGCTGGTCGAACCGGCTGGTGGCGGGCGACAGCCTTCTGGTCATGAACTCGCTTCTGGCCAAGGAGAGCATGCGCGGCAAGGTGCAGATGATCTACATCGATCCGCCCTATGGCATCAAATACGGATCAAACTTCCAGCCCTTCACGAACAAAAGAAAGCTGTCAGACTCGGATAAAGATGAGGACCTCAACCAAGAACCCGAGATGATCAAGGCCTTTCGGGACACGTGGGAACTCGGCATCCATTCATACCTCACCTATTTGCGTGACCGCTTAATATTGGCAAGAGAGCTGCTGAACGATAGTGGAGCAGTCTTCGTGCAGATATCTGATGAGAATGTACATTTGGTCAGGGGAGTGCTTGACGAAATATTCGGCGTTACAAATTTTGTCTCGCAGATATCATTCTCGAAAACAGGATCTGTGACTGGCAGCCACCTCGGAAAGGTTTGCGACATCCTGTTGTTTTACGCGAAGAACAAAGATCGCCTGAAGTACCGAACTCTCTATGAAAAAAAGCCGGATATGGATGGCGACTATTCTGAAGACCCGCTGAAATCGGATGGCTTCAGAAGTACGACCACCTGCCCATACAATTTCATGGGAAAGAGCTGGCCGTGCGGCGCGAATGAACATTGGAAGGTGCCGATCGAAGGACTTGATCGCGCGGCTAAAGCTGGGCGGATAGTTCCGAAAACTACGTCGCTTCGTTTGAAGAAATTTGCGACTGATTTCGAATACAAGGTGTTTCACTCAGTTTGGCTTGGGTTTGGTGGCGCATCCAACATGCAATACGTCGTCGAAACCAACACCCGCATTGTAGAGCGCTGCATATTGATGACGACAGATCCAGGTGATCTAGTGTTAGATATTACCTGCGGCTCCGGAACTACGGCGTTTACAGCTGAAAAATGGGGGCGCCGCTGGATCACTTGCGATACCTCACGTATTGCCATCACGCTCGCAAAGCAGCGGCTGATGACTGCCAGCTTTGACTACTACATTCTAAAATACCCGCACGAAGGATTGAAGGGCGGATTTGATCATGAAACTGCAAAGCGCATTAGCCTGGGGTCGATTGGCAGCAATACGGATATCGACAAGATATTTGATGAAGACCATCCCAAAATCGCCGCGGCGCTGGCCGATCTGATCAGTGCGCTGGCCGCCACTCCACCAAAGCCACTCAAGCCCAGCCAAGGCGTGCGCAAGGGTGAGCCAGTAGACTTCGCCAAAGGTGACACCCTGCACGAATGGGAAGTGCCGTTAGACTGGCCCGACGCATGGCCCGATACAGCCCGTGCGCCCTTCGAAAGCTTCCACAAAGCCCGGCAGGCGATGCTGCGCCGCATGGACCAGAGCATAAGTGACCACGCCGAGCAGGAAACGCTTTACGACAAGCCGCGCATCGACAAATCCAAATTGCGCATCTGCGGGCCATTCTCAGTCGAGGCGGTGCCGGCGCCTACCGTCCTGTCGCTGGACGACAGCTTGCCCCCACAAGAGGCCGACGAAACCGTCGCCCGCTCCGGCGAGACGTCGCGCCAAGCGCTCTGGCGCGACGAACTGCTGAAGACCGGCGTGCGTGGCAAGGGCGGCGCCATGCTCCGCTTCGCCGAATTCGAGACGCTGCCGGGGCTGAAACACATACACGCCAGCGGATTGCTGGCCGAGACGGGCGAACGCGTCGTCGTCAGCTTCGGCCCCGAGCACGCGGCGCTGGAGCAGCGGCAGGTGGAACTGGCGCTGACCGAAGCCGAGACCCTGCGCCCGTCGCCGAAATTCATCCTATTCTGCGCCTTCACCTTTGACCCTGAGGCTGCGAAAGACATCGCCGAGGTGAACTGGCCGGGCGTAACGCTGCTCAAGGCGCAGATGAACACCGACCTTTTGACCGAAGACTTGAAGAAGGGCCGCAGTTCCAACCAGTCCTTCTGGCTGATGGGCCAGCCCGATGTGGACCTGCGCAAGCGCAAGGACGGGCTGTGGGAGGTTCAGGTCAACGGTTTCGACTATTTCGATCCGCGCAAGGGCGATCTGGTCTCGGGCGGCACCAAGCAGATCGCCATGTGGTCGCTTGACGTGGATTACGACAACCGATCCTTGATGCCGCATCAGGTGTTCTTCCCGATAGCGGATGCGAAGGGCGGCTGGAACCGCCTGCGCAAAACCGTGAGGGCAGAGCTGGACGAAGACCTGCTGGAGCAGTTCCACGGCACCGTCTCGCTGCCCTTCGAAGCGGGCGAGAACCGACGCATCGCGGTCAAGATCGTGGACGACCGCGGGATCGAGTCGCTCAAGATCATGTCGCTGGAGGGATAAGCCCATGTCCCTCATCATCAATTCGCCCTTCGTTTGCCCGGCGCAGCATTGGGTCGAGGCCAAGGGCGGCAAGCTGGAGATCAAGCCCGAGCGGCGGCCGGCAAGCTACGAGGTCTTTGACGCGCGCAACAACACCAAACGCACAGAGGTGCTGGATCTGGTGAACACGATCCGCATCCGCGTGGATCAGTGGCGCGAAGACGGCTGGCCCGGCGTGACCATCGTCACCCGCAAGCTGTTGGAGCACTGGCACGACCACGAAGCGCGACAGCATCCGTTCTATTTCTGCCAGCTTGAGGCCATCGAGACGCTGATCTGGTGGGTCGAGGGTGCGGCAGGCTACAAGCAGGGCATCGCGATCCCCGGCGATGGCGGAGTATGGGAGCGTCTCTGCAACAAGATGGCGACGGGCGCGGGAAAGACCACGGTGATGGCGATGATCATCACCTGGCAGGTGCTGAACGCGCTGACCTATCCGAAGCGGAACAAGGATTTCAGCCGTGCGGTGTTCATCGTGGCGCCCGGCCTAACCGTGAAGGAACGGCTGCAGGTGCTATTGCCCAGCGAGGGCAGCTATTACGACGAGTTCAACCTGTGCCCGTCCGAGGCCCTGCGCCAGAAACTGAACCAGGCGGAGGTGATGATCGAGAACTGGCACACGCTAATGCCGCTGAAGGAAGCGGACCGCTCGGTGGTGAAGAAGGGGCGCGAATCCGACGAAGCCTTCACACGGCGCGTGCTGGGCAAGCTGGCGGCGCACAAGGACATCATCGTCATCAACGACGAGGCACACCACGCCTATCGCAAGCCGCCCGAGGTGAAGATCAGCAAGAAGCATGCCGAGGAGCATGGCATCGACCTCGACGAGGCAACGCGCTGGATCGAGGGGCTCGACCGCATCCACAAGACCCGGCGCATCCAGCGCTGCTTCGACCTGTCGGCAACGCCCTTCGCGCCGACGGGTAAGAAGAGCACCGATACTGCGCTGTTCGACTGGATCATCTCGGATTTCGGCCTAAACGACGCGATCGAGGCCGGGCTGGTGAAGACCCCGCGCGTGGTGGTCAGGGACGATGCGGTTCCGGATGCTAAGACGCTGCGCTCGAAACTCTACCACATTTACCGCGACCCGACCGTTTCCGAAGATCTGAACCGCAAGGCCGAAGCGCATGAAGCGCTGCCGAAGCTGGTCCAGGACGCCTATACGCTGCTCGGCGCCGACTGGCGGGAAACTCGGGCGCAATGGCAGGAGGCCGGGCATCATTCCCCGCCGGTCATGCTGACGGTCTGCAACCGCACCGAAACCGCAGCCCGCATCGAGACCTATTTCAACAAGGGCGATGCGCACTGGCCGGAATTGCACGCACCGACCCGAACGCTCCGGGTCGATTCCAAGGTGCTGGAGAAGGCTGAGATCGGCGAGACCGCGACCTCCGACAAGGATTACGAGGCGCGGCTGAAGGCAATCATCGACGCTGCGACCATCCCCGAGACCCGCCGCCAGCAGTTCCGCGCCCTGAAGAAGGAAGAACTGCTGCGTGAGATCGTGGACAACGTCGGAAAGCGGGATGGGGCCGGACAGGATCTGCAGAACGTCATATCGGTTGCGATGCTGTCGGAGGGATGGGACGCCAAGAACGTCACGCACATCATGGGTCTCCGGGCCTTCACCTCGCAGCTGCTCTGCGAACAGGTCGTCGGGCGCGGATTGCGTCGGGTGTCCTATGACACGGACGAGAATGGCCTGTTCCTGCCCGAATACGTCAACGTTTTCGGTGTGCCGCTTTCCATTTCGGAAACAGGCGAAGGCGGGGAAGCTCCACCGCCTCCGAAACCGACCACTCAGATCGAAGTCCTGCCCGAGCGGGCCCACCTGGAACTTCGCTGGCCGAACGTGCTGCGGGTTGAAACGGTCGTGAGACCACAACTTGCCATGGACTGGGGCAAGGTAACACCGCTCGTGCTCGACCCTGCCAGCACGCCAATCAGCGCGGAATTGGCCCCCGCGCTCGGCGGCGCGACCGACATGGGCAAGGTGACAGCCATCGACCTCGAGAAACTGCCTGACGGCTTTCGTCTGCAACGTCTCGTCTTTCAGGCAGCACGGAAGGCCTTCGCCGAACTCAGCCACGGTTTTTCGGGTAACTACGAGTATCTCGCAGCGCAGCTGGTCAAGATCGTTGAGGCGTTCCTCAACTCCGACCGCCTCGACATCCCGTCGCTGTTCCACTCCGACCCGCTTCGGCGGCGGATTCTGATCGCACTCAACATCGACCTCGTCGTTCAGCATGTGCTGAGCAACGTGACAGAGCAGAACACGGAACGTCTGACGCCGGTGTTCGACGAGGAAAACCCGATCGGCGCCACCGGCCAGATGCGGACCTGGTACACCACCAAGCCGTGCTTTCCGACAACCAAGTCGCATATCAGCCACCTGGTTGGGGATTCATCCTGGGAGGGACATGCAGCGAACATCTTCGAGAAGCGCGACGACGTCATCGCTTATGCCAAGAACGATCATCTCGGCTTCCAGATCTACTACATGTGGGCGGGTTCGCGGCGACGCTATGTTCCGGACTTCCTTGTGCGCCTCACAGGTGGGACGATGCTGGCGCTGGAAGTCAAGGGCACTGACAGCCCTCAGGACAAGGCAAAAAGGCTCGCGCTCGACGAGTGGATCGGGGCAATCAATGCTTCAGGTGGCTTCGGTCGCTGGGATTGGGACGTAGCGTTCGCGCCCCATCAGATTGAGGACATTATCCGTAGGACAGCGGGCCATCGGTTTGCCGCACATTCCCTAGTCAGGCTGCGGCGTGCTTTCACGGCCGCGAGAATCGATATTCCCGCAGGCACAGAAGGAGTCATCGTCGATAGCTATCCGTCGCGAGATGCATACGAGGTTGAGGTTTCGCTTGCCCCGGCTTTGACAGTAACGGTCTTCGGGAGTGATCTGGAGCCGATCGATGCATGACACCCCGCCTTGGCAGCCATTGGGCGAGCAATCGTGGATTGAGAACCCCCAAGACCTTCGCATTGCCGACAATAAGGTCGCTGACTACCTTCTCAACAACAACCATTCAATAGGAGCAGCGAAGGCCAAATTTTTTGAAGGCGTTGGCCACAAACGTGAAGACATTGAGTCATTTAAGGAAACGATGCGAGAGCACGCTGCTTGCAATCCTGTCGCTTCAGTAGAGAAACATGCCTTCGGAATGAAGCTAGTCGTTGACTGCTTTGTCGGGATGCCGAATGGCCGCAGTTATTGCATTAGGACGGTTTGGAATGATCACGGAGACGGCCTACCACCTATTTTGATTACCGCGCATCCAATCGATTTAGCCTAAGCAGGCGCTATTTCGGGACGAGGAATCAAACCAACATCCACGCTGGGTGACTCGAATGAGTGCGCAATGGAGACCAATGACTAGGCGGGACCTCAAGGGTTCCATCTGGCTGAACAAACTGCCATTCACTGACGGAAGCATACGGGCGTAATGAACCTATAGAAACAGACAGAGATTACTGAAACGAACGGCTGATCTTGGAATTGGAGACCAGGCACCCTTTGGGCCCGGAGACGGACCAACCGGTCTTGGCGTGACGGTCGAGATCTGCAGATCTCGATAGAGATGCGGCCTGTAATCAAGCAGCCCTAACGATTTCCATACAGAGTCCCACGGAGCGATATTCAACCCGGACGTTTTTGACGGGCCGGCCCGCACTGCAGGTGGGGCTCGAAGCGCTTTATCGCATGTGGTTACCTGCGCTGGCTCAGCACCTTAGTCGTGTCAGGTAGTCCGCGCATAACCCTTCGTGCAGCCGCTGGTACTCCTTGTCAGTTGCTTGATGCTGAAGGCATTGGGATATCCCAGACGACCTCCGCCAGTTTACTCAGAAACTCCTGACGCTCTGTGACAGCTACCGCATTCCAAGTTTGCCAGCTTTCAAGCTTGCGCACGGTTGCCGTAATCCTGTCGTCCTTGCCCACCTCGTGCGCTGCAGCATCCGCCTGACACTTCGTTAGCAGAAATTTCGACTGCTCATACGCTACGATTTTTCCGGAATACCGGCCGTTCTGAAGCGCCCTGTTGATCGCTTTCTCGATGAGTAACAGGTTGCCGAGACACTGGCGAATATGAATATCGGCGGCACCCTCGCCAAACTCTTCCATAGCCTCGAAAGAAGCATTCGATGCCAAGATGTGCTCAATGTCGTTGCCGCCGGCCGTGTAGTCGGACAGGCGGTCGCGCGATGCACTCGAGCCGTATGCCTGCAGGTCGATATACTGCGTGAGCTTTGCCAGTAGATAGCGGAGACGGAAGCCGCGGAGCTGCCAGGTCTTCAAACCAAGCAACGTCCTCCGGAATTCAAGGGCCAGCGTTTGACGCTCGGCACGCAAGGTTTTCTCCAAAAACAGTTCAAGCTGCGCATCAGAGATTTTGTTGAGCTGATGCGCAGCTTCGATAATACGTCTCTCATACTCTTTACCTGACGTGCCGGTCAGTAGCCAAACGAACATGGTTTTCTCCAGATCGTCGGCAAGTTTGCTGAAATTCGCAGGGGACAGGGAGCGACCAGCAAGCAGGAGAATAAAGTGCTGCTTTATGGACTTTCCTCCGAGCAGACGGGTGTTGATGATTCCTGCCTCTTCTTCGCCAGCGACGTTCTGTCCCTTCGCGAAGTGAGCATACGCCTTGGCAGCGTCAAGCAGCTTTCCGGCAAAAGCGAGCGGTTTTTTTTCGTGATTGGTTTGCTCCGCGTTCTTCCGAAACCAATCGTAGATCGCGTCTTCACGAAGCCTTCCGTCTACGTCATGCGCCGCAAGCAGATAGTACCTCAAGAACCGTAGCGGCTTTTCGTTCGCCTGATAGATAGCATCGGTGAGCTGTTTCCACACAGCTTTCAGCTTGCTAAACTCCTCACCTTTTGCGTTCATGAAAAGGAGGTTCTTGAGCAAGTCCATGGCGTCGAGGCCGACGCCACGATCATTGATCGTCTCAAATATTTTCAACGCCACGGCTACGGTCGGAGTTTCGATCCGGATGATCTTCACCTTGTTGGTGAAGTAGCCGTAGAAACGGCGTACTTCGGCTGGATCGTTTTTAAGCGTGGTCTCAATAAATTCCTTGATTGTCAGATATGCATTGTAGAGATTTCGGATTGACCTCGTTCCATCGCTGGGGGCGTCGGTGCCTGCACCTTCCGCATACCTTCTTAGGACGTCGCCCGCATCTTCGTATTGAAGGTCGAGCCTTAGACTTTGCGTTGTCTCGCCCTGCCAGTTGGTGGAGCTGTAAATTATCTGTCCGGGAAGTTCCTCTGGAACATCTGCCTTTAAAGCGACCAGCTTATCGCGGAGCGCGCATAATGTGAGATAGGCGGTTGTAGTTCGCTGCTGACCGTCGATGAGGTCGAAAACATCGCCGGCCTCGCGACAAACAACAACGGTCCCGATGAAATACTCAGGCGCGTCGTTCTTACTGGCATTCTGGTACTCGCTGTAGATGTCGCTCAGAAATTGTTCGACCTCTTCGCCACCCTCACCGCGAGGGTCCGTCTCACCCCAAACGTACTCCCGCTGATAATCGGGAACGCGGTAAAAGTCTTGGAAAAGAGATTTAATGTTTCGGTCTTGCGGATCGATCTGTTTGTTCATGCATAAAGCCCCGTGTGATAATCTGCTTGTTCCCTTTCAGGACAAGATTAGTCAACTCCCCTACGCGTTAGCGCGCCCAGGCATTTCAAAAGCCCTTGGACGCAGAGTCACCGTGAATCAATGTGCCGACTAGCTCGGCCGGTGTTCCGGGTTGAGGGTGGAACCACAACTCTATGGGAGTGATCGGCCCGTTGACTTTTGTGACAATCTCGATCGCTTGGGTGATCAGACGTTCTGGAAGTTCGCCATAGAACAGGTAAATAGCGCGATGGTAGCCTACGAGGCGACAGTATTCAGATAGCGTTAGAATATCCTTACATATGCCGCCAAGCCGCGCAGAACCAGGTTTCACCTCAATGATGGCATGATTGTTGTCCATCGATCCGGGGATGTGAACAAGCAGATCCGGCGACGCGAGACGGGCGCCGGTTGCCTTGATCAGAGCGTGTCCTTGTTTGTCTACTTCACCGTTCAACACGAACGCAGTGTCCGACGGCCAGATCTGCCGAAGTTGGTGATATAATTCATAGCAATATACGCGTTCGCGAAATTTGGGATCGCTTCCATGGACTGGTAGATGAAAGTAGAGGCCTCCGATGGAAGCCGTAGCCTGACAAAAAACGTCGTTAAGTTGCTGCACCTTAACCTCAACACTTTCGAGGAGATTGGCCGGCGTTGCGCCGGCGGCCATGGCTTATGTTTCAGGGATCGCGCGTCACTGGAGCCAATCGGAACATTGTGCCAACTACGGGCATATGGATCCAGAGTTCAGAGCAACGCCGTCCGGTGATTGATTCCACCGCACCTGCATAGGCAGCAAGTTGCGGCGCGTGGCCAACGGCTCGTTCTTCCCAAAGCTCGAAACGGCCGGGAAAGCTCTTGTGGTCGATAATAGCGAAATCAATCCCGGTTTCGACCAGCATATCAATACGGCCCTTGAGAAGCTGATCGGCTGCGGGTGACGTGACGGGCACTTCAGCAATGCACCTGGTCACCGGCCATCGGCCGCGGCGCCAGGTTGCTAGTCGGTCACTGGCGATAAGCGCATCATCTGCTTTGAAGCCAATCACGTTCCAACGCGTCAGGATAGACGACGCGTCGGCAAGGCGCTGACTTCGGTCGCGGTCTGGATCATCATAGCCGATGATGGAATGGAGCGCTTCGCCTAGCGCTGCAATGTCGGCGATCCCGTGTATCGGGAGCCTTCCGCCAAGGTCAACCCTTTCGACGACCTTCCAGCTTCCACCTACCGCCTCGCTTGGTTTCAGAAACAAGGGCGGACGGACCTGCGGCTCGGTCGTTCGCGCTCGCACGTAGGTGGGCAGCCTGCCACGCTCCGTCAATTCGCCACTCGTCGCAAGCGCCTTCACATTGACTGTGAAATTCTGGTTCCCAACCCCAAGCTGGTTATCGTCGTTCTGGGGAGGAACGACATGCGCTGCGGCCTCCGGCGCATTGAGCAGGCTCAGCCAATTGAGCGGGCCTTTCGCCGGCGGAGCAAAGATCAGATAGTCGCGGGCTCGCGTGGCGCCAACATAGAGAAGCCTGGTGTCTTCCTCGACAGCGCGTTGCAAAGCACGCCGCCCCGTCTCTGAGTTCGCTACCTCAACATCGATCGTGCCGCCTTTTCCACTCTGACCATACGGCCACGGCCAGAAGCGAATCCACCGCTCCGCCAGAGGGTTGCGCCAATCAAGCTCGCCGGTCGTCTCGGCGACCGGCTCGAACAGCCGCGCCTTCGATTCCCAGGCAAGTCCGGTCAAGATCGTCATTGGCCATTCAAGGCCTTTCGATCCGTGATAGGTCATGACCTGGATCGCATCACTGGCAAGGCTTGGGGGGCGCTTCGGCTCCGCTCCGTCGAGCGCAAGCAGCAGCCCCTGCAGGGTCGCAGGCGAGCCGGATGCAGCGCACTCTTCCTCATAGGCGCGTGAGAAACCGCGCAACGCCTCGAGGTCGTCGAAGCGCATCGCGGTATCGCCCCAGCTCTCGATATGGCTCAACAGTGCTGGCAACGCGAGTACGGCGTCGACCAGTTCGGCCGGCGTGAAATTGAGCAATTGACCTGCGAGCCTATCAAGCGCATCCGATATCGGCACGGCTGCCCGGAGCGCTGCGTCGGCATCATCAGAGGTAGCAGCCTGCAGCCATGCATTGGAACCGGCATCATCAGCGAAGAAGCGGGCGAGCTCCGCGAGGGCAAGGCGATCCGTCGCGTCAGCCACGCGCCGACAAGCGGCGAGCACGAATTCCACATGGGGTGTACGCGCAAGTCCCGATCGTTCAACTGCCACCGGAAGTCCAGCACGGCTAAGGGCGAGGGCAAAACGTCCGACATCGGTATTGGAACGGCAGAGAATGGCGATGTCACCTGGCGTGATTGGCCTGTGATCGTGCTTGTCGTCTTCGACAAGCCAGTTGTCGGCTTCGGCCAGACATTGCCGGATTCCCTCCGCGAGGGCTTGTGCCTGCTCGTCGACTTTGCCCATCAGCCACCACCATCCTGCTGAAGGCTTGTCAAAGCCAGCGTCGGATCGCGCCGCATCCGAAAACGCGTGCTTCGCCGCCGGCAGTCCCATCCGTTCGAAGACCGGCGTAAACATGGCATTGAAGAGATCGACCAGGCTTTTGCGGCTTCGCCATGATTTGGACAGGACCGGATTGTCCTCGGGCTTCCCCCCAGCGCCGAGAAACGCAGCCTGGGTCAGCTCGGTGTCGGCGCCGCGAAAGCCGTAGATGGCCTGCTTCGGATCACCAACCCAGGTGCTCTCGTCGACCAGCTCCCCAAGAAGTGTGAACACGGCAAGCTGCAAGGGACTCGAATCCTGGAACTCATCGACGAAGACACGGCTGACACGTTCCTTGAGCCTTGCGGCCAGGTGAGGTGTTTTGAGGATCTCTAGCGCGAGAGCTTCCTGATCCGTAAAATCCAATAGCCCACGCTCGGCCTTCCAATCCTGGTAAGCGGTCAACGCCTCGGCGGCGCAATGAAACGTCTCCGTGATGAACTGCTCGCATTCGAACCGGAGCCGCGGATGCTCGCTGTGCCGCCCCGCCGCGGCGATAAGATGGATCAACGCCTGATTATAAGGCTGTCCGTCCTTGGTGGGCGCGCATTTCACCTTGGTCAAACGCGCCCAAGTCGACCAACTGAGCGTTTCGCCGCGTAAAATGCGTTCATGCGCCGCCCTGATCGTCTCGACCGAATCCGCTCCCGTGCTGCTCACGATGGCCGGGCGCATTTCGAAGGCATCCTTCAACGCGTTGGCCAGTGCTGCGTCGAGGTCCGCGGCGTCTGCCGCGGGAGGTGGAAAGCATGCCAGAAAGGCCTCAATTGATCGCTGCGCCGACGAGGCTAACTGGTCAGCCTCAATTCCATTTGCCCGCGCGAGGGTCGCGATACTGCGCACAGTCCGGCGCCAGTCAGGCGGTTCTCCCGTCCCCGGCGCACGAGGATCATTGTAGCCGAAGTGGTCCGCGAGTTCGTTCAGGACCTCGGCACGTGCGGCGATTGCACCGTCCGCGGCCACGCTGAACACCAGCGACATGTTGGATTCACCGATGACAGCGGTCGACGGCGAGCGCCCCAGGTCGATGACAAATTCGCTGACGATTTGGCTGCAAACGGCGTTGACAGTGCCGAAGCGCGCACCGAGCAACTGGGCAGCTGCGTCCGCCTTGCCTTGCTCAAATAGTTTGGCACGGGCGCGTTCGACAAGTTCATCCGCCGCCTTGATGGTGAACGTCGTCGCAAGGATCTGTTCGGGCGTACGCACCAGAACCTCGTCGGCGATGTCATTGACGATCCTCGTCGTCTTTCCGGCGCCAGCGGCGGCGGTAATGGTCGTCAGTCGCGACATCAAACAAGCTCCTCGTAGACGCGACAGAGGCCGCGCAAATTGCAGAAGCGGCAGGGTTCTTTCGCTGCATCAATCGCAAGCCCAGCAGGTCGCAGATCACCTGTATCGGGGAAGCCGGCCGCAATCAGAGTCCCCTTCGTGGTGAGATCGTGCCAGAGACGCCAATCGTTTTTCACATGGCCAAGCGTAGCGAGGTCATCTATATCCGCTTCAATAGGATTGCCGGTCAGAATGGAGCCCGGACCCGCTACTATGCGTCGCTGGCGCAGCAGAAAATAGCCTCCCGGAGCACCCGTCCCGTCGCTGGCCGAAAGCCCGCGATAGATGGCTAGCTGGATGGCACGCCCGGACGCGACTTCCTCCCTATATCGCCGTTCGGAGCGGGTCCATTTGAGGTCCAGAACTGCGATCCGGTCGCCGCGACGAACCAGGAGGTCGAGTCTGCCCTGAAGCAGGAGCTGCCCCTGGATACCTTCCCGATCGAGCTCCGACCCGACGATCTCCAGACCTTGAGCATGGAGCAGGCGAACAAGCGCCTCCAAGGCACGTGGCACCATTTCGCGAGCGGCCGCGAGTTCTCCGGCATGTTCGGGCTGGAGGAGCGGAGCTGCGATCTCGGGAAGCAGGCTTTCGAAATGCCTGATTGCTTCCGTCCTGATACCGGCTTCGGCCGGTGGTGCGCCCGGAAGGAGCAGCCGGCGGGCGATCTCGTGGGCGAGATTTCCGAAGAGCTGGTCGGTGCCTGGGATTTCTGCAAAACGACCCGGCCGAAGATTGAGAATATCCTGGGCGAACCAGCTCAATTGACAGTTCAACATCCGTGTCAGCGAAGTCGCGCTCTCACGACGGGTGTCGGTAAGGCGTGTCGTTCCCGGCGGTATTGTCCAGACTGGAACCCCTGCTGGCGGCTGCACTTGCCGTCCAACAAGCTGGCGAGGAAGTATCCTGCCGGCGAGCATGGCATCGGGTTCACGCAGCAGCCGTTCCGCCTTGAAGGTGATCGCCGCCCCGCTTTCTTTCAGCAGAGGCCGCAAACGATGCGCCATTGGATGAAGGGTCGTCTGCGCGTCGCGCGCAAGCGCTGGGCGCACGAGAATGAGGTTTCCGTGGCAACGCCGGATGACACTGCTATGGGCGGCCTCGATCCGACGCGCAATCGCTGGTGAAGCATCGATCTCCACTCCATTGGCAATGAGCGCTTCACGCTCGGCATTGTCCCATGGTGTGATGGCAATCTTTTCGCCAGGACCGACAAAGTTCCACCAGATGACACGCAGGGCCGAGGACCACAATGCTCCTGGCGCCTTGATGGCACGAACAGCACCAGCTTCCGCAAAATGGTCCGGATTGGGAACGCCCTCCGACAGGACTTGCAAGACAACCCGCTCGAGAAGGAGGGCGGGAATGACCGAAAGCTCCAGGCGGCTCAGGGCGTCAGACACAGCAGCCGCAGCATTCGAAACTGCCATCAGCAAGCGGTCGCCATCGCCACCGTCCGAACGCATCGCCCAAGCGGCCACTCTCCCGCAGATCGCCAACGCCTCCGACAGTGGCATCCCCTCGCCTCTCGCAAAGCGCCCGACCTCCGTCCATGCGCGCCATTCCGCAAGCGTCGTGTCGGTTTTACGGCGCGCTGTATCCGCGTCGGATCGCGTATTGATTTCGAGCAGGCGATCCTCGATTTGGACCCATGCTTCGCGCCAGACGCGGCCACCGACCCCCGGCTCTTCGCTGAGCGCGCGTGCGAGCCGACGCGCGGCCCAGGCCGCAACAGGTGGCCTGGGAAGGAGAAAGAGGTTTAATAGCGCGCGGGGATCGAACGGCTGCCACGCGGCGGCGAAAGCCAGAGGAAGAACCTGCAGTGCTCCACGCCAGGGTGATGAGGCGGAGAGCCCGAGGGCTGGAATGCCCCTCGCCCGCAAAGCATGGTCCAGGAGCGCCGTATCGCCGTCGGAAGCGAGAATGACGCTTCCGCGCAGGTCCTCCGACGGCAAGGCTGCTAACCAGTCGGCGATCGTTTCAGCAGCCATGAGCTCCGTATCGGCTTCCACCATTGTAAGAGTGCCGTCGCCTGCCAGTGGCTGGACGGGCTCCCCTGATAGAACCCTCTGCACTATGCGCAGGTCAGAGCCCTCTGCCGCCAGGTCGGGCTGCTCGTGTTGGAAGATCGTGACCCCGACGGATTCGAGAGCCTTAACAATGCGTGCCCACAGTGGCGGCAAAAGATCCCGCCGGTCTGCCAAACCGAGTTGGTGAATTCTTAGGCCAGGCCTTGTCTTAAGGACGTCGAGCAAAGCTATGGCGCGATCTTCCAAGCCCGCCGGCAATGTTGGCTCGACTGCCTCTGCGGCAGCGAGATCGTCTAGGCGATTGCTACCGGTCGCGGTACCGTGCCAGCCACCGCCCACCAGCGTATCGCGCCACTCAAGGAGGGTGGCGGCCGTAGACCAGGGATCCCTCGAAAATGACGAGGCCCAGAAACGATCGCCACCGCAAGCACGGAGCTTTGCGAGATAAGTCGAAATGCGCACCGCCTTCGAAACGCTCGGTGCAAGCATTCCTAGCTGGGTTTCAAGCGTCTGAACCAGACCCAAGGGTCCAACGACATCCTCATCCAAACTTCCGGATGCGTCGTGCGCGTCGGGATAAACTCGACCATCTGCTGCCAAGCCGAAGATGAGATGCATGTCCTACCCCTGATTCCCCCTACCCCAGATTGCACTATGCCGGCTCTCGACGCGAGTCATTATCACTGGAGCCCGACGGTGGACCGATTGGGTAGCCCGAGCGAGAACTTTCCGCCTTCCCGTCACCGCAAGCCACTAAATGTCAGAAGGACGCAGGTCTTTGTTCGCCTGCGTCCGCCGCCTGTCAGTTGAAGAACTTTCGGAAGATGGACTTGAACCAGCCAAATAGACCTCCGGCTGTTGGTCCCATCGTTTCTGCAATAGGGGAAGGCGCGGGCGGTCGCTTAAGAAGCCGATCCTTCTCTCGGCCGGCCTCGATTGCAGCCCGTGACATCTTGTTGGCCCAAACTATCATCCCTTGATCGATGACGTAGTGCGAAGCACAGGCAAAGTCGTGATTGCCGATCGATGGCCAGAGCGATGCGTTGTCGCCGTGCATAGTTAACTTGTATTCGGTCGCGACCAGAGGCGTCGATACTTCCTCACCGCACCCGCACGCGCAATTGTGGAGTGCGACGCGACACTCCCGCGAAACATACAAAACCCCGTCGTCGAGAGTTTCAGGTATCTCCGCTGTGAAGACTGTTCTCAGCCTTTTAATCCGCGTCATATCGCAGCCCTGTTCGAGATATTGTTCCCCTCGATCATGTAAACCGAATTCATCTCATTACGCTCATCACGAAAATAGTCCGCCCACCGCTGCCAGCGCATGATGGCCATGATTGCGTTTAGCGAGTTGATGGCCGCGATCTGGATATCCGTTCGGTAGACATCGTCATCTTCTACGTCATCGCCGAAGGGAAGCAGCCTCTCGACCTCGCTCCAGTCGGTGCCTGGGCGGATGAACGTCGCCCTCGCGCATCCGTCCAGCCTGCCATCCTCCAGGCCAACGCCGATCCCGGTGTCGATAAACGGGATCGCCAACCGGACCAGTCCCTCAGCGATTTCGCGCCGCGACGAGCCCTTATCGATGCAGACAAAGACGAAGTCGAAGCCCGAGAGCTCGTCAACATTGCCATATGTAACGCGGACCGGGTGGGAAACGATGCCCTTGTGAATACGCGCGTAAACCTGCGTGTAGTAGTTCACCTTGAAAGGGAACTCCTTGAGCAATTCCCTTTCAGGCGAGCCAGGCGACCGGAACAAATTGTGATTAAGAAGCTGATCCCCGTCATACAGGTGGATCTCCGTGACCCATGTCTTGGCAAGAAGGTCGAGCAGGTAGGACCCGGTCCCGCCAAGGCCTATGATGGCGACCCGTCCCATAAGCTTTCGGTTTACCGCGCCTATACGGTATCGGGCCGAGGCAGAGTCAGGAATTGCGAATGGACTGTCGTCATTTGAGATCAACCCGCGGGCATGCGTCCTGGCGTTAGCCGTTCGGTCCAAAGATCTCGCGGCACCGCCGATCAATCCCTCGTAAGCTACTACCTTGTCGTAGATAGTCTCGTAGCGATGAGTGATCTCCGGCTTCGACGACAAATAATAGCTAACATCAATATCAGCGAAGCGCTGCTGAACGGCACCGTTGACGATATTGTTCATCGGCTTTCCATCGCGATGACATGGCATCCCACCTGCGAAATACATGGTGTGATCGCCCTGCGGCGTCGAGGTCAACCCAGAGGACGCTTCAAGCGAAAGGGCACAGGTGAGGACGCCGCGGGCCAAGGAGCCATCGACCGTCACATAAGGAATGCTACGGACAATCAAATGACCGTTGCTCACCTCAAGCTCGAAGCCTTCGTCTTCGAGTTGCTTCAGAAACGGGTCACGACTTATCAGATCGACGGACATTGAACACCATCCCATTCTTGACCATGATAGATTCACCCTCAACGAGATCACCCTCTGCACCACCGACCCCATGAAGGTAGGTCGTGGTGTAGTTGAAGTTTTCGAAGTCGGGATTCGGGTAAGCAATCGCGGCGATTTCGCGATAGCTATGGCGACGCTTCTCAACGGTCCGCGGCCGCCCGTTGACTTTAATTGTCACGGTTTTGGGTTCGCGGCTACGGACGCGCTCGACGCCCTTACCGCTCAAATCGATTTTGCCATCGACCGGGATGATTGTGTCACCATCACTATCGAGGACCAGTTCGCGGTCCTCATCAATGTCCGCGTAACGATAGAGATCGGCGGCAGCGATTGCTCCCTCGCCCCACTCCCAACCGCGTTCGTCAACAGTGAAGTTGTAAACCCGATCGCTTTCGAAAGTCCGGAATACCGCAGTTTCACCCGGGGCGAACTTCACCTCATCCTCAAGGCCAATCGAGCGCCCGGATTTCTCAACGATCTGTATGAGGACAAACTCGCTCGCAGGCACTTTGCCCGCGGTCTCCCGAATCTGACTGCCGTCCATGACTTTATCGCCGATGCTATAAATCGCGCCATCGACAGTGAACTCGAATTTCTTGTTGTCTTTTACCATAACTGCGCTCCGTTCTCCGGCGACTCTTGATCGTGATTCGTCAGTGGACTACACTGCGATTCTAGTCCCGATATGGACTAATCTATATCGGGACTTATTTGAAATACAAGTCCATATTGGGACTTTTCGGGAGATTCATGCGTGGCTAATATCGAACCCGTCGCCGCAGCGGCCGAAGGGCGATCATCGATTCCGGCAGTCATGGAGGCATTTCAAGGACTTGCGGAGTTGTGGGAGCTTTCAACCGAAGACCAACTTCTCCTGCTGGGATCGCCTGGCCGATCGACCTTCTTTAAGTGGAAGAAAGAAGGAGGCTCAATTCCAAGAGACACCGTCGAGCGAGTCTCTCACCTACTCGCGATCCATAAGGCCCTTGAGATTCTACTCCCGGACAGCAGAGCTGCTGACACTTGGATCCGAAGACCTAACCAGTTTTTCCGCGGGCAGAGTGCTCTCGACGTTATGCGCGGCGGCCAAGTGATGGATATATTCCGTGTCAGACAATATGTGGACGCGCAGCGTGGCGGCTAACTCTTTCACTGTGATCGACGTCAAGCAAACGTTCTTTACTCTCATTCCGTCGCGATTTCCGACGATTGATGTTTTTGCGCGGGTAGCGAATGGTCGGAGTAAGGAACTGGCTGAGATTGAGTCCCTAACCAATCCGCGCCTGAAAGACCGAGAGCGCATTCTCCGAGGTGGAGCTACGATTGTTGATGATAACGCCCCACTTCTTCAGAACTGGAATCATGCCCCATTCACATATCACAACCCGGAGGGCTCGCGGTTTTTCGGCCCCGAAAATCCGGTGCTAGAACTATTTAGCGACATTCAGACAGCCCTTTCTGTTTCCATTTGGAAACGAGAGAGGTTCCTGTCTCGCACTAGCGAGGCACCGATTGGACTTGAGATGCGAGAATTGTCGCGCACCGTGAAAGGCCGCTTCGTTGATGGTCGCGATTGGGATCCGGACCTTGATATTGACACGAGATACAAGCGCGGTCGGCATATCATGGATGCCGGTTTCGACGGCCTGCTCTATAGGCCGCCAGAGCGAGGTGCCGGCTTTTGTGTCTGCGTACTTCGGGGTGAGGTCCTAGATCGGGCCGTTCAGGGCAACCACTTCAAGTTCGTCTGGGACGGAAAACTTATCAGTCGGATCTATTCCTTTGGTTCCGGGAAAGAATATGTACCTGACGATCTGCGGGGTAGCGAGAACGTGATAGCGGCTTAAGCTCGATGCCCCAACCAGGTCATCAATTGTGCAGCGCTTGTAGCAATCCTTGTCGTTGCGTTCATAGTGGTCTAGGATAGCCTTGCTTGCTAGCCGATACTATCTATCGCACTTTTCGAAACACTCAATGACGTCTGCCTTTGTTAGACGCACGCTCATCGTCCCTTTGCCTCAGTCGCTTACACTAGCGGCCCACGACCCTGCACGGAATGCCAACAATCGCCCGGTGACCTTAGACCTTAGTGCACTCCCCATGCCCGAAACCTCCCCCTCCCGGTCATCTCCCTGAGGCCAAGCTCCAAAACAATCCGCCGCGCCGCCTGCGGTGTGACGTCGAGCGTCTTCGCAACCATCCCGGCAGAGACCAGCGGTTTTGCCATGACCAGCTCGACCAGTTCTGGCAATTTTGAAGAGGTTCGGCGTCCCTCCAGCTTTCGCTCCATCATTTTTCGCGCCAGCGTCAACCGGTCATGTTCTTTCATGCCAATCTCCGCGGCCGCGATCAGCCCCTGGGCAATCGCGAGCAGTCGAGTCTTCCGATCGCGACTGCGGCGCCGATCGACGGGTATCGTTTTGAGCCCGAGATTGACGGCGGCAAGATGGGCGCCGGTAGTGATGCCGGCCTGGCGCAGGATCGAGGCGGCAAACAGCCGGCCAAGCCAGGGCGCGTGCTGCAGCACCGACAACTCATTCCAGGCATCGAGGGCGACGATCGCCTGCAGCACGGCCGGCAAGTTTTCGGCCTGGCGCAGCGCGCCGCGCCATTCGTCGAGCCGAGCATCTTCGTCCCAGTCGAGATCATAGACGAGAGGGTCTCGCTCGCGGTTATTGGCCGGGGTCCGACCGGGCTTTTTGGCTCGTTCGATTGCGGCGTCCGAGCGCGCGAGCAGCGCATCGATTGCAGCATAGTCGACGCCCGGCAGATCTTTGACGTCATCACCATCATCACCCTCCCCTTCTGGCTCGATCGGGGCCTTGGGCCTGATGACTCCGGCCGTCTCCGCCTCGCCCGCGGCGGCCGACGTGGTTTCCGATGTCTGCCTCAGCGTCCGCAAACCTTCGGCGGATAGCGCCCAGTCAGGCGCCTGGCCGCAAATGCGTCGGCGAGTGCGCAGCACGTCGCGGGCGATGGTCAGTTCGTGAGTGGGGGTGCGGATATCGCGGGTGGCGTCGTGGAGGACGAGGTCTTCGAGATGGACGAGTTCTCCGTCGATCCACAGCGAGGCGCAGGCGTCGGCAAAGTTTTGGCGTTCTAGCCAGCCTGATCCTACCACGGAGCGCTCAATGCGCTCGTCCAGACGCGTCAGAGCGACAACAGCGTCGAAAGCCGGCCGCATTAAGACACTCAGGCTGATTTTCGAGAGATCGTAAGCCATTGAAATTATGGTAAATGATGTCTTAAACGAAAGCTATAAGGTCACTGCGGTTCCCCACATGCTATAAAAGAGCCCGTGGCGGCTCGCCACCGATAAGTACCGCTTATCGGAAGTGATTGCTATAACGCCGCAAATTAGGGTGTCGGTCACCATGGATCGCAGGAAATGCGCGGTTTTCCAGGCTTTTCGGCCGATTTCGTCTGGGATGACCGGACTCCCCGAGACAGAATTCGGCCGCCGCAGTTGCCCCGCATAATCCCGACCCTTCTTCCGGCATAATGTGCCGGCGACCTCCCGAGGGCCCCTGCTCTCGCGGCATCTCCAAAACGGTTGTTTTTCCGGCCTTTCCGCCACAGGAGCCCGCTGGCGCGGGTTTGTCAGTGCGGACGCTCCGTTGCTTATCTCGGGCGGCGATTTGAGTCTGGCGGGCCGCTATTTGATGCCTAAAACACGCTTGCAACTGTTCGATTTCTAACGCATGCCTTATCTGTACAAACTACTTCGAGACAGGGCCGTTACAAGCGCGATGGCAAAGCCACAAACATTTGACAACCAACAATCTCCCAAGCGGCTGATCGGTTATGCCCGGGTGTCGACGGATGAACAGGTCCACGATGCCCAGTTGGACGAGCTGCGTGCAGCCGGCTGCGATCGGATCCATCAGGAGCATGGTTCCGGAGCATCGCGGGCTCGACCGGTGCTGACGCGATTACTCGCTGAACTTAGCGCCGGCGACGTCCTCATTGTCGTGCGCCTCGATCGACTGGCCCGATCCGTCAGTCATCTCTTGTCGGTGATCGAGGACCTCGAGGCCCGCGGCGTGCATTTCCGGTCGATCCGCGATCCAATCGATACGTCGACCCCGCAGGGCATGTTTTCCCTTCAGGTCCTCGGCGCCGTCGCGCAGCTCGAGCGGGCGCTAATCGCTGAGCGTACCAAAGCCGGCATTAAGGCGGCGAAGGCACGCGGCAAGCTTCCTGGAAATCCCGGTCTGCGAGAACGACGGCCGGAGGCGATCAAGGCAATCTCGCAGGCACGGGAGAAGCTCTATCTCGATGAACTCATTGCATCGGCGCAGACGTGGCTGCCGATGGTGCGTCAACTCCGGCCGCAGCACAGTTGGGACAATGTCGTGCGGGTTCTCAATCGCCGTGGCCACGACTGGACCGTCGAACGCCTTCGTCGCGCTGTTCATCGCATGGTACGCGAAAAGCTCGCGGAGAAGGAACTCCTTGCTCGATCCCCTCGCCGGGCTCCCGAAGACTATCTGATGAAGCTGGTGGCGGCAATTGCCATTGCCGATCCCAACCTGTCGCTGCGCGACATTGCCGCGCAACTGGACCAGATGGGAGAACGGCCTGTGCGCAGCGGCAAGAACTGGCAACCGTCCTCGGTGCGGGTCCTGCTGGACGAAGCCCACCGATTTGGCCTCATTCGCCGTTGAGGGCATGGTTCATCCGACGCCCGATGGCAGAGAGTCTTTTCTTGTCGCTATTCGACTGCATAGCCGTCAGGTCCGGCCTTTGGGGATCTGTAGCGCCAGGACCGCTAGTCGCTATCGCTCCGCGGTTTCAGCTCAGCGCCTACATCCTCGCCGCGGAGCCGGCTTCCTCCGCCTGCTCGCCCCCTCCCCCGGAACGTGCTGAAGGCTTCAGCCGCGGTGATTATGATCCGCAGAGGCGCGCGGGCCATGACCCTCGGCGGCGCGGGTAAAAGCAGAGGACAGCCGCTCCCCTCGCTACCAAAAAGCCGTCTCGGCTGCACGACGAATTCGGGCGCGAGCCGGAACTCAGTCAGACAGTATTTGTTTCTTTTACAATCCGTCCGCGTTTCGGCGTTCTTTCAAGGATGCTCGACAATTTGATTGAGCCATTTGTCCGCGCCGCCAGCTATATTTCCTACAAGAATGATTACGGCCGAAGATCTGCAAACATTCGTTTTACGACCAGCAAATTTCGACTGTCCTCGAAGCCTGGGAGGTCTTCGTCCTGAAGCATCCTGCGGAGACCGCCGTTAAGATTACAAAGCAATGTCTCCTTTCAGTCGTGACAAACACCGCGATTGTTCGTTCGAACACGAAGCCGCTCAATCGGCTCCGTGCATCAACTGACCTTACTACACCAGCCGCATAGAAGGGCTGTCGGCCATTCTACCCGGGCAACCATGACCAATGCCCTTAGAACGTCATGTACGATCAAAAATGACCGCCAAGACCCCGCGACCCATGGCGGCGACAGGACGGTACCTATCTCTACACAACCGATCTTGTGAGAGGTGGCGCGAGGAGCGGGTCATGCGCCGTCCATAGTAGCGCCCGAAAATGTCGCTTCTTTTCAGAGTGTTGTAGCTGTGGTCAGCTGACCACCGGAAAAGCAGCTGTTGGCAGTGCGTCCCACCCCAAAAGACTTGCTGGCCCACGACAGCAGAGTCTGGCGAAAAACCTCGATCAGTGGACCCGCTGACCTAGCACTCAATCCTCTCCGGCAGCGACTAGAGCCTGCGCGCTCCGAGTACGCCAAGTGGCGGAAACGCGAAGCTTTCATCTCGCGCAGCGTTGGAGCCGGTTGCGGCAATGGTATCTGCATCACGTGCCCGGGTCTGGTCCGAGCGATGAGTGCGGCCGGAAGTGGTTGTAATCGTCGGCCCAGCAATGGCGCTTCGGGCATAATCGCAGCCGAGGAACAGGCTTTGGTTGACCATCTCGTCCCGCATCCGGCCGTTGAAGCTCTCGACATTAGCGTTTTGCATCGGCTTCCCGGCGTGATGCCGTGCGACTCGACACTATGATCCTTCGACCTGGCAAGGATGGCATTCGAGGTGAATTCCGTGCCGTTGTCGGAGACGATCATCCCCGATTTGCCGCGCCGTTCGATGAGGACCGACAGTTCGCGAGCGACGCGACGACGCAAGATCGAGGTGCACGGGATCGCCGCCAGGCATTCGCGGGTCACGTCTTCGACGAAGTTGAGCACGCGAAACCGCCTTCCGCAAGCGAACTGGTCGTGAACGAGATTCAGCGAGCTTCGGGCATTGGCCTTCGCTTCGACCAGGATCGGGCCACGCGTGCCGACAGCGTGCCGCCCCGGCTTTTCTGCTTGCGAACGGAAAGTCCTTCTTCGCGATAGAGCCCGTAGATGCGGTCGACCCCAACGTCGCTCCCCCCCCCGCCGAAGCCGCCGGTCGCCGGTCGCCGGTCGCCGGTCGCCGGTCGCCGGTCGCCGAAACGCCATCGCTCATTGGCGAGGTCGCGCAATAGGGCGACTTCTTTATGATGTGGGCGCACCTGCCCGACCAACGCTTCGATCTTTTGTCGCGCGTCATGCATGACCATGCACTCATCGGCGGCTCTAAACTGCGTGATGTCGTAGAGACAGTTCGGTTCTGCGACACCCAAACGATCGAGCTGCGCGAGCGCGCCGACCGTCCGGCGCGGCAGGCAACGTTGTGCCTGCGCTTCGGCCAGGCGACGATCAGGCAACCGCAAAACCTGCGCGAAGAAGGGCTGCCCGACGGGGTTAGGCTCAGTTGGGTCGAGGTCGTCGAACCGGACGCACCCGACGGTGTCGAGCCCTTGCATTGGCTGCTCTTGACCACCCATGCGCTCTCCAGTGCGACTGACGCCTGGCAGATCGTCGCTTGGTACAAGCAGCGCTGGATGATCGAGCAGTTCTTCCGGGTGATGAAGACGCAGGGCTTCAAGATCGAGGACAGCCAATTGCAGTTAGCGCCGCGGCTGGAAAAGCTCGTCGCCATCGCCGCCAAGGCCGCGGCAATCGTCCTCCAACTCGTGCAGGACCGCAGTGGCGGCGATCCTCACCCGGCAAGCCTGGCAGTCAGTCCCCACGAGATCAACACGCTCGCCGCCCTCGAAAGCCGCTTCAAGGGCAAGACCAAGCTGCAATCCAATCCCCATCCCAAAGCTTCGCTCGCCTGGGCCGCTTGGATCATCGCCAAACTCGGCGGCTGGAACGGCTATGCCTCCTCCAAGCCGTCTGGACCCATCACCTTCTTCAACGGACTCAAATACTGTGCCGATGGCTGGGCCTTGCGAGATAGGTATATGCCTCAGTCGTTCGGTGGAGAAATGTTCCACTGGATCATTTGCTTTTGGTCACGAACAAAATCCAGCGACCAGCGGGCAGAGCCTTCGCGTTGGCCAGGATCGGTGCGCGCGTGCCTGCAAGTTCGCTTACGGAAGGGGGTTTCGCGTGCTCAACATCGTCGATGACGCGACGCGAGAATGCCTCGCGGCGATCCCCGGACACCTCGATCTCCGGTCGTCGCCTCGCTCGAAACTCGCAATGATCTCTCCGACAACGGCACCAAACTCACCTCGAATGCCATTCTTGCCTGGTCAAAAGACCATAGGGTCGAGTGGCTCATTGCGTCACCTCGCCCAAGATAGCGGTTGATGAATTCTCCCAGTGTTGTGGAAGTGCCGCCGCGAATCAGCCCCGTAGATTCCGGGGCTGCGGATGGCAGCAGGTACTTGTTCCTATTGCGTCCTATCCATGCGGCGCCATCGCCCACTCGCGATTAGCCGGCACAGCCGGCCGCCTTGCGATTTGCCGCGCCGGTGCCAATGAATTGATGAAAGGCGGCTGCCATTTCGTGCGAAGACTTCGCTCCTGGTCTTGTTCGTGCGCGACCTTGGGCGCGTTCGTATTGAGATCACGGTCTACTGTTCCCCTAAGAGGCGTCATTTGGCTCGGGAGCCAGACGGTAACCGGCACAATGCCTGCGACAAGCCGCCTTTGAAAGTTGGTGTTTTCCAAGGGGTTAGCTTGGTGGTCAGCTGACCACAACCGAAATCCTCAACGGCAGGAATAACGATCAGCCGCAC